>NFUN01000076.1 GCA_002197525.1 Acidobacteria subdivision 13 bacterium RH2 MAG17b | reverse complement strand
CGGCTCGGTGGTCTTGAAAAACAGTTTGGTTGCGGGCTGGGAAAGCATGGCCTCGGCGTCCTGGCCGTAGCGTTTTTCAAGCTGGCTGCGCCCCTGAAAGCCCACTACAACGGGATTCCCATACTTGCGGTTTTCCGTGACGGCAGTGTGGAGCTGGGGTAGCTTGTTAAGGCTCGCCAGCTCGTCCAGCACAAACCATACCGGCTTCGCCGTCTGGTCTTCGCAGTAGCCCATCATACGAAGGATGAACAAATCGAGCCACACGGAATGCAGCGGCAGAATCTTCGCGCGGTAGGCAGGAGTGGAAGTCAGAAACACCCAACGCTTACGCGCGGTGTACCACTCTGCTGTCGCAAAGGTCGGCCTAGTATGCTCCCACTCCGGCAATAGCTCTAAGCTGTCAGCCACCATGTTTAAGCTCGCCAGCACACCGGCCCGCTGTGCCGGCGCTCCCGAATCGAGCAAGGCGGCAAGCGGCGTTCCTTTCACCGCCGCCTCGATCCGTGACGGGTCGGCCATCATCCTCAGAATGTCCCTGGGCTGCGGCCTCCGCTTGAGCAGATGGGCCAATATCCGGCGCGGCCCATCGGTAAAAAACTCTTTCTCGTACTCCTTTTCTGGCAGGAAGGCGGCGGCGATGGTCGCCGCTGTTTCGTCGCGGTCGATCTCATCGCCTAGCCCCCAATACGGGCACCGCTGGTCCAGCGGATTGAGAATCAAATCGCCGCGCGCGGGCGAGTAGAACTCGCTCACAAAGTCCATCGCCGGGTCGTAGACAATGGCGCTCTCTTCGCGTTCCCGCACTTGGCGAAGTAGCTGCCGGATGGCGTTCGACTTGCCCGCGCCGGTGTCGCCCATCATCAAAATGTGACTGGCTTCAAGACGCTTGGGGACACAGTAGCTTGGGCCAAAGGGCAACCACCGCAAAAGCGCGTTCTCGAAGCGCAGACGAAAACGGATGCCGTCCGTCTTTGCTCTACGCCACCCGAAAGCCGATGCCAGCTCCGGGCCTTTGGTTCTGCGTCCGTGACGTTCCTCCTGCTGCCGACTCCGGGCAAAACCCTGCTTCGTCCAGAGCCGGAGCACATAGAGCAGCATCAGCACCGCAAGACTGTTGAGCATGGGACGGCCAAACAACCACCACACGCTTACTCCGTCATAAACGTAGTCGCGCAATCCTTTGGCAAGTGCCTCTGCGGGCACTTTCTCCGGGGCGCTATAAGCCACTCCCCGCCAACCCTCCGCGATGGCCTTGGCCGAGAGGCCGACAGGCAGTTTCGGGTCCGGGCCTGTGACTACATCCTCGGCTGAAGCGGGGACCGCCTTCCGCCTGGGAGCGGTCTTCATCACCCATTGGATCGTCATCTCGCTGTGCGGAATCCCACCCCCTACAGAGCTGGCGGCATAGGTCGTGAGGTAGACTTTTTGGAGCGGCTTGAGCGTCCAGGCAAGCCAAGCCGACGCCGGGAAGATGAGGACAAGCGGGCCAACCGCAAGCCAGAAAAGAAGCCAGAACAGCCGTCCCGTCCGGCTTGGGAAACGCATGGGGCGGCTCACTGCTTGCCCCCGTCCGGTCCCTCCTGGGACAGAAACTCTGCGAGCAATTTGCGGGCATCGGCCAGCTTCCGTGCGTTGGCCTGGTCCCGGATTTTGACCACGGAATCGGGCAGCAGATGCTTGCCTTCGGCGTTCGCCTGGGCCGTTGCATGAAAGAAATTTAGGAGCATGTATCGCAATGCCGAGACCTCGGCCAGCATCAACTCCGTTGGGTCTGCCGGACGCTCCCGCGCGGCTTTCAGGGCAAGCTCGCGCAGCCACTCAGCCACGGTTTTCCCCGCGCCTTCGGCGGCGGTTTCTACCTCGGCCAGTTCTTCCGGCGTTACTCTGGTTGCGATGGTTTTGGCACGGAGAACCGAACGCGCTTCGCCACTCGGCGAGGCTGGAGACTGCAACGGAGCCGGGATGCGGGGAGTGCTCATGGGGAAGCCCGCCTCAAAACCAGCTTGCACCCTGTAATTTTGGCCGTCAAGCGCCGGTATGCTGAAAGCCTTTGTTTATCAGTGCGTTTACACATTGGGCGCTGTAAGGCGCTCTGCGCGTTTACGCGCGTAAACGCATTGCCATGATGCCGTATGCCCGAATCGTCAAAGTGCTGATTCAAAGTACGTTCACGTCGCCCGCCTAAGATTTCAAGCCGGTTTACCGGCAGCATCCCATTTGGGGGCGACGTGTCGCCAATGCATCCGCTGCGACAGCAGCGACGCTCTCAAGTCTCGCCGTCAGCCATCAATACGGGCTGGTGGCGGAACAAATTTGGGCAACGCCGCGCGCTCAGGGTATCGCTTCACTAAAGAAGATGCCACCTTTGTTTTCCACTCTTCCTTGCTCCGCTTCATCCAGACATCCATTGCGCGTTTGAGAACGGTCACGGCACCCGCACACATCCCGACCTGTTGTCTTCCCAATGAAAGTGTGGCATTCTCCTGTTGGTAGGCAAAATGTCGATGGTGACGACGAATTACATGAAATCGAAGAAAGACGTACAACATGGGACGTTGGCCCTGTTGGTGCTGAAAACCCTTGATGTACTTGGACCACTACACGGATATGGCATTGCCCGGCGGATAGAGCAGATCAGCGGCGACAAGCTCTTCGTCAACCAGGGCACTCTATATCCCGTACTGCTGAGGCTGGAACAGGAGGGCGCAGTTGAGTCGGACTGGGGGCCTTCTGAAAACAATCGAAGAGCACGGTTCTACCAACTGACAAAGGCGGGACACAAGCTGCTCCAAACCGAGAAGCGCGACTGGGAACAAACCGCGGCGATTATTGCACGGTTCTTTGAAGTGAAGCCGGAGGATCTGGCATGAGAGGGCTGAATCGATTCCTTGCACGCATCTGGAATTTCGCTACCGGCCGCCGCGGTGATGAGCGGCTGCGCGAGGAGATGGAATCGCATCTCGCCATGCAGACGGACGAGAACATCCATGCCGGAATGCCGCCGGAGGAAGCCCGTCGTCAGGCGCGACTGAAGTTGGGGGGAGTGGAAACGACCCGTGAGCAGTTTCACGCGGAGGAAGGACTGCCTTTCCTGGAAACACTCTTACAGGACCTTCGGTTTGCTTTCCGGGTTCTTCGGAAGTCGCCCGGCTTCACCGCCGTTGCGGTTATCACGCTGGCACTAGGCATTGGGGCGAATACGGCGGTTTTCAGCATAGTCTATGGGGTGATCTTTCGCCCGCTACCGTATCCCCAGCCGCAGCAGATCGTCCAGCTTACCGAGTCCTCACCCGGCGGGACCGATGAAGAGGACGTCACCTATGAGGAACTGCAATTTCTGGAACAGCACAGTTCGGCATTTCAATACCTCGCCGGTTGCACCTTCCAGGGATACAACCTCAGCGTGGGCAACAAAACCGAGCGTGTGAAAGGACAACCGGTTTCCACCGATTACTTTCACGTGTTGGGGATCAATCCGCTGCTGGGGCGCGATTTTCTTGCTGAGGAGAATACCGGCAACGGCGCTCATGTCGCCATTCTCAGCTATGGAATCTGGCAAACACAGATGGGTGGTGATCGAAAAATTATTGGGCGAACCATCACACTCGATGGCGAGCCGTTCACCGTGATCGGCGTAATGCCACCAGGATTGGAGGCCAGTGCTAATCCCATTTTGCCTGGCGAAACCGATATATGGACGCCGCTAGCGCTGGTCGGCCAAACCGCGGGCTCCGGGGAGAATATCGAAGTTCTTGGCCGGCTCCGGCCGGGGCTATCGTTGCCACAAGCCCAAGCGCAGATGCGGAGCATCACCAGTGCATTCCGGAAGGCCTTCCCTCAAGAGCTTGACCCCACAACTACGCTTAGCATTCAGCCTTTTCAGGCGATGCTCTCGAGCGACGTGCGTGTCATCCTGCTGGTGTTGTTCGGCGCGGTGGGATTTGTCCTGCTGATTGCGTGCGCGAATGTCGCCAATTTGCTCCTGGGACGCGCCGCGGCCCGCACCCGCGAATTCGCGGTTCGTGCGGCCTTGGGCGCATCCCGCAAGCGGCTGGTTCGGCAACTGCTCACGGAAAGCATTCTGCTTTCCGCCTTGGCCGCACTCTTAGCTCTGCTGTTGGCGCGGATAGGAATGCAGTCGCTGGTGTCGCTCAGCCCCTCCGACCTGCCGCGCGCCTCCGAAATTCACCTGGATGCCTGGGCGTTCGCTTTCACGCTGGCCGTGGCTATGGGCACCGGGATCCTTTTTGGTTTGGTTCCTGCGTTCCGTGCCTCGTCGGGCGAAATTTGCGACAAGCTGGGCGAGGCCACTGGCCGTGCCAGCAGCGGAAGACGGCAGGGGCGCTTTCGCGCTGCCCTGGTGGTGAGCGAAGTAGCGCTCTCCCTGGTCTTGCTCACCGGTGCTGTATTGCTGATTGAAACTTTCTGGCAT
>NFUN01000075.1 GCA_002197525.1 Acidobacteria subdivision 13 bacterium RH2 MAG17b | reverse complement strand
TCACGAGCTACTCGCTCGCTGTTCCCCGTTTGAAGCCGCCTAGCGCTTAGGTCCCGTTCAGAAATAACTGTTCCATCTTCCAACCGGCACCCCTCACCCACCGCTTCGCGTCACCCTCTCCCCGTTTGCGGGGAGAGGGCAGGGGTGAGGGGGTATATTTGATCCGAAAGGGAACAGTTATTATCTGACAGCCCCTTAGTGGCGTAAACCAGCGCCACACAATTGACGCCAACTGAACTTACCGCTCAATCCTGACCTTCACCCGTGCTGGGACGCTCCGCCCTGGGTTCGCCGGAAGGCTGACTAAATTGGCAAAGATGCGATACGCTCCCGGCACTCCCTCCGGAAGTTGCCGGTAGAAGGCATAGGCGCAGTAAACGTAAATTCCCTTCCCGTAGTGAGCGAACAGCAGCCCTCCCAGTTGCGGAGCTTGATTCAGATCGTGCGTATCGAGCAAAGGCTCGTAATGCGGATTCCAGGAATTCATAAAGCCGTGGCCGCGCTCTTCCACCCAGCCGTCGAAATCCTTTACGGTGATTTTATTTGGCCAGGAAAACGCAGGGCTCGAAGGATTCAGGATCACCATCTGCGAATGTTCGTCTACCACGACCCCAGGAGTGTTTGTGAGCTTATAGGGATAAGGGCCATAGTTGTGGTCGTATTCAGGCGACTGATATTGCACAATCACCACGCCTCCCTGCTTCACGTAATCGAGCAAACGCCCATTGTAAGTCCTCAGGTCCGCGCGCACTGCGTAAGCGCGCTCGCCCACCAGGATCGCGCTGTACTTCTGCAAAGCTCCGCTCGCCAGATCGTCTGCCGTCAGAAAATGAACCTGAATGCCTAGATTCTCAAGCGACTGCGGCACCTCATCCCCAGGCCCCATCACGTAGCCCACGTTCAGGCCCGGCGCAACTTTCACCTTCACTCCAGTGGTGCGGTAAGCAGCGGGCCGGTAATAATTGGTGTGACGCAATCCGGGGTAGCCGACCGTCTGGTACCCTTCTTTATATTCGCGCCCCGCGTACTCCGCCACTGCCGTCACGGTGTAAGCTTTCTCCTCCACATGGCCCGGCGCCACCTTGAAATCCAGCAGTTGCTCTTGCCCGTCCTTCTCCGTCGAGAAGGTGGCCGTAGCCGGCTCGGACGTCCATCCGGCCGGCAACTCCAACCGTACCGTCCCCGTGGCCGGCCCCTTCACGTTGCTGTGAACCAAAGCTCGCACCTCAAATGACTTCGCGTCCAACGGCACAATCCCCGCGTGCGGAGCAATCCATACGGATATCGCCGGCGCTACGGGCAGCGGATGCAGGATCGTGCCCAGCCCCGTGATTCGCTCCACCGCTTGCACCACCTGCTTCATCTCCACCGGCGCTCCGTCATAGTTAAACTTCACCCACGCCGAAAGTGGATAAGGCGCGAGCGGCAGGTTTAGATACCGCTTATCCACGATGTTGTAGTACGGCTGCTCAATGTTGGGCCGGGTGAAATACGGCCGCGTGTACGCCGCGTTCTCCGGTACGATCACTTGGAAACTCACTTTTTTAGTCTGGCCATTCGCCAAATTTCCCGCCGCGCCGTCTTGCGGAGTCACCGTCCAGCTTTCCCCTTGGGGCGTCGCCAAGCCCATCTGGCTTACTTCCAGCGGCGCAGCGCTTTGGTTTGCGACGTGCACCTCTACCGAAAACTTCTGCCCCGGAATCGCTTCTTGAAAGCTCGGCAATACCCCGGCAAAGCGCCCAAACGGCCCCATCGGCGGGCGCGCCGAAACCACCACTGCCTGCAAGTCGAGGCCGAGCGCCTGCACCAGCGCCGTATTGAACTGAGCCTGTTTCACCCTCAACTCATGCGTCACATCGTATTTAGCTCCACTGGTCAGATTACTGGCGCCCACCTGGGCAATCAGAGCGTCGGCCGCCTTCAAACCTTGCGCCAGCAGCGGCGCTATTTTCGCGGGATATTGCGGTGAAAATTGCTGCATCGCTTCCTGAACCAAACCGTTCAGGCGGCTCAAACCTTGCTTCAAAAAGGCCGTATCCTGACCCTTTGCTAAATCCGCAATCCCCATCAGCGATACGTCAATCCCATCGAAAAAGGACTTCTCGTGATCGCTCGCAGCTACCCGCGAGCCAAAGCGGTGATAAGAACTCATCATCGGACCGGCGAGTGGAACCGCGGGGCCGCCGTTTTGCGACTTCTGAAATCCCAGCCCCATTCGCGCCACCTGAAGGTATGACAATCCGAGCAGCGGCGCGTAGTTCCCTTCCGGAATCTGTACGTTCGCGCTCAGCATTCCCGGCGTCCAACTATCTGTAATGTAGTTATAAAACCGCACCGGATAGTAATGGCGATCGGCATAGTCATAAAGGCCCATAGGCGTGGGCTTGAAAAACGGAACCCGCGCGTAGTCCTTAAGCGGCGTCCAGGGAAGCAGGCCGGCTTTAATTTGGTCCGGAAAGACCTTCGGATCTCCCGCCATTTTGAACGCCAGTTGCGCCATCTCTCCCGCCACTTGATGGTTGCCGTGACCGTCCGTCGGACCTCCCACAAAAACCGAAGTCACCACCAGCGGCCGCGTCATCCGCACCACGCGAACCTCATCGTAGAGCACGCGATTCAATGACCACTGCGCGAGCGATCCTTCTTTCCTTTTTGAAAAGCCGAAATCGCAAACGCGGGTCCAGTACTGCTGCGCGCCATAGTAGCGGTCAGCCGCCAGCAATTCCTCCGTCCGCACCAGCCCCAGAGCATCCCAATAATTCTGCGACATCACGTTCTGTCCGCCCTCGCCGCGATTGAGCGTCAGCAAAATCACGCGCGCGCCCTCGCCGCGGGACTCATAGGCCAGCATTCCCCCGTCTTCGTCATCCGGGTGCGCGGTGAACATAATCAGGCTGGCGCGAGTGTGGAGCTTCAGCAGCGATTGCCACAATGCCGCAGCGCCCCGATCGATGGGCAGCGGCCACGCGTTATCTGAAGGCTGCACGGCAACTTCCCGGGGTGCAGTCGACTCGGCTAAACTGAAAGTGACCAGGACCGCAAATAGCATTCCAGCTATCAAGACCCGCTTCACAGAGCGCAATCTCATTTTCCCAACCTCCACGACGATTGTTTTTCAACTCAGCTTTATTCAGCACGCCGGCCTTCAGAGTCTGCGTGAAAACTGCTGTTTTTGAGTTGTAGCGGCGCTCTATGAGCGTCGAAGTTATTGAAAAACAAAGGACGGCGGTCACAGCCCGCCGCTACAGCCGCCGTTCCTAAGAATAGTCCATGACGGACGCGGCGAAACGTGCAAGCTAAATGGACCTATGCGCCATGTGCGCCTAGGGTGGCAACGCCGCGCCACGGACAACCGGATGTTAACATGGTGTGCTGACCGTTTCGAGGCGCCCGGCGCAACTCCTTTTGTCAGGACCAGCTCCAAGGTATAAGATCGTTGGGGGTCCTTGCGAGTTTAGATTGAGTCTTCCTGCAACCAAATCCTACTCGATTTGAGCTACCCTCTCACTGCATCAGACCTTTGGCTGGCCGCTGTGTCCGGCCATGATGAGGAAGATGCCGTAGAGCTGAAGGTTTGACTTTACAACGTCATTGAGATTTAGGTTACAGACCGCGTAGGCCGAAGCAAGCGGTGGGCTGACCGGCAAATCGCTTCGGATGGGCGCGCGGAATAGGCGAGGTTCTCTAATGAAAATCGGCATCACCTGCTATCCAACCTATGGCGGCAGCGGCGTTGTGGCCACAGAGCTCGGTCTGGAACTGGCCGCGCGCGGCCACGATGTGCATTTCATCAGTTACGCCATGCCGGTGCGGATGGATGCCTCCGCTGGACGCATCCACTTCCATGAAGTGGAGATGATGAACTACCCCCTTTTCGACCACCCTCCCTACACACTGGCGCTGGCGACGCAGATGCACAACGTGGCCGTGAACGAGTCCCTGGACCTCTTGCACGTTCACTACGCGATTCCCCACTCCGTCAGCGCCTATCTTGCGCGCGCCATGCTAAGCAACACCCGCAAACTGCCCTTTGTCACCACGTTGCACGGCACGGACATTACTCTGGTGGGAATCGACCGCTCTTATCTCCCCATCACGCAGTTCTCCATCGAGGAGAGCGACGCGGTCACCGCGATCTCTGAATATCTTCGCGGCGTGACACAAGAGGAATTGCATATTCGTAGGAAAATAGAAGTGATCCCGAACTTCGTCAATTGCAATCTCTTCCAGCCGGGTGCGGACGTCTTCCGGAGACGAACGTTTGCTCGCGACCACGAGCGTGTCTTGATCCATCTCTCGAACTTTCGACCCGTCAAGCGCGTACCCGACGTGATTGAGATCTTTGACATAGTTCACCGGGAAATCCCGGCGAAACTCCTGATGATCGGCGACGGGCCCGATCGCACGGTTGCCGAGTGGACGGCGCGCGAAAGGGGGCTAACAGAAGATGTGATCTTTCTGGGCAAACAGAACCAGGTGCACGACCTAATCAACTGCGCGGATGTCCTTCTGTTGCCGAGCGAGATTGAATCGTTCGGTTTAGTGGCGCTTGAGGCGATGGCCTGTGGCGTCCCCTGCGTTTGCTCGCGAGTGGGCGGCTTGCCGGAGGTGGTTCGCGACGGGGTGGACGGATTCCTCGTGCCCCCGCGTGATGTTCAGGGGATGGCAGCCCGTGCGCTTGAAATTCTAGCCGATCCCTCGAAGCGCGAAGCCATGGGCCGCGCCGGACGCGAGCGAGCCCAGAGCAAGTTCTGCAGCGATAAAATCATCCCCCACTATGAGCAGCTTTACTCCCGCGTGCTGGCAAACGCGTGAGATGGCCTAACCCTTGCACACAAACATGGGCTCGCTTCCAAAGATTCCGGATGCGCTGCTTGCCGCGCCCATCTGCATGGTGGAATTGATAGGCGGAAGAGGCGAACGCCAAACCGCCCGAACAGATCATGCACTGGCCTCAGGCGGGCGCATGGGGTGTGAGCTGATGGTAGGTGTCTTCAAAAACCTTCAGGGCGGCGTCATCGCAAAGCACGAAATAGATGCGTTCGAGGCTGCTACGAGTCTTCAAGTGCTTGAGAACTTCCTCAATCATGATCCGGGCGCAGTCTCCCATCGGGAAGCCCGCGACGCCGGTCCCAATGGCGGGAAAAGCGATGCTTTGGAATCCCTTCTCCTCGGCGCGTTCGAGACTGCTGCGCACGGAAGCGCGCAGAGATTCCTGCGTTGTTCTGCCGCCCAGGCTCATGCTGGCGGCGTGAATCACATACAGCGCACGAAGGTTGCCGCCGGTCGTTACCGCAGCCGCTCCCAACGCGACCGGGCCAATGCGGTCGCACTCCTCCTGAATGCGTGGCCCTCCTTTATGCCGGATCGCGCCCGCCACACCCGATCCCAACTCCAAGTCTGTGTTTGCCGCGTTGACAATGGCGTCCACGGCCATCTCCGTGATATCGCCCCTCAAGATGTGAATTTTTGCTGGCATGGAAAGTCCGCAGAGTATCTGAATCGAGAGCCTCTATTCCCCCTTCGCTCGTCACCGCAAAGGCCACCCGTCACGGCATCCCTGGAAACGAGTAAACACCTTGGTCTGCGTGAAAACCGCGGTGGTGCGGCGGTCTGTGACCGCCGGTCTTTATTTTTCAAGTGCTTCGGCGCCTTGGTCTGGCAAGCGTGCGCCCAATGGGTCAAAGTTTTCATGCCCTCTCCCCCAATCGGGGGAGAGGGTGGCCCGCGGTGCGGGCCGGGTGAGGGGCCACGGCTCGCTGAGGTGAAGCGTCTAAAGCAACCGCCCCTCTCTATTTTCTCTGCCGGGCCGTAGCGCGGCAAGCACCGACGAAGTCTTCGAGCAACTTCCTGTGCTCGGGCCGGTCCGTCAACTCTTCGGGATGCCACTGCACGGCGAGAAGATACGAATCGCCGTCCGCCGCTTCCACCGCTTCCACCAATCCGTCCTCCGAATGCGCGCTCACCTTGAGTCCGCGCCCGACGCGACGGATGCCCTGGTGATGAAGACTGTTAACGCGAAGGCTTCCTTGAACGATTTTACCCAGACGAGATTCTCCGTCCGTCACGGTGACGCGGTGCGTCAGGTCCGACCGGTCATCCGGCTGCCGGTGCTCTATCTCAAGCGCCGTATCGCTTTTAATGTCCTGGTAAAGCGTGCCGCCGAATTTCACGTTCACCATCTGTGCGCCCCGGCAGATTCCGAAAACCGGCAGGCCGTGTTGCCGGGCGCGGTCCAGGTTAGCAAACTCGAACTCGTCCCGCGCGCGGTTCACATGGACGCTGTTGTATTTCTTCTTTTCCTGATAAAAGGCCGGATCGACGTCTTCACCGCCGGCAAAGAGCGCGCCATCGCAGTCCTCGATGCGGAAATCGGGCGCATCGCTTGCGCTTACCAGCCGCAACTCGTCCGGCTTGGCTCCGGCTGCAACAAGCGCGCGGAAGTATGGCGACTGTCCGCCATTTGCCTTTTCCTTTTCCGAAACCGAGATGGCGATCTTCATCTTCTTCCCTCGCTTGCCGGAAACCGGAGGGTTCCAGCCTCTTGCCCCACGCCGGAATTCTAACTGCAAGTCTTCCGCACTGCAACCCCGTGTACTCGTCCAGTAGATTAGTGACACTCAGGTTCCTTTCGAGGAGATGAGGATTGAGCCAAGAACTGCTGGGGAGTGAGATAGCCCAAGGCTTGA
>NFUN01000074.1 GCA_002197525.1 Acidobacteria subdivision 13 bacterium RH2 MAG17b | reverse complement strand
CGCCCCCCCCCCCCCCCCCCCCCCCCGGAGGGGAGGGGGGGAACCGCGAAGGGGGGGGTGAGGGGCTGCGGCGGGGTTAAACCCCCGCCATTCCCCGGCCGCATTTGACGCTCTTTTGTGTCACCAAGGACTTAGGAGGCAAAGGATGAGTGGCGGAAAAATCCTGCCGAACGGCCGGATATTGCGATATTCGGTGAAGGAGCGCGTGATCCATTGGATCGTGGGGCTTTCCTACCTCTATCTGCTGCTCACCGGGCTGGCGTTTTTCACGCCTCGGCTTTATTGGCTGGCCAATTTGGTAGGTGGCGGCCCAACGGCGCGTGCGTGGCACCCTTGGGCTGGCGTGATCTTTGCTCTAGGCGTCTTGTGGATGTACCGGATCTGGGGCAAGGATATGCGGTTCACCGATTCGGACCGCGCCTGGTTTTCAGCCGTCGGACACTATATTCGCAACGAAGACGAGCAGGTTCCGCAGGCGGACCGCTTTAATGGAGGCCAAAAACAGCTCTTCTGGCTGATGTTCTGGGGCGGGCTGTTGTTGCTCCTGTCAGGTCTGATCCTGTGGTTTCCGGAATATATCCCCTGGAATCTCCGCCTGCTCCGCTACATCGCCGTGCTGGTTCATCCTATCGCTGCTCTGCTCACCATCGGCGGCTTCATCATCCATGTGTATATGGGTACGGCGATGGAGCGTGGTGCGTTCTCGTCCATGGTCCGGGGAGAGGTGAGCCGGGCGTGGGCTAAAGCTTTCCATGAGCCATGGCTGCGCCAGTTAGAGAGCGAGCAAACCCCCAAGAAATGACGCGGCCTTCCTGGGACGAACGCGCTGCGAGGGCGGAGGAACTGGCAGGCGCTTATACCTTCGCGTCGGAGCTATTGCGCTTCTACGCCGCCTTGCTCCGCTTCCAAAAGTCCATCCACGAGCGCTTAGAAACGTCCTTCAAGCCAGCGGCGAAGGGAAAGTTGAAAGGCCTTCCGGTTACCCCTCCGGACTTGCCTCTGCTTCTTCCTGCGCTTCCGGCATTGATCCGCCTGGTTCAGCAGAACGGCCCCGCGCCGCTCGCTGAGTTTGCGAACGACTGTGCACAGGAGGGCTCAGAGCATTGGGCTGGCCTGCTCACCCGGTACTGGCAGGCACGCGGCAGCGGAGCGGCCCAGGAATTTGATCCGGGAAGCGCTTTCTTCGCTAGAGCTTTTCTCGAGCCCTATGCCGAATGGTTAGCCGGCTCGGCGGAGTTGCCGCTCCCTGACCGCGCCCTGGCCGAATGCCCGTTCTGCCAAAGCAGGCCGCAGGTGGGCGTACTGCGGCCGGAAGGCGACGGTGGAAAGCGCTTTCTGATTTGCTCGTTTTGCGGAACGGAATGGGAATACCGGAGGATTCTTTGCCCTGCTTGTGGAGAAGCCGACCCCCACAAGCTGCCCGTGTATACTGCCGCTGAATTTGACTACATCCGCGTCGAAGCCTGCCAGACTTGCAACACTTATATCAAGACGGTTGACCTGACCAAAAACGGTCTGGCCGTTCCTGTTGTTGATGAATTGGCCACGCCGCCTCTTGACCTTTGGGCCTGCGAGAAGAACTACACGAAGCTCCAGGCCAACTTGCTCGGCATCTGAACGAGGCTGGCTGAGGGGAAGGTAGTGGTGCGGTTTGAAGGCAAGACAACGACGGTTGGAAAAAGAATAGCCGTCAGAACTCCAGCCGTCCGTTTTCCACCGCTGGAAGTTTTGCCTTCGGGGCTTTCTTGAATGTAACATTCTCTCGCGGGAAGTCTATCGTCTTGCCCGCGAGCAGATCGGCGACGGTCAGCAGTTGCAGCCGCGCGTACTTGCGACCCCAGGGCGCTTCATAAAGCCCCGCAGATGCGGCCTCGGCGCGCATGGGATGCGTCGGCTCCTGCATGGTGATGAGCACGCCGATCTCCGCCTTCTCGCGCTCGATCACGCCACGCAGGTCGCGCACGTGTTGCGCCAGAAGGTGCCCGCCTTTCACGGAGATGATCACCTGCTTGGTGGTTTTCGGCTCGTCGTGGAAGTAAAGGCGGCCGTCGATGCCCTTGTCCGCGCCTTTCTTCAAGCCGGCTTGACGCGCGCCGATCAAGCCAAGCGCCCAGGCTTGAAATTGGTAAGGTTCTTCGCGCGCCAGCTTTTTGGCGTCAGGCAACGAGACCGGCTCACCAATAACCTCGAACTTCAGTGACTCTCCAAAGGCATCGAAAAGCCGACGCCGGACCAAACCAATGGCCAAATGAGTAATGTCGATGCCGATCCACTGGCGATGCAGCCGCTCGGCCACAACGACAGCCGTACCGCACCCGCAGAAGGGATCAAGGACCGTGTCGCCCTCATGGGAACTGGCCTTGATGATTCGCTCCAATAGAGCTTCGGGCTTTTGCGTCGGATACCCAAGTCTTTCGGCTGCATGAGAGGAAATGACCTGAATATCCGCCCAAAGATTTTGGATCGGCATCCCCTTTAATTCGTCGGCGTAACTCTTTCTCCGTAGGCGACCGGATTTGTTCTCCGGGAAATAAATCCGCCCTTCCCGGTCCCATGCCTCCATTTTCTCGCGCGTAATCATCCAGCCGTTAGGTGGTGGCGCGTACCCTTTATATTCATAGATGAGATTTGGCCGATAGGCAGGATTCGTCAGACTCGTAGCTTGAAACCGCCTACCGTTTTCGTCCGTCAACCTGAAATTCTCTTCAACGTATCGCTGATAGTCAGGATCGTCTTTATTGTATTGGGGGTTGAATCCAGCCGCCTCTGATTTGGCATAGAACAAGATCGTGTCCGTACATATTCCGAAGCGGTTAGATTTGTGAACCGCGCTGCTCATGCCTGGACGGCGTTTCCAGGTAATCTCATTGCGATAATTCGTAGGGCCAAACACCGCGTCCATGAGTATCTTCAAATAATGGCTCGCCGTGGAATCGCAGTGCAGATAAATGCTTCCCGTCAGCTTCAGCACGCCATGCAACTCCACCAGCCGTGGGGCCATCATGGCGAGATACGCCATCATGTCGTTCCCACCGAGGAACGTCCAAAACGCTTGCATCACTTTGGAAACGCGCTCGGGTCCGTTTTCTACAATTTCGCGGTAAGCGCGGGCGGCTTCGTGATCCCACTGCCAGGTGTCCTCAAAGGCTTTGATCTGGGCGGCGGCGCGGGTGCCGTCCTTCTCGGCAAAGAGCACGTTGTAATCCTGATTGCTCTTGAAGGGCGGGTCGAGATACACCAAGTCGACGGTTTCGTCCTTGACGTACCTTCTCAGAATCTCCAGGTTGTCGCCGTAATAGAGGGTATTCACAGTAGCGCCCGATTATACCGGAAACTCAAATTGCACCACTACCAAACTTCAAGCTGTACCACTACGGAGCGGGAAGACTTAATTGATCCGCACGGGCTTTCCATGCCTGTTTGTTTCCGGCGCATGGCTAAATCCGCGGCAGGACGATGCCCTGCTGAGACTGGTACTTGCCCTTTTTGTCCTTGTAGGAAATCTCGCAAATTTCGTCAGACTCGAAGAAGACGATTTGACACAGTCCTTCGTTTGAATAGACGCGCGCGGGCAGCGGAGTGGTGTTCGAGATTTCCAAGGTGACGTAGCCCTCCCATTCCGGCTCAAGCGGGGTCACGTTCACGATGATGCCGCAGCGCGCGTAAGTCGATTTGCCGACGCAGATAGTGAGGACGCTGCGCGGAATCTTGAAGTATTCCACCGAGCGGGCAAGGGCGAAGGAATTCGGTGGAACGATGCAAACCGGTCCCTTGAACTCGACCAGCGAGCGCGAATCGAATTGCTTGGGGTCCACGATGGTGCTGTTCACGTTGGTAAAAATCTTGAACTCATCCGCCACCCGGAGGTCATAGCCGTATGAGGACAAGCCATAGGAAATCACCCCTTCGCGCACCTGGCTTTCCACAAATGGGCTAATCATGTCATGCTCACGAACCATTCTTCTAATCCAGTGATCGCTCTTAACTGACATTCTATTCGCCTCGCGTATGTGTGATTGATGGCCACGTCCAGCACCGCCCAGGATTTCTGTGTGGCCGCCGGCCCGAAGGGGTCTCTGCCCGGTTGGCGCTTTCGTGGGCCTTCCCGGATGCGGCAGGCCGCCGTAAAGAGTCTGTGTGAAAACTTCCTGTTTGAGTTGTAGCGGCGCTCTATGAGCGCCGAGGGTATTGAAAAAAAAATGTCGGCGGTCGCAGACCGCCGCTACAGCCGCAGTTTTCGCACAGACTCTAAAGCACGGGGACCTTGCGGAAACCCACGCGGATGGTCCATCCTTAAAGGGTCAGGGCTAATGATCATAGTATAGGCAAAAGGTCTTGACAATGGCGAACGGCATTCCATACGATGGAACCTCTTCCTTTTCCAGGAGATGGGCGTGATCAAACACGATATCGTGAACGAGGTAGTGGACCGCACCGGCATTACCAAGACCAAGGCTGAAATCGCAGTGGAGACCGTCTTCGGTTCTATGAAGAAGGCTCTCGCGCATGGTGACCGCATCGAGTTGCGCGGCTTCGGCGTGTTCAACGTCAGGCCGCGAAAGACCGGTATCGGCCGCAATCCCAAGACGGGCCAGGAAGTCAGCATTCCCCCTGGCAAGGCCGTGCGGTTCAAGCCTGGAAAAGAGCTCCAGTCGATCTGACCAGGGAACTTCCCCCCTGCCTGCGAGCCGTCGCCGTTTCCGCGGTGGTGTTATGAGAGACGGGTTTGATCTCCCCGCCGGTCCTTGGCCTGCGCTTGCCGAACCCTCCGGTCTGGAACCTGAAAGCGGCTGGCGCCGCTTCAAGGCTCCGTTTTCCCGCATCTTCGGCTCGCTGCCATTCTGCATTCTGCTTTTTCTCCTCACGCTGTTGAGCGCGCTTGCGCTCGGCGCGCAGATGGCCCAAAACTATTCGGCGCACCTGCCTGTCTTTGATGTGGATATCTCGTGGGCGGTACTCGCCCGTTTTCTGCGGCATCCGGCAGCGCTTTGGCCGGGAGCGCCTTACGCGGCCACGCTGCTCGGCGTTCTGCTGGCGCACGAGATGGGCCATTACGTGACGTGCCGCTATTACCGCATCGACGCGACCTACCCGTACTTCATCCCCGCCCCCACCTTGATCGGCACGCTGGGCGCCTTCATCCGCATCCGTTCTCCCCTGGTCACGCGGCGGGAGCTGTTCGACGTGGGCATCTCCGGGCCTATTGCCGGATTTGTCATCGCGCTTCCCGTGCTTGTCGTGAGCGCGTGGCGCGCTGGCGTTCAAGCGGTAACGCCGCCGCCCGGCAGCATTACGCTCGGCAGTCCGCTTGCCCAAGTTCTTGCCGCCCGCCTGTTTCATCCCGGAGTTGCTGCGGCGCGGCTTGCGCTGAGCCCGGCAGGTTGCGGGGCATGGGTGGGACTTTTCGCCACTGCATTGAATCTTCTGCCCATGGGCCAACTCGACGGCGGACACATCATTTACGCCGTGTTCGGACGTAAGCACCGTTTCGTTTCTCTCGGATTTTTCGCCGCCCTGTTTCCGCTCGGAATTCTGTACTGGCAGGGTTGGCTCGTGTGGGCCGGACTGATGCTGATGATCGGCCTCCGCCATCCGGCCCCGCTGATGGATGAGGGGCGGCTCGACCCAGGCCGCAAGGCGCTGGCCGTGCTGGCGCTCGTGATGTTTGTGTTATGCTTCACACTCACCCCGTTTATCGTGACGTAATTCTACCCAGGTCAGTAGAGCGGTTCCGTCAAGCCGTAAAAGGCGTTTCGTCCCGTCCGCAAATCTCTTCCGAAAAATAATTCGACAGTCGCGCCGCCGAGCACGCGCGCTTTTAATTCCAGTCCCGTATCCACCAGCCAGCGGCGGGAACTGAAATCCTGGCTGGGGTCGCTGATCTTGCCCGAATCAAGAAATGGGCCGAGCTTCAAGGTGACTATCCCGTTTTCGAATAGAGTTTTGAAATCGTCCCAGTTGAACAACACATAATCTCTGCCGAGCGGCGCGCTGCCTTTTCTTCCATTCATGGTGCCGATCGTGCCCCGCAACCACAGGTTATTGTCGCGTTCGAGCCCGAGTATGAAAAGATCGTCGAATGGCGGCGTGCCCCAGGTTTTTCCAGCGCGAAGCCGCGCCGTCATTTCGTAGTCGTCGCCTTGGGCCTGCGGAACCCAGCGCGCGCGAAGCCCGGCTTCACCTTGCAGGAACGGATTCGGCGAGCCCGTGAAGAGCTTTCCGGCCTGCGCGCCGGCGCTGGATGTCACAGTGAAGCGCTGCTCCGGCGCATCCGCTAGCAGATAGTGAACGCTCGTGCGGTATTCGAGCGCAAAACCGTTGGTGAAAAATGCAGCGGCGGAAGGATCAGTCCAATGCGCACGCCGGAAGCTCCGCCCAGAAAGATCAAGCCCCACCTGCCAACTCAACCGCCCGCTCGATATGGATTCGATTTCCGCTCCGCCCTCGATCTTTTCCATCTGCATGTCGCTCACGGGTGTGGCGGAGCCAGAAAATGTGTTGCTGAGGTTCCAGTTTTCTCTGCGGCCATCCAGATAAACCCGGTACCGCCAGCGCGCGCTGCCTTCGAGGGGGCTTGTTAGCGCAGCGTAAACGCGTTCCTTTTGCGGGTCCCAGCGGAGAAGGGAAGTGAGGTTCATGGCTGAGCGGCGAAGGTTGAAAAACGTGGGATAAATCGTGTCATAGGGAACGCCACGGAGCAGGGAACTGAAGCCCTGCAGCGTGCTGTCGCCCCATCCGTTGCGCTCATTAGGAACGAATTCGGCGTCAAGCCGGCCATCCGGAAGAGGCTGGAGATCGAGCCTCGGACGGGCAAAAATGCCGAGAGACTCGATGCGCGCCTGCGTGGTCAGCCACTGGCTTGCCTCGAGCGTTGCGTCCGGAGAGAAGGCAAAAGCTTGGTTCAGCAGTACCGGGTTCACGCGCGGCTCGGGCTTGATGAGAATCTGGTGGATGCGGGGTTGGCGAATGCGGTTCCAGACTTTGAGCGCGGCGGGAAGATTCCCCTCTAGGTCGTAGATCGTGCCGAGAAAATTTATCGCATAGGCGTAGTGAGGATCGATTCTGAGGACGCGCTTGAGATAAGCTTTGGCGGCGCCGTAGTTTTTCTGAGAGAACGCGATTCCGGCAAGTTCAGACGGGAAGCGCTTATCTTTGGGCGCGTTGCGCAAGCCGCGCAGGAAAGCCTGTCTCGCTTCCTTCCAGCGTTTGAGCTTTGCAAGAGCCATGCCCCGGTAGTAGTCGATGTCAGGTGGATCTTGAGGTTTGGGCGGCGCAAGGCGCACGATCTCGCTCCAGCGCTTGGCCGCATATAAGCTCTTGATGAGGGAGACTGAAACGTCAGGTGTTACCTGTTGCGCATGGGAAGCAACCGGTGGGCACACCAGAAGCGCGAACGCCAGAGCGATGATGTTCACTTGCTTGACCGCGGCACGGCGAGCAGCGTCCATTTGTGGGCAGCGGCCCATTGCCGCTCAAAGCTCGCCCGCCCGAGCATGGCCAGCTTGCGGCGCGCCGGATCGTTCACCAGCACCACGTCCCGGCCGGGGTCGAGTCCGGCCACGACCACATAATGAAGCGTGCTCTTAATGCCAGGTTCGCGCAGACACACAATCAACGGGCGGCCCTTGCCAAGATGATCCGCCAGGTCGCTCCAAGCGCCACGGAACGTGAAGGCGCGGAAGCCCTCTTGCTGCAAAAAGCTCTTCATTTCCGAGGCGAAGATTCCGTGGGCGCGCGGGCGGTAGAGCGCCCGCTGAACGGATGCGACGCTCGGGGTGGCGCAGTGCAAATGAGGGTCTTTGCCAACCCAGTAGCGCGTCACCATCACGATGCAGGCTGCGCCGCAGCCGTTTTCCGGCTGGCGCACGAAGGGAATGTCCAACCAGATTTCCGCCGGAGCTGCCGCACCGAGGCACGCCAGTCCTAACAATGCGGCGAGCAGCTTCAGGAAACGGCGGCGCACGCGGCTACGCCTTAACGATCAGGAGCACGATGAGCGCTGTGGCCAGCGCGATCACGATATACGTGAGTTTTTCATTCGAAAGCGCTCCGGCGGCGAAATTGTTCTGGATTTTGCTGGTCTGCGCGGCAAGGCGGGACAATTCCTGGTTGCTCAGCGAAGGCACCGCTTGCTTGACCTGCTTCAGGTCGAGGCCGCCTCGCTTGAGCGCCTCCTGGGCCGGCTTTGAAGAGAAGAATTGATCCACCTGGGCGATTTTTTTCTGCCGGGTAGCAGCGGCGTTCACTAGGGTTTGGCGAAGCTGGCTTGCCGGGACGATGTGATCTTCAGCCGCAGCCGGAGAAGCCAGAAACGTGAGGGAAAAAGCGAGAGTGCATAGAAGTGCTGCGAGTCTATTTAGACGGCGATTCATGATGCCTCCTGGATTATGACGGTGTAACGTGCCCATTATGAAGGAAAAGGCCTTAGCCGCGCAAGCATATGTACTCGTCCAGTAGATTAGTGACACTCAGGTTCCTTTCGAGGAGATGAGGATTGAGCCAAGAACTGCTGGGGAGTGAGATAGCCCAAGGCTTGATG
>NFUN01000073.1 GCA_002197525.1 Acidobacteria subdivision 13 bacterium RH2 MAG17b | reverse complement strand
GAATCGTCGATTGATAGGACGCGGCCATGCCCATGCGACGTGCCTCGCACTGCGCATTACTGCGGACGGTGCCGTCACACTTGCGAATGCCGGACACCTTCCGCCCTATCTGAACGGAAGAGAATTGCCAATGGAAGGCGCAATGCCGCTCGGCATGATCGAGGGCGCGGAGTTTTCTGTGATGCAATTCGATCTCGCCGGAGGCGACACACTGATGCTGATGTCCGACGGCGTCGCCGAAGCCCAGGATGAGGACGGCCAGCTCTTCGGCTTCGAGCGCATTCACGAGCTGCTGCAAAAGCCGATCACCGCCGCCGCGCTTGCCACAGCAGCCCAGAAGTTCGGGCAGGAAGATGACATCAGCGTGCTATCGATTTCGCGCGCGGTGAACCTGAAGGCGAAACTTGCTTAAGCCGTTGCCGATTCATCGCGCGAAACATGCGATGCTGCCAGGAGGCGAGAGTGTCAGTCGAACTCAGGGCGTTACTCTTTCAAAATCAGCAGTCTAGAATTTCTCATTTTTGAATCTACCACTGTTTTCTACCACGTTTGGATCACCGCTGCCCCCTCGCCAAACGCGGAAAACAGGCAATCAGGCGATAGTAGCAGCGCGGGCGTGATTCAGGGCGAGCAAGCGTTCCAGCAGCTCGGCATCGGTGAGCGTGACGGGCCAGCCATAGGCGGCGAAGACGGCCTCGTCCAGCTTGCGATGCAGCTCCACCAGCCAAGCGGGGCGGGCGTTGTATAGGTTCGTGAGGGTACGCTTCTTCAATTCCTCTGCGCTGGCGTTCGGCGGATTGAGCCAGGCGTCCCGCTTCTCTACCAGTTCGCGGGCGGCCTCTGCGATGGCCTCCACCAGCGGTGAATCTTGCGGCTCATGGCTCGGCGGCCAGGGGAAGGGAAAGGTCTCAAAGGTTGACGTTCCGGTGTACCGAAAGCCGCTCTCAGCCTCCCGGAGTTGTGTGCCTAATGCTAGTGACCACTCTTGATGCACTCGGGAATGGAGTACCCCAAAGAAGTAATCGTCATCTCTGACCACGATGTGGAGGCTCTTGTCTGGAACTACGTTGGTGTCCATCCAAACAAAAATTCGGTGCTTCGCTGTCTCCGGTGTCACAATGCAGCGATTCAATTTCGCCAACGCTGTGCGCAGGCGCGGATTATTGTCGTTATGCAGCCACCAATTCTCTCTTCTATGCTTTCGATTGTTGCTTTCCCGTTTGGGTTTGACGTGCGTCCGAACGTACTCAAACGGTAGCTCGTATAGAGCAGCCTGCGACTCTGGCATATCCACAAAATCCACTAGCCAGCCGTTTTGATTTCTTTGCACTACATCGCGCCCAATCAAGCGACGCTTCACCACGTCTGCGTTTGGTTTGCCGTTTGGATTAAGAGGCAATTCGAGCATTTTCTCAGCCTGTTCCGACGTTATATCGAAAGGACCGCCCTTTTGAACTCCCTGAAAACAGAGGTCGGCATTTTCCGGTAGCGTCTCCGCCTCGGTTACTTTCGCATCAGCGGTTAAATCAGAATGGATAACTTCGACCCGATGCCCGTCAAGAGTTCGATCCGGCTGTGAGCCATCATCGAAGCCCACGATTGAGACATGGACAGTCGCGCCGTCAAGAACCCATTCAAGATCACTCCAAGCCATGAAGATTCCGCCGCTATCGACAATTCGATCCAAGATTTTGCGGTTTGCACCACCACGTATGCCTTGTGTTGCGATCAAACCGGAGCGGCTTGCCGTTTCGCCCTCAATATGTGCGCGCGCCCTTTCAAACCAGAACGTAACGAGATCGGCGCTGCCCGGAACGCGGCCCTCATAAAGCTGCCGAAGGTCATCAACGTAGTGGTCCCCAAGCTCGCCCCGCATCTTGCTTCCGCCAAGAAACGGTGGATTGCCGATGATGCAATCGGCTTGCGGCCATTCCGGTTCCACGGGCTTGCCTTCGCGGTCATGCGTGAGAATGGCGTCACGATGCTGGATATTGTCGAGCTTGCGCAAGATCGGCTCCGTGGGAACGCCCATGCCGTGTTCCTGTAGCCATTGCAGGTAGCCAATCCACACCACCACGGATGCCAGTTGATGCGCATACACGTTCGTTTCCAGACCGTAAAGCTGCGACGGATGCACCTGCTCCGGCAGGACGGTGGGCAGGCCGTGATGCGCTGCGAACAGACGCACCTCCTGCCATAAATCCAACATGCGTTTCAGCGCCAGATAGAGAAAATTTCCGCTGCCACAGGCCGGGTCAAGCACGCGCACGCGAGAAAGCTCCTGCACCCATGCGTAGAGCGTTTCCTGCATCTGCGCACGCAGCTTGTTGTAGGCTGCGCCCTTCGCTTTCTCAGAGGCTTCCGCCAGTGCCGTGGCTTCCGCCTTTACCTGTTGCCAGCGAGCGCGCAGCGGGGCCATCACAACCGGCTCGACAATCAGCAGAATATCTTCCGCGCTGGTGTAGTGCGCTCCAAGCTGCGAACGCTTGTCCGGGTCAAGGCTGCGCTCAAACAGCGTGCCAAAGATGGATGGCTCCACGTTCGACCAGTCCAGCGCGGCGGCCTTGCGCAGCGCGGTCATGTCCGTAGAGGTCAGCTCGAAGACTTCATCATCGGCAAACAGGCCGCCATTGAACCACTTGATGTCATACGCGCCAAAGTTGTTTCCCTCTGTGGACATGGCGGCAAAAAGCTGCCGAAGCTTGCGCGTAAAGCTCTGCGTGGTGCTCCTGTCCTGTTGGATCATCTGGCGGAAGAGATGATCCGGCAGGAGTCCGATGCTATCGGCAAACAGGCAGAACAGCAGGCGCATGAGAAAGTGCGCGGCCCGTTCCGGGTCTGTGCCTCTATCGCGCAAGCTCTTGGCAAGCGAGCTAAACTCCGCCGCCGCTTGCTCGGTGACACGTGCGGCGGCCCGCTCTGGCCGCAGCAACTCCGGCTCCGTAAAGAGCGCGCGTAGGACTTCCAGCGGCGGTAGTGCGCAATTGGCCGTGGGAGCCGGGGAGAGCAGATCGTCTAACCGGAAGCTGTATATCTGCGGCCTTGTGCCGGTGAAATTCGTATGGACTTCAAAACGCTCCTGATCGCAGACCACCAGCAGCGGCGGATTTTCCAGGTCTTCGCGATAGTCGGCAAGTTGCGCGTAGGCGGCGGCGAGGTCT
>NFUN01000072.1 GCA_002197525.1 Acidobacteria subdivision 13 bacterium RH2 MAG17b | reverse complement strand
GGTGCGGCGCTCGGAGCCTGCCCCGACGCTGTCGGGGAGCGCCGAAGCACTTGAAAAATCAAGACCGGCGGTCACAGACCGCCGCACCAGCCGCAGTTGTCACACAGACTCTATCGGCAGTCTGCCGGCTTGCGGATTGCTTGACGGGCAAATCCGCGGGCCGTCCGTTTCAGCTATTATGGCGCTTCCGGGCAGGATGAACAGTTAGCGCGATGGGCGCAACGGCAATTCGATGAGCGTAGACTCAATTTCCTCATACTTTGAAGCGCGGCAGCGGCGATTCCGGGAGCGGCTGGTGGCGCGAAAACTCGCGGCGTTCCTAGTCTCAAAGCCGGCGAATATCTTCTACCTCACGGGCTTCAGGGGAAGCGCTGGCGCAGCCCTCGTTGATGGTTCCAGCTTGCACCTGCTGGTGGACCCTCGTTACACGCTGCAGGCGCGCGAACAGGCTCACGGGGCGGAAGTGACTGAGGTGCGCGACGGGCTGCTGCGCGCCGCTGTAAGGCGGCTTCGCAAAGCGAGTTGCCGCAGCGTGGGATTTGAGGATTCGTTCCTGACCGCGGCGGAATTTGATCTTCTGCGGCGTGAAGGCGGCTCCAAGCTCAAATGGCAGCCGTCAGACGGGCTTATTGAGGAACTGCGCGTCGTCAAGGATGATTGGGAGATCGGCCTGATCCGGCAAGCCTGCCGGCTGACGGCTCGTGTGTTCGAGGAGGTAGCGCGCAAAGCCAAACCAGGCGTTTCAGAGCTCGATCTGGCAGCGGAAGTGGAATTCCGAATGCGGCGCCTGGGAGCCGAACGCGCGGCGTTTGAATCCATCATAGCCTCCGGGCCGCGCGGCGCTTTCCCTCACGCGGCGCCATCCGCCAAGCTACTAGAACCGGGCGAATTGGTGATTTTTGACCTCGGTGCTATAGTGGGCGGCTACTGCTCGGATATGACGCGAACGCTTTATCTGGGCGAGCCGAACCGCCGGGTGCGGATGCTTTATCGGGCGGTCCGGGAAGCTCAGGAAGCGGCGGTGAAGAGCCTGCGAGCCGGTGTGCAGGCGGAAAAGGCCGACGCGGAAGTGCGGCGGCGGCTGGCCAAGCGGAACCTGGAAGGCTTTTTTACCCATAGTACCGGCCACGGCGTTGGGATTGAGATTCACGAGCCGCCTCGCATCGGCAGGTCTGAGAAGCGCCGTATTCCCGCACGAGCCATCGTGACGGTTGAGCCGGGCATCTATCTAGAGGGTTTCGGCGGCATCCGGATTGAGGACACGGTGCTCGTAGGTGAAACGAGCTGCGAAGTCTTGACCACTGCGCCGAAAGATGAGTGGTTTACCAGCGCGCACATGGCATAGAGCGCATGTGTGTAGAGGCGTTGCTCGTTGCGCCCCGGCACAGGGCATGGCTCTAGCGTCCGAATTGAAAACTGCGGCTGTGGCGGCTTTACGCCGCCAAGTGGCGAGATAAACTCGCCGCTACTTGGGCCGAAACCAGGGAGACGGTGAGCGATGCCTGCAAAAAACCTGCGAAAAGAGGATTCGCGAAGCCCATGGGGCCTTGAAGAAATTCGCGGCATTTTGGACTTGCTGGCCGAGCGCGGGATCAGCGAGTTTGAGATGGAGAAAGACGGGTTCCGCGTGCGCATCAAACGAGGGTCGGCTTCGGAGGCCGGTCAACTTCCGGCCGCTACTGTCGTGGATGAGACCGCACCGGAAAGCAAGCTGCACCTTACCCCAGCTACCGCCTCCTCCAGCGCCGCCCCGGCGGTAGCTGGCGAGAAAGCCGCGGACTTGCACGTGATCAAGTCCCCGATCGTGGGAACCTTTTACGCGGCTCCCAAGCCTGGCGCCCCGGCCTATGTCAAGGTGGGAGACGCCGTCCGCAAAGGCCAGGTGCTGTGCATTATCGAAGCAATGAAGCTGATGAATGAGATTGAATCTGAAGTGGACGGAGAGATTGCGAAAATCTTGGTCGAAAATGGGCAGCCCGTCGAATACGGGCAGCCGCTTTTTGGGTTAGCTGTTTCAAAATCGGAATAAGTTTGCCCTTCGAGCATCCTTCCCAAACGGTTTGGTTCTCCGGCAGCTTTGCTCCAGTCCTGGCAAGCCGCTGAGTGCGGGTTAAGCCCTGGTTAAATTCGGCATTTGGGCAGTACGCTCCCCTTGCATTCGCAGCGCTGGGTGCAGGATAATCATAAGGCTTATGACAGGTAAGGTTCGACCGGTGGCGCCGGGCAGAACAGTTTGGTTCGCAGTGATGTTGGGTGCCGTTTTGCTGTGCGCCGGGTGCAGCCCCTCCAGTGTCGCGTTCCGCGAAGGCCGCAAGGCTGAGGAGCAAAAGGACTACGATTCTGCCGTCATAGATTTTCAGAAAGCCCTCAAGTATCAGCCCGCCAATTCCCATTTCTTGTTGTATGAGAAGGAAGCTCGCACAAAGGCTTCGTTTTTTCATGCAGAGCAGGGTGAGCGTCTGCTCGCGCAGAACCGTCCCGACGCCGCATCGGGAGAGTTCCAAAAGGCTGTCAGCATCGATCCCAGCAACATGGCCGCGTCTCAGAATCTTCAACGCCTATTGCTCCAGCAATCTGCCCTGAAGCTTCAGCACGAGCAGGCCATTCGGAAGGTGATGGAGCAGGAAGAGACTAGCCAAACAGCCCTCGGCGTGCAACTGAAGTCCTTGCCTAGCCAACCTATCGCTCACCTGCACCTTTCGGCGGACAGCCGCACCGTCTTTGAGACGCTTGGCAAGCTCGCGGGGATCAACGTGGTGTTCTATTACAATTTTCAACCGAAGCCGGTTTCGTTGGATCTGAGCAATGTCACGATTCAAGAGGCGCTGCGGGCGGCAGCCGATGAGGCAGCGGTCTTCTGGAAGGCCATCAGCCGCAACACCATCCTGGTGATCCCGGATACGCCCAGCAACCGCCGCGATCTTGAAACCCAAGTTATGAAGACCGTCTATTTGCAAAACCCGGCTGCCGCGGCGGACCGCACGGCCATTCTGACCGCCGTGAAGCAGGTTGTCGGTGTCCAAAAAGCTTTCGAGAATCCCGACAGCAACTCGATCACCATGTACGACACTCCGGAAAAAGTCGCCGCCGCCGCTGCGCTGATCCACAACTTGGATCGAGGCAAGGCGGAGGTGCTGGTGGATGTGACGGTGCTCGAGGCGGATAAGGACCGGTTGAATGACCTGGGTCTGGCGCCGGTTCCGCTTAGCGGGACTACGGCTACCATGGCGGCGGTTGGGTTGAATAGCACGACAAGCGCCCTGGCCCTTAACCAGTTAGGACGCCTTACGACGGGCAATTTCAGCATCGCTCTGCCCGGCGTGATCGCCAACGCGCTGCTCACCGACTCACGCACCCACATTCTTCAAAACCCGCAGATTCGCGTCACGGCTGGCGACACGGCCCGCCTTCGAATCGGCCAGCGGGTTCCTTTCGCCACGGGCAGTTTCGGCGTGCCGACGGCTGGAGTGACGGGTTCGAGCGCAGGCGGCTTCGGGCTACTCGCGAACACCCAGTTTCAGTACCAGGACGTGGGCGTCAATCTGGATATCACACCCCAGGTAGCCGCCAACGGAGACATCATCCTGCACGCCAAGATTGACATTTCCGCCGTCGGCCCTTCTTCAAACATCGGCGGCGTAGAGGAACCCACATTTACCCAGCGCAGCATCGAGCATGTGATCCGGTTGAAGGAAGGGGAAGTTAGCCTCCTCGGCGGCCTGATGCAAACCCAGACCACACGCGTCGTGAGCGGGCTGCCCGGCCTCAGCGATATACCCTTGCTGCGGTTTCTCTTTTCGACCCAGAGCTACGAGACAGTCGATGAGGAGGTCCTCATCATGATGACACCTCGCGTTGTGCGGCTGCCCGAAGATCAGGCGCTCTCGCTAGCGGGCCCGCCCGTTACGGGGACTGCCGCAAAGCCTTTAAGCCAGAGAGGTCCGCAAGGAAGATGAACCGCCGGCGTCAGATGGAGCTGGAGGGCGGCTTCACGCTGGTGGAGCTGGCCGCCACCATGGCGATTATGACGCTGCTTGCGAGCGTGGCCTTGCCGCTCGCTAGCGTCCACGCGCAGCGGCTTCGGGAAATCCAACTGCGCCGCGACCTGCGCGAATTACGAACAGGCATAGACCGCTATAAGGACTTTTCCGACCGCGGCCTGATTCCTGTGCAGGCAGACACCTTCGGATATCCCCCCGACCTCGAAACGCTCGTAAGGGGCGTTCCGGTAAAAGGTTCCGCGACTTTGCGATACAAATTCCTGCGCCGTATTCCGGTGGACCCGATGACAGGGACGGCGGACTGGGGCTTGCGGTCCATGCAGGACGATGCCGATTCCACGGCCTGGGGCGGGCAGAACGTTTTCGACGTGTATTCCAAGAGCGACGGGACAGCTATGGACGGAACCGCTTACTCAAGCTGGTGAGGTCGCGACTTTCATGACGTTCACACCTCATAAGCGATCAAGCAGTGGAGGCCGGGAAGAGCGCCTCGCTGGCGATCGGTATAAACCATCGAAGGCCCGGACCGCGCGAGGCTTCACGCTGATTGAAATGCTGGTTGTGATGACGATCATTTTGATTCTGGCTTCTTTTGCCGTACCGACCTATACGACGGCGATCGCGCGTGCACGGGAAGCGGTGCTGCGGGATGACCTTTACACGATGCGGCATCTCATTGACGAATACACCGTCGATAAGCAGCAACCTCCGAGCTCGTTGCAGGATTTGGTGGACGCCGGATACTTGCGCGGAGGCGTCCCAGTGGACCCGATCACGGGATCTAGCCAAACCTGGAAGGCGGATATTGAGGACGTTCCTACCTCGCCCGACCAGTCGCAGTCCGGAGTTGTCGATGTGCACAGCGGATCGGACGGGACCTCGCTCGAAGGCACTCCGTACAGCAGTTGGTAGAGCGGACCGGCAATCCAAAAGCCTTCCTGTGCGGCCGGGATGGCCTAAAGTGGTGATCCATCTCCGTTGGAACATGCGCTGAAACCGGGCAATCCATAATGGACTACGTTTGCAGAGTTGCTACAGCCAGCGGTCAGATGCTGAATCACGTTGAGAGGGCGGATTCGGAGGTGGAGGTTCGCCAGCGCCTTGCCGCCCAGGGTTACTGCGTTTTTTCCGTTCGGCCCAAAGACTGGCTTCGCGCCCGGATCGAGGGTTTCCAGCGCCACAAGATTCGCCCCGACGATTTCATCATTTTCAACCAGCAGTTTCTCACTCTCTCCAAATCGGGGCTTCCGCTTCAAAAGTCGCTCGAACTGCTGGCGCGGCAGGCGCGCCGCCCAGAACTTCGCGCCGCGCTTGAGGCTGTGCGCGATGAGGTGCGTTCGGGATCACTGCTCTCAGATGCTTTTGCGGCAACCAGGCGGTTCCCCAAGATATATTCCGCCACCGTACGCGCCGGAGAGCGCAGCGGCAGCCTTGACCGGGTGCTGGCCCAGTATCTTTCCTACCAGAAGATCAGCCGAAGCTTCCGCAAGAAGATTCTGGCAGCCCTCATTTATCCCGGCTTTTTGGTCTTTTTCCTGGCTCTGCTTGTGAGCTTTGTGGTGAGCTTCGTCGTGCCGCGCTTTGCGATGCTTTACGGAGACCTGGGGGTAGAGTTGCCGCAGATTACGCAGATCACCATCGCCGCGTCGCTCGGTCTGCGTCACATGGCTCTGGAAATTTTCATCGGGTTGGTTGCGGGAGCTTTTGGGCTGCGAGCCGCGTGGCGCTCTTCACGGACGCGGTTGATGTGGGACCGCATCAGGTTCCGGCTTCCCGTGGTCGGCCCTTTGCTGCTGAAGTTTTCGGTGGCGGAGTTCGCGCGCACGCTCAGCACCCTGTTGCAGGGCGGCCTGCCTGTGGTCGAATCGCTCGAAACCGCCCGGGCCTCGATCACCAGCCCCTTGATTGCGAAAGCCATTGAAGACGCAAAAAGAGAAGTGACCGGCGGGCGTTCGCTGAGCGTGAGCCTGCGCGCAACGGGTCTATTCCCGCCCACTGCCCTCGATATGGTCGAAGTGGGCGAAACGACGGGGGCGCTGCCCGCCATGCTCGAAAGCGTGGCGGAATTTTACGAAGAAGACGTGAACATAGACCTTTCGACGCTCGTGGCGCTCGTGGACCCTATCATGATTGCGGGAGTGGCGGTGCTGGTGGCCTTTGTGCTGGTGGCGTTTTATCTCCCGCTCTTCTCGCTTGCGGCGCAGGTACACTGAGGCGGCCTCGGAGGTAACGGATGGCGGATTATTCCACGCAAACACAGACGGAAATTGAACGGGCGCGAGAGCTCGCGGACCGCTACCATTTTGAATTCGTTGATTTACACCAGCATAAAGTGGACCCGCAGCTTCTGCAGTCTGTTCCTCTCGACTTGATGGTGAAGTATGAGTTCTTTCCGCTTGAAGCGCACGACCACGCACTGGCCGTCGTCATCGCGGACCCCGCCGCGCTCGACCGGCTGGACGAGCTCGAGATCAAGCTCAACCGGCGTTTGATCATCAAAGTTGCATCCGCCGGCCAGTTGCGCGATCTGCTCCGGACTACGGAGCCTTCCCGGCGAATGCTCGACGAGGCGACCGAAGACTTCCGTGTGGGGGCCTCGGGCAAAGAGCAAGAGGAAGGCGAGGTACTCTCGCTCGAGCAGCTCGTCGGAGGCCATGAAGCTAATCCCATGATCCGGCTCGTGGACTCCATCATTTTCTCCGGCCTCGAGCACCGCGCGAGCGACATTCATATCGAATGCCACGATAACGCGGTGGTGGTAAAGAACCGCATAGACGGCGTCTTGCAGGAGGCCATGCCTCCCCTGGCGCAGGAATACCAGTCAAATCTCATCACCCGCATCAAGGTCATGGCAGAGCTCGATATTGCCGAGCGTCGCGTGCCCCAGGACGGCCGTTTCCGCGTCTTTTACAAAGGACGCCCCATCGACTTCCGCGTGTCCATTATGCCCTCGATCAACGGCGAGGACGCGGTGCTGCGTATCCTTGATAAGGAGTCGCTGAGCGAAAAATTCCGCCAGTTGCGGCTCGACGTCCTCGGTTTTTCAGAGACCGAGCTTCGGCGCTTGCGGCGTTTCATCCATGAGCCCTACGGCATGGTCCTTGTTACCGGCCCGACTGGCAGCGGCAAGACGACCACGCTCTACGCTGCGATCTCGGAGATCAAGAACGATGAGGACAAAATCATTACCATCGAGGATCCCGTCGAATACCAGCTCCGCGGCATCACCCAGGTTCCGGTCAACGAAAAGAAGGGGCTGACGTTCGCGCGCGGCTTGCGCTCCATTTTGCGGCACGACCCCGACAAGATCATGGTCGGTGAGATCCGGGACAACGAGACGGCGCAGATCGCCATCCAATCGGCCTTGACGGGACATCTGGTGTTTACCACCGTTCACGCCAACAACGTGGTGGATGTGCTCAGCCGGTTCCTGAATATGGGGGTTGATCCTTACCACTTCGTTTCGGCGCTCAACTGCATCCTGGCGCAGCGGCTGGTGCGGATCGCTTGCGAAGGCTGCAAACGGCCTATTGAGATTCCAGCCGGGATCTATGAAGAATCCGGGCTGGACTATCAGGCGTGGCGTGGCGTTGTGATGTACGAAGGCGCGGGTTGCGCGCTGTGCAACCAGACAGGTTTCCGGGGCCGGACGGCGATTGGCGAACTGCTGGCACTCACCGATCCGATTCGCGAGTTGATCCTTGAGCGCCGCTCGACCGCGGAGCTGCGCCGGGTGGCGCGCCAGGATGGAATGACAACGTTGCGCGAATCCGCCCTGGAAAAGGTACGCGAAGGGGTGACGACGCTCAAGGAAATCAATAAGGTCACCTTTGTGGAATGAAACTCTCGTGCTCACCCGGCATGTCATTCAAATGCCGGTTTGGCAGGCGGAGGTCAGGCTCGTGAGAACGCCGCCTTTTGTGGCGTGTTGCTCGCGGACAGGTTGTGCAGGATTTCGATAGTGTCTCAGTTTGTTGTAGCGCCGACCTTCAGGTCGGCATTTTGAAGGCTGTGCCGGGCTGAAGCCCGGCGCTACAAAAACCAAAATGAGTCCCTACCAGGATTTCCGGTCTGCACGTTTTAGCCGGGAGACTCAATAAAACTGTCGCGTTTGTCTCATCTGTGTCATGCGGTTCTGCTAGGTTATTAGAGGCGGTTGAAGGATTCGTGAGGTCCAAAGGGATTGCCGGTCTTTTGCAGCTTAGCCCGTTCTTCAACGCAAAAATCGGCTAACGAAGCCTAGCAGCCCTTTAGAATCAACAGATTGCTCTCAACTGGGCGCTATAGGGGCCAGCGATTTATGATGGATTGGAAGACATCTCGGCGGACTTCATCCGGGTCTTTTGTGAGGAAGCCAGGCCCGCGCGAAATGCCCACGGTTGTGTACGAGATCGAGTCCGAATTCGTGGTAGGCGCCAGACTGTCGGGTTCGCCGGCCGGAGTGCGGCGAATGGCCATGGCCGGGCTGATCCCCGGTCTCTTGCAGCCTTCCTCGACGCAGAGCAACATCAGTGACAGCGGCGAACTTGGCCGCTCTTTGGGAAAGCTTCGCGGGACTCTCGGAAACGGCGGCCGCTGGGGCTTGCTTGTCCCCGACGCCGTGGCGCGCGTCAACGTGCTCCGCTTCGACACCTTGCCTGAAAAGACTGCTGAGGTGGAGGCCTTGTTACGCTGGCGAATCCGCGAGAGCCTCGGTTTTCCGCCGGAGGAAGCGCGGTTAACTTACCAAGTCACTCAGCGCGAAGCGGGAAGCATTGAACTGCTGGTGGTGGCCGTGAAGGACGGCGTGCTCGCCCAATACGAAGCGGCGCTCGAGCCTTTCCAGCGTGACAGCGCGTTGCTGATTCTTCCCGTGACGCTGCCGCTGCTTGCCCTGCTGCCGGAATCGGAGCCTGCCTGCCAACTCCTCACTCACGTTTACTCCGGCTGCGTAACGCACACCGTGGTTGAGGGGAACCGCTTGCGCTTCTGGCGAAGCCGGCCGCTTGCGCAGCGCGAGCCGGGCGCGCAGGTGGAGGAAGTGCTGTCGGAGGCGGCGCGCGCCGTAGCCAGCGCCCGGGACCGTCTGGGGATTCAAGTCGGGCGTGCGTGGCACTGCATTCGGACGGATGCCAGCGAGGCGCTGAGCCAAGGATTATCCAGGGTGTTGGGGATGCCAGTAGAAAGTTTGCCGCTCGCCGCCCAGCTTGAGGCGCCGCTCAGTGCGGAAGAAAAGCGGCTCTTCCGGCCTTTCGGCGCGCCTCTTGCGGCGATCATTACCAACAACGGTGTAACGGCATGAAGATTGCAGTCAACCTAGCGCACCCAAAAGCTCGCTTCGAACGGTCGCTCTACTTTTGGGCTTCGGCGCTTGTGATCCTCGGCTTGGCGTTGCTGATTCGTATCCTCGTGGTTACCGGCCGCGAAGCGGTTGAGTACCGGAAGGTTTCGCGCTCCGTACTGAGCTATCAGGGCGAAATCGGCGATCTCCGCAACCGGGAGAGCCGCCTGCGAGTGGCGCTGCGGCAGCCGGCCACGCAGCAGCTTTACGACCAGATCAGCTTCCTCAATTCGCTCATCCTGCAAAAGCAGGTATCGCTCTCCGGCCTAACCTTGAAACTGAGCGGTCTGTTGCCCAGCCAGGCTCGTCTCACCTCCTTGGCGCTGGTTGAGTCACATGGCGGACCCACAGTTGAATTGAGCGTGGAAGGTGCCGGAAATGATTCGGTTTACTCGTTTCTGAGCCGCCTTGAAGGCTCGCCGGATTTTGATTCCGTGGCGGTGACGAACCAAGCGTTCGAGCCGCAGGGGTCTGACAAGGGCGATGTAACGCTCAGTTGCAGCGCGCGTTACGTCGGAGGGCGTTTGCCATGAGTTTGCTCCTCGGAGGTCGAGCATGATGAGCAGCCGGCCGCGCCGGAAAAATTGGGGGCAAACTGCGTTCAAGATCGGGTTGATCCTGCTAGCTCTGGACGCACTGGCCTATGTGGGCATGGAGCGGCCGCTCGCCAGCCTTCTGGCCGGTAAGCAGAGCCAATTCACGGCTACGCGTCTGGCGTGGCAGCAGGAAAGAATCCAACTGGCCGCGCTTGAGAAGCGGAATGCCGCTTTGCCGCGCCAGGACCAGCAACTGCGAGCCTTCCTACAGCAGCATTTGCCTCCACAGCGCGAAGGATTTTCAAGCGCCGCGCTTCTGATCCAACGGCTCACTCAGCAATCGGGCGTGCAACTTTCCGGCGTTTCTTACCGCGCGGGCCGAAACAAGGGAGAGCCGCTCGAACACCTGGGTCTCAGCGTCACCGTGCAGGGGCCGTTCACGGGACTTCTGAGTTTCGCCCACGCGCTCGAAACTTCCCATAACCTCGCCGTCGTGCGAAGTTTCAAATTTGAATCGGGCGATGGAGGCATGTTAGGCTTGCGATTGAACGCTGATCTCTATTTAATGCCATGAAGCTGAATAAACATGCCGAGAACGTAGCAACCATCATTCTGGCCGCGGTGTGCCTGGTTTTGATTGTCCGATTAATGGTCCGGGTCCGCGCCGTGGGCGCGACGGCAGCCGTTCCCGTGGCCCGGCTCATGCCTTCGCGCAGCCTGATTCCACGCGGGCGGCGCCAGTTAGCGGAAGTCTTGCCGGAAGGCCCTTTCCTTAACGTTGATTTGTACCAGCAGCTTCAGGCGCAACCTATGCCCGCTCCGGATCGAGATCCTTTCGCCTTTACTCCCACTCCGGAACAGCTTCAGGCCACAAGCAAGGCTCGGGAGGCGGTGGAAGCTGCGGGCAGCGCTCCTGCCGCGCCTCTTGCCCCGCCGCCACCTCCCTTCACAGCCGTTGGTTATAGCCAGACCCTCGGCGGACAGCTTGAGGCTTATCTCTCCGGCGAGCAGCGGGTGTACGCGGTTCGTGAGGGCGACCAGTTCGACAAACGATATTGGGTCGTAAAAATAACGCCCTTAATGATCGAAATAAGAGATGAAACGCTCGGCCGCACGGCTGAATTGCCGTTCCCTCAGTAGAGATTGCCGCACCCCCCCGCGGTGGCAGCCTTCCCTCACGCTTTCTCCGGGAGCCAACGCATACGCTTTTCTGGTGGTCATGATCATGGTGACGGTGTTGCTGATTTCGCTCACCGCCGCGCTTCCGAGCGTCTACCAGGAAGGCCAGCGGGAACGGGAGGAAGAGCTTATCTTCCGCGGGGAGCAGTACGCACGAGCCATTTATCTCTTTCACACCGCACTCGGCCGCTATCCTACCTCCGTGAAGGAGTTGCTGGATACGAATGGGGTGCGTTTTCTGCGCCAACCTTACCGCGATCCGCTCGTCTCTAATGGCCGCTGGCGGTTCATTCACGCGAATGCCGCCGGGATGCTCATCGATTCTTTCACTCAAAGCCAGACCGTTTCTACGATCGTGCCGGCCAGTTCTTCGGAAAGCAAGTCCGCCTTGGCCAAGGCTGAAGAACAGAGGAGAAAACAGGCGGAAGCGCAGTGCAACAGTAGCGCCGATTCGAATTCCAACGCGCCCTACCAAACCGGCCAGCTATTAGGCGCGTTTATTGCAGGGGTTGCGCCTTGCAGCAACCGGCAATCGATCCACGTGCTGGATCAGGCGGACCACTACGACGAATGGGAGTTTTTGGCGCTTAAATACGTTCAGTACGGTCTCCCTTCGTCGCAGGCGGCTCCCGGCGCGCCAAATCAGCCGCTGGGCCCCATGCAGCCTGGCGACTCGTCTCCTACAGGGCCGCAGCAGAACTCTGGGCCATTTGGGGAATGATTGATCCTCTGATGATCTGGGCTCTCCTATTCTTATCATCCTCGTTTCGCTGGGCGAGGGTGCCAGAGTGACCACTCGGAGTCCGGGCACTCGCTCCACCTCCCACGAAAGGGGACACTTGATGAAACGCCGTGATTTTCTCTCGCGAGCCGCCAGCCTCGGGCTAGGAGCGGGATTCGCGCGGCGCACGCCAGCGTCCACGCAGCGCCACCGTGTCCCTACCTATTACGACACACGCAAGCTTTACCGCGTGGGTGTTTCTTCCAACAGCTTCCGTAACTATTTCCCCGCCACGCGCAGCAAGAGATTCAACCTTCCTGGACCGGCGCTGGCGCTGCTCGACTTTCCGCAAATGATGGCGGACCGCTACGAAGTCCACAACCTTGAATTCCTTGCGGCTCACTTTGCTTCCACCGAAGCGGCTTATGTGATCGAATTGAGGCGGCAGCTAGGGCGCCTGCGCTCACGCCTGATTAACATTCAGGTGGACGGCCCGGAGCTAAATTCCGGCGGAGGACTTTCGGATCGAAATCCTGCGGTGCGCGGCGCGGCCGTGGATGCAGTCAAGAAATGGATTGGCGTTGCCCGCAGCCTGAGCGCGCGCTCCGTGTGCGCCGGTCCCGGCAACCTCAATCCCGCCGATCTCACTCCCACGGTGGAAGCCTACCGCCAGCTTGTGGCTTACGCCCGGTCGAGAGAAATCCACATTCTGGTCGAGAATCGTGAAGGTTTGGAGCCGGATGAGATGCTGACTGTGATCCGGGGCGTGGGAGGATATTTCATCGGCGCGTTGCCCGATTTCGGAGGCTTCGCCAATGAAGCGGCGCGCGTCGCTGGCCTGCGCGCGCTTTTCCAGCACGCGCCCGCGCTGTGCCACGCCGTGGGCGCCGCGTTTGACGAGGTTGGAAATGAAAAGGCGTTCGATTTCCAAGGCTGCTTGGAGATATCGAAGCAACTTCGCTTTCGCGGCATCTATTCGGTCGATTACAAAGGAACGGGCGACCCTTATCAAGGCGTGCAAAATGTGATCAACGAACTCATCCGTGAGTTGTGAGTCCCGTTGGGAAGAGTCCAGAAAGCCGGAGGCTCGCAACCTCAGTCGCTGCCGATTTCGCCAAGGATTCTTCGCGCGCGAACCTGGGCAAAATGCAAAACTCGCGGGTCGTGGGCGACGGTTTGAAGCGCACTGGTCATCAGTTGAGGATCGACGAGCGCTTTGTTATCAAGATCGCTCTGAATCAGCGTCAGTTCTCTAGGCAGACCGAGGAGATCATACTTCAGCGAGTAGTTAAGGGCCATGATATGGCGTTCGACCGTGCCGATGCCTTCGAATAGATCGGTGAGCTGTTGGGCTGCACGGTTGGTCGAATAATTGAACTGGCAGCTATAGTCCTGACCGCCGGTTTCATACTGAAACGTTTTGAGCCCGAGATCCGCCACGCGGTTATGGCTTTCGAGTTTGATCCCGCGAAAGTCTCCCAAATCCGCTGCCAGATCAAAGATCTTCTGTGTGGTGGTGGCCGAAAGCTGAAAATGCTGGGGATTGGGAGGGTCTGTAAGGCTGCGCCCGTCGTATTCGCCAGCCCCGCTGGCGCTCACGGCGATTTTTTCGTACTCAGGAACGCTGCCCTTCAATGTTTTGGTGTAGATGATCTGTGCGCCGGAATCCGGCCCTGCGGCGAGAGCGCGCAGCGGCTGCAAGCCAAGCACGGCGAGGCCCAGCGCCACTAATATCCAGAGCCGCCGGGTAGTGGGCCTGGGCCAGTTTGAATGTAGAGGCGGCTTTACGCCGCCACGTGGCGAGGTAAACTCGCCTCTACAGAGGCCAAACTGGTCCACTACCCGGCAGCGAGGGGCGCGCGCGCTGAAAGTTTTTAGAGGGGATCGCCGGATCTGCATGGGATACGTCAGAGCCGCCGGTTCGGGGAGATGAAGCAGCAAGAGCTTTAGCGCGCTACGCTCGCGGAGTTCACTTGGCCTCGGCCAACGCGTGGAGTTCCGACTCTTCGATGTCAAAGTTGGCGTATACGTGTTGGACGTCGTCGTGATCCTCCAGGTCTCCGCTCAAGCGCAACATCTGCTGGGCGCTTTTACCAGTCAGCTTGACGTGGGTCTGCGGGATCATGGAGACCTCCGCCACTGCCGGCGTAATGTTCTCCGCCTTCAGACGGTCAAGCACCTTGTGCAGATCGTTCGGCGCCGTGAAGATTTCCCAGTTGCTACCATCCTCGACCAAGTCTTCCGCTCCCGCGTCCATGACCAAATTCAGCAGCTTTTCTTCATCCGCCGCCTTGTCCTTCTCCACGACGATGTAGCCCTTCTTGTTGAACATCCAGGCCACGGAGCCATTCTCGCCGAGGTTGCCGCCGTGCTTCGCGAAGATGTGGCGGATTTCCGAAACCGTGCGGTTCTTGTTGTCCGTTGCCACTTCCACTATCATCGCCACACCGCCGGGGCCGTAACCTTCATAGACCGACTCGTCGTAAGTGGCGCCGGGCAGCTCGCCCGTCCCCTTCTGAATGGCGCGCTTGATGTTGTCGGCTGGCATGTTTTCGGCTTTGGCGGCCAGAACAGCGCTGCGCAGCCGGGGGTTTGAGTCCGCATCGCCGCCACCCATGCGCGCCGCCACGGTGATTTCCTTGATCAGTTTCGTGAAAATTTTGCCTCGCCGCGCATCCGCAGCGCCCTTCTTGTGCTTAATTGTTGCCCATTTCGAATGGCCAGACATAGAACTTCAAACCCTCTTTCCAAATTGAATGCGCCCGCCTTGACCCCTCAAGAGCGGACTCAGGACACCTCAAGCCTTATGGTAATAAGGCTATCATATCGCAGCAATCCGCGTCACGCGCGGGGCGACTGTCCTGTCAACGCAATACGTCGCGAGGGCGCCTGCTAGCCGGGTTCATCTGAATTCCAGCCCGGACCGCCGGGTAATGGGTCAGTTTGCCGTAGCGCCGACCTTCAGGTCGGCATTTTGAAGGCTGTGCCGGACTGAAGCCCGCCGCTACAACAACCAAACTGACCCACTACCGCCCGCCGCCTTTTATGGACGCCATGCCGAGGCCACCGGTATAATCGACGCGGAAGTGCATGTGGGCTGGTGTCCGCCCAGGACTTCAAATCCTGTGGGTCCGCTTCGGCGGACCGGTCGGTTCGATTCCGACTCACTTCCGCCAAATTCGCCAGCTCCCAGGGGATGAATTGCACGCTCAGGACTTCCCGCCCGCCTCCTTTTCAACCGCTGGCAGTATGTACTGGGTGAGGAACGTGTCGTACTGCTGCCGGACTTCATCGGTGACCGGCGCGGCGGCCAGCGGATTGTCATCCGTCGCAACCAAGTAAAGATCGCCGGTAGCCCCAAACGGCTCCGGATTGATCTTTTCGAACTCTTGGCTGTCTCGATTGCCGAAATCGAAAACCTGCTTCGGCGTGTACACAATAAGCTGTTGCGGATTCATCTTGCCCACGCTGCGCACGTGAATCGTGAAGCGGCCGAAGTATAGGCTCTTGTCATAGGTAACGTGCAAGACGCGCTGATATTGTACGTTGGGCTGCGAGGGATCCGAGTAAACGCCAGCAAGCAGATAAAGGTCCAGCTTGCCGCCGAGGGAGTTGTTCAGGATGTTGAAGAGCTGCGTTGTAGGGTTGTTCGAGGAGACCTTTTCGGACTTGCGCTTTTTCTTAAGCGGCATGGCCTGAACAGGACTCGCACCCCACAGTGCAATTACAAAGGCCCCGCAAATCATCAGCAGAAAGAAGGGAAGGGCCAGCTTCGATACCGGTTGCCGCATATTTTCCTCCAGGCGTTTCGCCCTGTTATTGGGTCGTGCTCAGCTTGGTTCCGCGCTGATACTGAACCGGACGGAGCTGCGAGAAACTCCAGGTTTCGCCCAGGCCCGGAACGGCTTTGCGTGTCTGCTTCAAACCGTCGCGTGCAAAATACTAAACCTATGGATGGCCTCGAAACAAGCTCCATTTCAGGGCTTGCAACTTGTGTGCCTTTCCGCTGCTTCTTCCGGGTTCCGGTCCGTGCTGCGCCCACAGCCCAAAGGCGCCACACGGAGACCGTTATCCCGAGCCAATTTGGCACTAAGGCATTTCAACCCCGCAGAGGGAATACGATGTGAATAGGCTCTACCAAATCAGCTAGTTAATTGACTTCCGCGCTTTGGATGCCTTAACCTTCGATCTATGTCTGCTGGCGGTGCGGCTGCGCCGAATAGCCGGCACAAGGCGGGGTAGCTCAGTGGTAGAGCGAGGGTCTCATAATCCCTAGGCCGGGAGTTCGATCCTCCCCCCCGCTACCAAGTTTCCCCACTGCGCTACGCGATTTCAGAAAAACCCTGCATTCGCCTTGGCCGGTTGCCTTCCCTCGACGGCTGACAGATCGCTCAACCACCCGGCTCGGCGCACGGAGGTAACGTGGACATCACGCATCGTGGTGAGGTTGCGCTCAGCCTCCCTGAGTTTTCCTAATCTCCCGAGATCAGCCTCAGTTTATTTCCTGGCTGCGCCGGATACTTAAGCATGTGCGGAATAACTGGCTTTCTCGATCCTGGACTCCCGAACTCGCAGGAGCTGGCCCACCTGGTTCGCTTGATGGCGGACGAACTCGCTCATCGCGGGCCGGATGACTCAGGCCTCTGGGTGGACGCGACGGTAGGAGTCGCTTTGGGATTCCGGCGGCTCTCCATCGTCGATCTTTCGCCGGCCGGAAGCCAGCCTATGGTTTCAAGCGGCGGGCGTTACGTGGTGGTTTTCAACGGCGAAGTATACAACTTCGAGGAGTTACGAAGAGAGCTTGAGCCGAAGGGTCACATTTTCCGCGGACACTCGGACACGGAAGTGATGCTCGCTGCCATCGAGGTGTGGGGCCTTGAGGCCGCGGTAAAAAAGTTTACCGGCATGTTTGCGTTCGCGCTATGGGACCGGCAAGAGCGAATGCTGCATCTGGTTCGGGACCGTCTTGGAATTAAGCCTCTTTATTACGGCTGGGCGGGTAAGGTTTTCCTCTTTGGCTCGGAGTTGAAGGCGATTCGCCGCCATCCGCAATTCGTGCCGCGGATTGATCGCGACGCGCTTGCCTTGCAGATGCGCTACAACTATGTGCCGCAGCCCTATTCCATCTATCAAAAGATATCGAAGCTTCCGCCGGGCTGTGTGCTCACTTTGAAATGGAAAGGCGCGCCGTCTGAAGCGTCACTTTCTCCGTATTGGTCCGCGGCGGAGATTGCGGAGCGGGGCGCAAGTGATCCCTTCCAGGGCGCGGAGCAAGAGGCGCGCGAGCAACTGGACGCGCTGCTGCGGGATTCCGTACGCCTGCGGATGATTGCCGATGTACCGCTGGGCGCCTTTCTTTCCGGCGGGATCGATTCGTCTACCGTAGTCGCCCTCATGCAGGCTCAAAGCGCGCGGCCCATAAAAACCTTCACGATTGGTTTTGAAGACGCCCAGCACGACGAAGCCGCTTACGCAAAAGCCGTGGCTGCGCACCTTGGCACGGAGCACACAGAGTTCCGCGTCACGCCGCAGGAAGCGCTCCGGGTGGTGCCTAAACTTCCGGCTCTTTTCGACGAGCCCTTCTCGGATTCCTCACAGATTCCCACCTATCTGATTTCAGCGCTGGCGCGCCGCGAGGTGACGGTGAGTTTGTCGGGAGACGGCGGCGATGAATTATTCGGAGGCTACCCGCGCTACTTCCTCGCAAACCGAATTTGGGAGCGCGAGCGATGGCTGCCACTTCCGCTCCGGCGGATGCTGGCCGGCATGATTGCCGGGCAAGCGCCGGAGACTTACAACCGCTGGCTGGGTTGGAGCGGCGGTTGGTTTGACCGCTACGGCCGGCCGGGCTCGGTGGGCGAAAAGATGGGCAAACTGGCTGAGACGCTGAGGGCCGCAAACTTCCGTGAGCTTTACACCTGTTTCGTCTCTCACTGGAAGCAACCTGCAAGCCTCGTCCTGGGAGCTGAGGAGCCGCCGGCTGCTTTTCCAGCTATTCCAAGCGGTTCCGGCGGGCGCGAGGTTAGTTTGGATCGCTTCGGTCGAATGATGCTGTGGGACATCATCGGCTATCTGCCGGACGACATTTTGGCGAAGGTTGACCGCGCGAGCATGGGCATGAGCCTTGAGGTGCGGGTGCCCATTTTGGATCATCGTGTAGTTGAATTCGCAGCGCGTCTTCCCGTAGCGCTCAAAATCCGCAAAGGTCAAGGAAAATGGCTGCTTCGCCAAGTGCTCTATCGATATGTACCGAAGGAATTGATCGAGCGGCCCAAGATGGGTTTCAGCGCCCCCATCGGAGAATGGTTGAGGGGAGATTTGCGCGAATGGGCCGAGGAGCTGCTCAATGAGCATCGCCTGCGGCGAGAAGGCTATTTCAGGCCGGAACCTATACGCAAACTCTGGGCTGAACATCTTGCCGGGCAGCGCAATGCCGAAGAGCTGCTGTGGGATGTGCTGATGTTCCAGGCTTGGCGGGAACGCTGGTGAGCTACCCCTCCAAGACTTTGCTTTGTCAGGTGCATAATTCCGCATATTTCTGGTAGTGGTGCAGTTTGCTGTAGCGCCGCTCTGTGAGCGGCGAAATGGTTGAAAGATCAAGGCCGCCG
>NFUN01000071.1 GCA_002197525.1 Acidobacteria subdivision 13 bacterium RH2 MAG17b | reverse complement strand
CAATCTGTTCTATGGCGGGCTCATCACGCACAACTGATTAAACACGCAGCCGACAAACATAGTCAAGTTATTGTGACGCGAGCCCAAAGGCAGTACGTTCGATCAGTCCCGCCAGCACTCCGGCAGGCACGGCAGCGAGCGGCTGCGGCACATCCGGCAGCGCCGGGAAGTTATCCTTGGCCATGGCCGCCAGCCTGAAGACTGACCGGCCCGATGTCACTTGGACCCAGTGGTTTTCAAGCTCGCGGACGCGTGCTTGGCCATCGGGCAACGACTTGACGATATCCAGCAGCCGCCGCGCCGGAACCGCAGCACTGCCCGGGGCTTTGACCTCGGCCGGGCAAAAGGTTCGCATGCCCAGTTCCAGATCCGTGGCCGCAAGGCGCAGCCCGGTCGGCGAAGCCTCCACCAGGACGTGCGACAGGATCGGGAGCGTGGTCTTCTTTTCGACCGCTTCCTGAATTTGACTCAGGGCTTCAACCAGCGATGACGTATCAGCGGAAAAGTCCATAGAAATACCTCCTGACGATGAACACGATTATCAACAGCAACCCTCGAACTCGGTTGCAATGGGTGGGAAAAGCAAATGGTTGGATCGGGCCGGGGAGAGGTGGGAAAGCTCCTGCCGCCTTTAAGCAGCCAGGGTGTCCTCGCCACCGCTATGCGGTGGGATTATTCGGCCTGGGATGGAATGCCAAACGCATCAAACTTTTCATCGAGATAGACATAGACGGGGGGCGGGAATTGCAACTGCGGGGACTTTCCTCACAAACACCGTGGCGACCGAATCCTCACGAACCTTCTTCCAATCTTCGGAGTACGAAAGCGCCGCCTCAATCGCGCTTCCATCCGGGACCATGGCAACCGTTAATGCGTAGCGGTCCATAATCTGCTGCCAGCCGGGTTCCGCTCTCATCACCGTTATGTAGTCCTTTACGAACCCCGGACCGTAGAAATCATTGCGGCCATCAAAGAACACCTTGCGATGCGCCTGGCTGTAAATCAGATAGTCAGCCCAGCGATCCGTCGTGAAGAGCCGCCCGGTGGGAAGATGCTTTGCGGCCTCGACAGGCAGCGAAGCCCTCGGTCCAAGGCCCAGAGGTTCCACACACACGATGGCGGCCAGAGCTGCACACGCGAGGCCGTAAATGAATGCATTGACAAGGGTGGAACGCCGGGGCGCTAACGCGACCTCGGCTTGGCGCAAGCGCCGGCTCCAGTCACCCTGCGACAGCCACTCTTCTGCGGCCCAAGCCACTGGGGCGGCGCTTACAATGGCAAAGAGCGGCACGTTGCGAACCGAAACGAGAGCCAAGTGCAGGAAACCGAGCATGAGCATGCACCATCGGAACCGGCGTTTTGCGCCGTGCCACAGAGCCGCGGCGCTTGCAACGGGCAGAAACATCTCAAACCAATTTAATCGCGGGTTGCGGAAGTCAGGTGGGAGCCACTCAGCAACGTGCGCTGTGACGCTTGAGCTTGAAAGCAGGTAAGAGGCGATGTGCTGGTCAAGGTGGAAGAGATAAGGGTTCACGAGGGTTGCCAGCGCGCAGGCGGCGAATGCCTTACCTCCGAAGCGCACCCGCCGAAGCGCAATCAGCCGTTCTTTCGCGTCCCTATTTTTGAAGACCTCTAATGCGGATCCACCGCAATACAGGCAGAGCACAAGCAGGCCCGCAACAAATCCAGGATGCAAGTTGACCCACAGGATCGTCAAAACTGAAGCCATTTGCAGCTTTCCTTCGGCTCCGCTTGTTGAAGCATCCAGCAGAACAGCGCCAGCAAAAACCAGGTGAAAAGGTGCGGGCGGGCAAGCCAATGGATGGTGCTTGTGGCCATCACCAGGCAGGTCATGCCAAATGCTACCGTGCGCCCGGCAGCCAATCTCGCCGTGCGGTAAATTAACAACGATGTGAAGCAGAGCAAGACTACACTGAAAGCCGCGACGGCCGAGAGGCCGTGCCAGCGATGGAGAATTGAGAACACCGCGTCACTCAGCCACTCCCAATCGCACCAGCGTTTATTATCGAGTGAAAAGGAAAATAGATCGTGGCACGGGATCTCATGATGAGCGAGAATCCAGTCCCCGGCCCGCACGTGCACTCCGGTGCTTGGATCGGTCAACAGGCTCGATGGCCCGCCGAGTTGCCAGTACAGGAGCACTACTGGCAAAAGAAAGGCCAGAGAGCTGAATGAAGGCAGCCAGCGCGGTATCGCCACGGCGCTGTCTCTTGCAGTCTGCACGGCCCCTGCTTGCGATTCCATCACGAGCATCCGCTGGTGCTGCCGCAATTCGCGCAGTGGTAACACGATTCGTTGCGCGTCATGATCGCTCCGCAATCCCGGCAAGCCGGTGCGTCCGTCTGTCCTTCGCCCGGAGGATCCGCCTCGAGGTGGGCGGGCGCCGGAGCAATAGCTTCGGCGCCCGTTGGGGGAAGGGACGTGGGCGGGAGAAACTTCAGTGCAAGCCACCTGAAGACGTAATCCATCAGTGATTTGGCATAACCGATCTGCGGATTACCGGTCCAGCCACTCGGCTCAAATCGGGTGTGGCTGAACTTGCAACACAACACATTGAGCGGTAATCGGAAGGACCGAATAATGCGAGGGACAGAGGTCGAACCCGTTTGTTTTCGAAGCCGCGACCATCCGTACCTTCGCATTATCCAGGGCTCATTAGAGAGAATCGAGCCAGGCCAACACGTCGGGGTCGCGCTTCCATTGCGGAGGCTTACCAGGCCTTGAGGAGGCGGCCACTTTTCCCAGGGCTTTGCGTTTGGTTTCAACATTGGCTCGTGCATAGTGATTGGTGGTATCGAGGCTGGCATGTCCCAGCCAACTTCGAATTACTGTCACGTCTACGCCCTGCGCGACAAGCGAAACAGCGGTCGAATGGCGAAACGTGTGCGGGGTGACCCGCTTGCTGGCCAGGGATGGAACCTTCTTCGCAGCCGCTGCTACGTACTGCTTTAATTTGAAGCGAACACCGGCAGCTCCAAGTGGGTGTCCATATCGGTTCACAAAGATAGGGTCGTCTTCCCCGCAGGGCTGTCTTTTTAACCAGGCTTTCAGTAACGCCACGGTCTCCGGCCAGAGCGGTGAGATTCGTTCCTTTCGGCCCTTGCCGAACAAACGAACGTGAAATGGAGATTCCAATCGAAGATCGCGAGGCGTGAGGTTCAAGGCCTCCTGAATACGCGCTCCGGTGTTGTAAAGGACCGACCACAGGACGTGATCACGTTGGCCCTCGCGGTTTAAGGTGTACCCCATTGTCAAACCATTTTTTGTCTAAATTAAGCTAGTTTCGTCGTCGTCGTTTTCTCTTTCTTTTTGCTTTTGTCTTGTCCTGGTTTT
>NFUN01000070.1 GCA_002197525.1 Acidobacteria subdivision 13 bacterium RH2 MAG17b | reverse complement strand
CGCCGGTGTCCTCACCGGCGTCTTTCGGCGCTGGGGACAGCGCCGCTACAGAAAATCGGTGTCTGCCCGCGATGTTTTCACGTTAACTGAACAGTATTGAACCTAAAAGCCGAAGTTAATCGACATGGCATACTCGCGCGGAGCGCCGGGGTCTACCAGCGTGTAGCCGCCGAAACTGGTGCCGAAATAGCCGCCGCTGGTAATATACGCCGTCGGGTTGTACTGCTTGTTGAGGAGGTTATAGACCCCAAACGAAGCCTGGAGCGGTACATTGCCGAACAATCCACCCAACCGGTTGAGGCTGAGGCTTAGGGTGAGGTTGACCAGCCCATAGCCAGGCATCGTTTGGCGGGTCGGCGCGTTAATGTTATTGCTGAAGAGGTAGCGTTCTCCAACGTATTGCCACCAGATTTGCGGTGTAAAGAGGCCTTTTTCCCCAACATTGAAATAGGAGCTCAGTCCCAGGTTGGTGGTGTAGTCGGGAGAATCGGAAACAGGAAACCCGCGATAATTCGTTGTGGAGCCCTGCGGCACATAGCGTAGGAAATAATCGTGTTGAAGCGTGGCATTGCCGTGAATTTGCAGATGCCAGGAGGGCACCTCGTCGAAGCTGAGCGCCACGCCATTGTAAACGGCTGACCCGAAGGCGAACTGAGTTAGCGATCCAAACTCGGAATTGGTGACTTCCATCGTCTCATCGCTAAGCTTGTCGCGAAAATAGGTTGCGTCAATAGAGCAGCGGCCGAGAGGTCCGCCTTCACAGGGGTCCACACGCACCCCGCCCTCAGCGTCCTGGCTTTTGACCGGCAGGAGCGCCGCCAGGTCAACGCCGCTCGGTGCGGCGAACACGCCGAAGGCCCGGTCGATCGGGTTCTGGTAGGTCTCCGCATAATTCCCGTGGAAGGCCAGGCGGTGAAGGGGCAGGTATTGTGCGCTTACGGACGGCGAAAAGCGCCAGAAGGTCTTGTGCGAGTCCGGCGTTGTAGAGAGTTGGACGGCAGCAGAACTGGCCTGGGGGAAATCCGCGGCGCCGGAGTTATAGAAGCTGGTCTGAAACAACTGTTCGGAAACGCCCGGCGTGACGATTAGGTTTGGGAGGGGGCTGACGCGGTCCTGCACGTAGAACAGTCCATAGTTGTTGTAGAGATGATCGCTGTTGAACAGGTTCGGATTGAGCTTCGAGGTGCTCAGCGCCGGATTGTAGAGGGCCGTGGGGGTATTGTAGTCGCCGTGCATCAAGTAACCGCCCGCCGTGACCAGGTTACGGGGAAGATCCCAATCGAAGGACGCCTGGTTGCCGTAAGTGTTGGAAGTGGGGTCGTACCATTCGGTGTTAACTCCACCGGGTCCGAAGTAATTATCGACGCGGTAATGCAGCCGGTAACCATGCCGGTACCACACGGTGTCGTGGAGCGTCACGTGCGGCGATAGCGGCAGGTTTAGCTTGCTGTACACAATGTTGCTATTGACTCGGATTAGCTTGAACCAAAGAGATCCAGGCAGGGAGGAGTAGTACCCACTGGTCGACTGGCTGTAGAGAGGCGCGTTCGCTGGTACGTTGGGTGTCGTGCCGTAAAGTCCCTCGGTTGTGATTGCTTGTCCGTCTTGGTTAACGGGGTTCAGGGGGATAAAATTGGGCCGGTATTCGTAGTTGCGCCCTACATAATAACCCAGGCTAAAGTTACCGCCTTTGAAGAGCTTGCGCACTTTGGCGTACCCGGCCCAGCCTTGGCTGGGGGCGTTAAAGCTGCCAGTACGGAATGTACTGTTGGCGGTATATCCACCCGAGAGCACCGCGGACCATCCTTTCCAGGCACCGGTACGAAAAATAAGGTGAGCGGAACGAGTGTCGTAGCTGCCGTAGTCGGCTCCTCCTGAAAATGTAAATCCGGGCTCGTCGCTAGGTTGCACAGGCACGTAGTTGACGGTGCCGCCTAAGCTATCAAACCATCGTCCCGCGGGGTCGCCGGGTCCATAGGTGACGTGGAGTTCTGAGATCATTGGCATGATTGGTAACTGATTTGGTTCCCAATGTCCGTTCGCTGCGATCATGTTGTTCATGGGAATGCCGTCCAGGAGAAACATAATGCCGTTTTTCTCAATGTCACCGTTCACGCTGGACCAGCCTGTTTTGATGCCCCGTATAACGATCTCAGAGCGGGCCGTGGCAGCAATTCCGCCGTAGCCATAAATGTTAACGCCGGGTGCGGCGCTCAGCGCTTGTGCAGCACCGCCGATCGGGCCTGCTATTGCCTGAATCTGACCCTGCGAGATGTTCGCCGCTGTCACGGAAGTTTTCGGCGCGTTGGCTTTCACCACCACCGACTGCACCAGTGAAGGCAGTTGTAACGTGATCTCGGTGGTGAGATTTTGGCCGGGGTGGAGTTGAATGCCTTTCTGATTGAAGGTCAGGAAGCCGGGTTTCACCGCCTGCACCGTATAGGTTCCGCTGGCGAGGCCGGTAATCGTAAAGGCGCCGTCCGGTCCGGCCGTCGTATGTGTTACAGCCCCGGTAGCGGCATTGGTAACCGTAATCTCGACGCCGGGCACCATGTCACCCGATGCATCCAACACCTTGCCGCTAATGCCGGCAGGCCCGCTCGCTCTGGCTAACAATACATTGCAAAGCACAGCTAAACACATAATTAGTAATCTGCGCATGGATGAGCTTTCCCCTTTCGTTATCTGCTATACTCACCGCCTCTCTGCTAGCGGCCCTGCGAGTAATGATCACGAAATTTACCTTGGTTGATAGCTCAGTGTTGCTGGGGAAAGTAAACGCTGCGTGACGGCCGTATGAATTTTCAGTTGCAGCTCTTCACGGAGGAGAAATACTTCTATAACACTCTCTCAACAAAGATATGTGTCTGCCAAGACAACTTCCGCTCAGAATGGCGCCCGGCCGCGCTTGCTTGCGGCGTTGCGGAAATCATTCTAAGCTTGAGCATAACCACGTGCTTCTTTGGAAGGAGTGGATGAACTTTAGGCAAAAGCTCTTGGACCCTGCCCAGCCCGTAACTTTGTTTGAAATGGTGCCGCCGGCCGCGGACAAGCCCGGCGCGCTCGATGGAGCGCTTGCCGACGCGGCCAAGGTGCGCGGCCTGGCGGATGCCATCAATCTACCGGAAATTCATGACGAAAAGCGGGGCGAGCAGCGCGCGGCGCAGTTCGTGCCGCGAGTGGAACCACGGGCGCTCGGCGTGCGCATCCGGCGCGAGCTCGGCATCGACGTGGTCCTGAACCGCTGCGTGGTTTACGAGCCGGACCCGGTCCGCTGGTTTCGCGAGGTTGAACAGGAAGATGACATTCATCACGTCGTCTTGGTGGGCGGGGAGAGCAGCCAGAACCAGTATCCGGGGCCGAATGTGCTTGAGGCGGCGGCGCGAGTGACCGAGGCCGGGCTTGACATGACGATTGGGGGCATCAGCATTCCGAGCCGCGTCCACGAGGCGGAGCGCGTACGCCGGAAAGCTGCAGCCGGCCTCTCGTTTTTCACCACGCAGGTCTTGTTCGACTCGAACGATATCGTCTGGCTCATACAGCGCCTGAACGGGCTTGAGGCGCGCGTCTTTTTAAGCTTCGCGCCTGTGAGCCACCCGCGAGATCTGGAATTCTTGCGCTGGCTTGGAGCTGACATTCCCGCCGATCTTGACCAATACTTGCTTCAGGGGCCTCCTTCCGCGAGTCTTCCTGCAGCCGGTCAGACCTACTTAGAACGCTCGCTCGACCTCGGCCAGCGAATTCTGATGGATGTTTTTGATAATCTCCCGCCCGATCCTCCGCCCATCGGGTTGAATATCGAACACATTAACAAGCGGAATTTTTCCCCCGCGATCCAGATGCTCAAAAAACTCGGCGGACTTTACACTCATCTGGTTTCGGCGCGCGCCCGCGCCAGCCTTGCGTGAAGGATCGCGTCAGTACCGGACGGCGCGCGCGAAAAGCTTTTGCAGGGCTGGCCTCGCCGTCCCGAATGATCTGCACGCCCTATAATTCATGACCCGCAAAAAAACACCTGAGCCTGCGGGCTCTTACGTCCAGGTTGCGGTGATGGCCGCCGTGCGCGATCCGCTCACCTACCGCGCGCCGCGCTCGCTTGAGCTCAGACCGGGCCAACGCGTACTGGTGCCGCTCGGCGCCCGCAAAGCGACGGGGATTACGCTCGAGCCGCGAACCGGCATGGCGCCAGGCCTTGAAGTGCGCGAGATCATCCGCGTGCTGGACCCCGAGCCTATCCTTTCTCCTGAGCTTTTGACGCTCGGCCTCTGGATCGCGGAATACTACGTAGCTCCTGTGGGCGAGGTATTTCGCGCCATGCTCCCTCTTCAGGCGGAAACCCGTCTTGTTCGCGCCATGCGCCTCACGGAACAGGGCAGGGAACACCTCGATCGCCTGACCTCAAGCCTGCTCGCCGAAGTTCGCGAAGGTGATGAGGCGAGGCTACTCGCCTATCTGAGCGACCGTCCCGGCGCGGCCCTGGAAGCCGTGCGGCGGAAATTCGCGGGCGCATCAAGCGCGCTGATTGCCGAGGCGATGAAGAAGGGCTGGATTGCAGAGGGCCGCGCGGAACGGGACCGGCGAAAGGTGATGGCCGTCAGCCTTGCGCGCCCTTTTGAGAATCTCGAAACGGGAGAGCGCAAACTTTCACCGGCCGCCCGCCGCATCTTGGAAGCCCTAAGGGAGCAAGAAGCCGTGTTTGACCACCGGGAACTGCTGAAGAACAGCCGTGCGACGCGCGTGGCGTTAGACCGCCTCCAGCAAGACGGCTTCGTGACGCTGCAGGACGCAAGAACCGCTTCACGCGCAGCCAGCCGTGATGCTGCGGAAGCCGGTTCGGCGCAGGAGCCGGAATTTCCGCAGCTCCTGGAGAAGCCAACTCGTCTCGATCTAACTTTGGGCCAGTCGTCCGCCATGGAGACATTGGCCGCGAGCGTGGAAAGCGGCGAGTTCGGCGTTTTTTTGCTTCACGGGGTCACCGGCAGCGGCAAGACGGAGATCTATATGCGCCTGATCGCGCAAACCCTGAAGCGCGGACGCTCTGCGTTGCTGTTGGTCCCGGAAATCTCACTGACTCCGCTTTTACAGGCTGAATTCGTGCGGCGGTTCGGCGATCAGGTTGCGGTTCTTCACAGCGGGTTGAGAGATGCGGAGAGGCAAGAAGCGTGGTGGCGCGTCTGGCGGGGCGAAGCGAAAGCCGTGCTTGGGACGCGCTCGGCTGTGTTTTCTCCGTTCGTGAACCTCGGCCTCGTGGTGGTGGATGAAGAACACGACGACAGCTACAAGCAGCAGGAAACACCCCGCTATCATGGCCGTGACGTGGCAATCGTGCGCGCCCGCCTGTCTCGCGCCGTCGTGGTGTTGGGATCGGCGACGCCATCGCTCGAATCGTATTCAAACGCCCAGCAAGGCAAATACCGGCTGCTTACGATCGAGCAGCGCGTAGCGGGAAGACCGCTTGCCGAAGTCGAAATCGTCGATATGCGCCAGGAGTTCCGGGAGACGCATGCCCAAGCGCCGATCTCACGCCGCTTGCACCGGGAGATCGAGTCGCAGCTCGCGAGCGGCGGCCAGACGATGATCCTGCTGAACCATCGCGGCTATGCATGGTTCGTGCTCTGCCGGAGCTGCGGAGAAGCGGTCCGCTGCGTGAACTGCTCGATTACGCTCACCTACCATCGCAAGGAGCAGCGCCTCATCTGCCATTACTGCGGCTACACGGCCGCGCTGCCGGAGCAGTGCCCCGCCTGCAACAGCGAATACCTCCAATACGTCGGCGAGGGCACAGAGAAGATCGAGGACAAACTGGCGGAGCTTTTTCCGGGCGCCCGCGTCGAACGCCTGGACCGCGACGTGGCCAGCCGCCCCGGCCACTACCTGCGCGTGCTTACGGATTTCCGTGAAGGCCGCATCCAGATTCTGGCCGGAACGCAGCTTATCGCTAAAGGCCACGATTTTCCAGGCGTGACTCTGGTGGGCGTGGTGTCGGCAGACATGGGCCTGCGGCTTCCGGATTTCCGCTCCGCCGAGCGCACTTTTCAAATTCTCACGCAGGCAGCCGGGCGCGCAGGGCGGGGCGAGTCGCACGGCCGGGTGCTGGTGCAAACTTTTTATCCGGAGCATTATGCAATCCGCCTGGCGGCGGACCAAAACTACCCTGGATTTTTCAGCAAAGAAATGGGCTTTCGCAGCATGATGCATTACCCTCCCAAGACGGCGCTCGCTAAGGTGATTGCCCAGGACGAAGAACTCGAGAAAGCTGTACGGATCGCAAGCCAGATAGGGCGCTTTCTGGCGGCTGAGGCCGACCCGCGGCAAGTGAAGATTTTGGGACCGAATCCCGCGCCCCTCGCCCGGATTGAGCGCCGCTACCGCATCCAGATTCTGCTGAAGTCCAGCTCGCGCCCGCACTTAAATCAACTCCTCCGCCGCATGGTGGATGAGTGCGAACGCAGCCGGATTCCGCTCCGCTCGCTCGTGATCGACGTGGACCCGGTTAGTATGATGTAGCGTCTGAGGTTGCCGGGGAAGGGTGGTTCCGGTTACTCTGGCCGCGGAATGAACATGTGTACCGGCCATGTCATGGTCATAGCGTGCGCGCCGGGCCATCTCGTGGCCCGGCGAATGATGGTGCGGACTTTGAAATTCTAAGACTAATCGTCTGGCGAGGGATTAGAGAGGTCCGCGCGTGAGCCGTCAGGGGGTGGCGTGATATCAGGTTGCGCCTGCGCCACCGGGGCGACATCTGAGGGCAGCGGATGGGGGCCGAGGCCCATCTTCATGAGCGATTTGGCATCCGGCAAGCCGGTGGCGGCAAAGCCGTTCGACTGCTGGTAGAGCTTCATGGCGTCGCGAGTTTGCGGGTCCCATCTTCCGGTAGGTTGCTCGTGAAGGTCGCCTGCCTGAATCAAAGCCTGCTGGATTTGCTCTGTTCGCTGGGGAGCGATGTGCATGGCAGGCATTCGCCACCCGCGCGCCACGAGGATGCGCCTGCGGACGTGAGACCGGCGGATTACCCGCTTTCGGGTTTTGGCATTGTAGGTATGCCGCCTGCGCACAATTCGCCTGGAATGTTTAGCCGCGGCATAGCGGCGGCTGGCGGCGGCACGGCGGTGATGGAAAATTTTCCGCGCCGTACGGACTTTCTTGCGGGCGTGGGCCGAAGCATAGGCTGGAAAAATACAGAAGATGAGAAGGGCAACAAGAAGTGCGCTGCGAGCTGTGTTATGCCTCGTGGTCAATGCTCTTTATCTCCTGCTCAAGGTTTAGTTACGGAAGCTGATCCGCCAGGAACAACGTCGAATACTTCGACCCGGTGCGCCGGGCGATTAAAAGAAGAACGTCCTGGCCTGATTTCAGTTGAGACTGCAAGTGGTCAAAATCAACGCTTGACCGCACATCGGTGTGGTTGATGCTGAGAATCACGTCGAAACGCTCGAGTCCCACATTATCGGCAAAGCTGCCTGGCGCCACCTCAACCACCATGACGCCCACCGGTTGCGGCAAATGCAATTGCGCCGAAAGATCCTTGGCTTCGCCTGGGTCGAGATCTTTCACCGTAACGCCCAGCGAACCCTTGGCGCGATTGGCCGGACCGCTTGGAAGACCGCTTCCCGGCGCGGCGCCCTCGGCGGCTCCCACGACCTTGTTCCAGTCGCCTACCACGACGTTACAAGTCACGGGCTTGCGATCGCGGAGAATCCTGACGTGAAGGCTGGCTCCGGGGTCCGTGTTCGAGACGGCGGCCAGCAGCTCGTCGCCGCTGTGAACTGGTTTGGAGTTGATCGCCGTGATGACGTCGCCCCGCTGAATGCCGGCGCGTTCTGCCGGGCCGCCGGGTTCGACGCTCTGCACCACAACGCCGTGATCCGCTCCGAAGCTGCGCAGCAGGGAGGCGTTCTCATTATTGACAAAACTCACCCCGATGGCGCCCCGGCGAACCGAACCCGTAGTGATAATCGAATTGTAGATGCGCCGTACCACCCTGGACGGAATCGCAAATCCCACGCCATCGTAAGCGCCCCGTGTGGTTGCGATCGCGGTATTAATGCCGATAACCTGGCCGGCCATGTTTACGAGAGGGCCTCCGCTGTTGCCCGGATTGATGGCGGCGTCGGTTTGCAGGAAACGCTTAAACTCGCCCTCGCTGCCGCCTTCGATCTGGCGGCCCTTGGCGCTGATAATGCCTGCGGTCACCGTGGCGCTCAATCCGAATGGGCTGCCGATTGCCAGCACCCAATCTCCTACCCTCATCGCGTTCGAGTCGCCCAGTTGAGCGGTTGGGAGCGGCTTGTTGGCGTCGATCTTGACCACCGCCAGGTCCGTCCATTTGTCTTTGCCGATGATCCTGCCCGCGTAACCGCGGCCGCCTTCATCCTGGTCATGCAAAAAGACCCGGATTGAGTCCACGGGATTTCCGTCATCTTGCATCACGACATGGTAGTTGGTAAGCACGTATCCGTGCGAGTCAAGAATAACACCTGAGCCCAGGCTCTGTTGCCGCATATCGTGAGGGATTCCGTCCGGACCAAAATGGAAAAAGTGGTTGAAGAATTGGCCGTAAGGCCCGGCGTCTGGCCCCTTGTCTGCAAAACGCACCATCGATTCGGTGTTGATGTTCACCACAGCCGGACTCACCTTGGCAGCAACCGCGGAAAAGGATTCGGAAAGCTTGACCGGAGAGTAGACGGAGAGAGGTTCCGCTCCTGGCGCGGGCGGCGCTACCCGTGCCGCCCGCACTCCGTGCGATACCAAGGTTCCGATTAAAATGCCGATGCCCAATGTCGCAGCGATGGCAAGGGCCGCCCAGTAGCGACGGATGTTGAGCCGTGTCTTCATAGTCCTATGACCATATTCCGTCCGGCTTCGTGTAAGCTTTGGACGCTCTGCCCATTATACACCCGCTCCGGGCCCGTACTCGGCAAAAAGGCAAGTGGCGGCGATACTCGGTAGTGACTCATTTTGGTTTTGTAGCGCCGTGCTTCCCGGCACAGCCTTCAAAATGCCGACCTGAAGGTCGGCGCTACGGCAAACTGAGTCACTACCCGATACTTTCTCTGCTGCACATCTTGAATCAGTTGAGTGGCTTGGAAGCGGTCCGGGAGCCGCAATAATAGATGCGGCTCAATCTTTAGCCGGCCGGTTGGACCGTACCACCCCACAGTTCAGAAACCACCATGCCAACCAGCACTAATCCGGCTCCTATTAACACTCTTCCGCCCAGGCGCTCGCCGAGAACTACGTAGGAAGTCACCGCCGCGAAGACGGGTTCGAGCGTGAAAATCAACGCGGTGTGGCTGGCGGGAACATATTTCTGCGCCCAGGTTTGCACGCCGAAGGCAAAGGCGGTGGCAAAGACCGCCGTGACCCCCAAAGCCCATCCGAGCCCCGGCGTCCAGTGGAACCGCCTGTTATGGTCCAGAGGCAGGAGGACAAAGGCAAAAACGCCCACCGCGAGGATTTGCGGCGGCGCGAGTTGAGCAAACGAATGGCGCCGGTTGTAGAACTCCAGCAAGACGATGTAGGCAGCGAACGAAGTTGCAGCGACCAGCGTCAAAAGGTCTCCCCGGTTCACGGTCCGGCCGCCTAAAGGGGCGGTGAGGAAAAAATTCCGGCCAGACCAAGCAAAGCGCCCGCCGCGTTTGCCGGACGCAGCGGAGCGCCCATCGCGGCTACGATCAGCGGCACGAGGACAACGCTAAAACCGGTGATAAATGCGCATTTAGAAGGTGTTGTGTATTCCTGTCCCCATGTCTGAAAGATGTAACCTACGAAGAGAAGCGCGCCCAGCGCCAACGCAGGTCCAAGAGATTTGCGCTTCAGCTTCCGCTCGCCCACGGCGAACCAGAGCAGAATACCCGCCACCGTGAACCGCCCGGCTATGAAAACCAGCGGCGACGCATCGTTCAGAGCTTCTTTGACGATGACGAACGTCGCCCCCCAAAACAGAGTGACGACGACCAACAAAATTTCCGCTTTGGAGCGCAAGGATGAACCCGACGGCATGATGAGAGACGGTGTTGGCTGGCAGAATCTTCTTCCGGGTTGAGGTTTCTGGACTGCCCGATTTAAGGCGGAAATCACGGCGCCTGTCAGAGCCTCGGTTACTGCCCGAATCACACGCTGAGTAACCGGGGCCAATCCGGTCCCGGGTTTCATGCGCGCCCACTTGCTGGCCTCGCTTGTTTCGCTTGCCGGGAGTCAATACTCCACCTTCACCAGGCACAGTCCTAAGGCGGGTGCGGTAGGGCCGGCGGCGCCGCGATCGCGCGCTTCGAGTAGGCGTGAGATATCTCCGGGTTCGCGTTCGCCGTTTCCAATCTCCATCAGCGTGCCCACGATGTTACGCACCATGTATCGGAGGAATCCGCTGCCGCGAATTTCGTAGATTAGCAGGGATGTTCGCGGCCGCCAAATGACGCGCGACGAAAAAACGGTTCGAACCTTGGATGTCCCGCCGGAGGTTTCCTCTCCGCCGCTTCGCGCAGTTCCGCAGGCATCGGAGTCCTTGGCCGCGAACGACGTGAAATCATGCGTACCCTCGATGAGGCGAGCCGCGCAGTCCATCCGGGAGTGGTCCAGGGGACGAGTGCAGTGGTGGACGAAGCGCGCGAGAAACGGGGGGCAAACGGCAGCCTGAAGAATTCGGTAACGGTATATTTTCGCGCGCGCGTCATAGCGGGCGTGAAAATCCGGTGCCGCTTCCCGCACATCTAGAACCCGGACGCTTGCCGGCAAAACGTGATTGATCGCCTTTCCGAGGTTGGAGCACGGAATCCGGTTCCCGGTTCGAAAGTTTGCGACCTGGCCTGCCGCGTGCACTCCAGCGTCCGTGCGTCCGGAGCCGGTGATGGTTACTCGATCACCCAAAATGTTTTCCAGCGCCGCCTCGATGCAGCCTTGAACGGTAGGCTGGTTCGGCTGGCGCTGCCACCCGGAAAAATCCGTTCCATCATAAGCGAGAGTAAGGCGGAGGTTGCGCATCGCTAAACCCTCCCGCTTGGGCTTGCGTAAAAGTTTCTGGCAGAGCCGTGACAAACTCGAACAGCGCTGTTCGATGCTGGCGGGGGCATAAACTGGGAATCTGGCGCGAAACGGCGCACCGCGTCAGGCCGCGCGCCTGAAAATAAAAAGCCCCGGAGCCGCGTTCACCGGCGCCGGGGCGTGGTTCGACGACTTGGAAGGTGTTAGACGGTGAAGGAGCTTCCGCAACCGCACGTGGATTTCACGTTCGGATTTTCAAACTTGAAACCAGAACCTGTCAGGCTCTCCAGGAAGTCAATCTTGGTACCCTTAAGATAGAGCAGCGAAGCCTGATCCACAATGATCTTTAGCCCATCGAATTCGAATGTCTTGTCGATCGGATTGGTGTCGTTTTCGAAGTTCATCTGGTATGAGAACCCCGAACAACCGCCGCCCACCACCGAAACCCTTAGACCCGCGGGCTGGGGCGTCTGCTGCGTCATGATTTCCTTGACCTTTTCCACCGCATTCGGTGTGATCTCCAGCGAAGTAGCCATGTTATCCTCCTTCTCCTTGTTACCCTGAGAATTTCACCAGTCTTATTCTATCACAGAATCAATGTAACAACACGGTCACCACGTAGTGACTCAGTTTGTCGTAGTCGGCATTTTGAATGCTGTGCCGGGCTGAAGAGTCTGTATAAAAACAGCCGTATTTGAGTTGGTGCGGCGCTCTATGAGCGCCGAAGCTATGGAAAAACCAAGATCGGCGGTCACAGACCGCCGCTACAGCCGCAGTTTTCACACAGACTCTGAAGCCCGGCGCTACAAAACCAAACTGAGTTACTACCAACGGATGTCCGCCGTCAGACCGCTAGCGCGCTGGCCGCCTGCCCTTCTTCTTGGCCTTTGCGGCGGCAGCCTTCTGCGCAGCGGCTTTTGCCCTTTCCGACGCCATTTGAAGGCTGGCGTTGTCGATCTGCACGCCGGAGAGCGTAAGGACGAACTTCGGGGTGGCCGTATAGGCGGCGATCGTACCCTGGAAGTGAATCGGGTCGCCCAATTGCAAATACTGCGCGTCCGGCTGGTTGGTCTGGAGTTCCAGGTTGTAGTCGCCCGCCGTGCCGCGGTCTTGCGGCACTACGTCAGCCCGCACTACGTAAGTGCCCGGATCGGTTCCAGGCGCCACGCTTTCGACGAAAGCGATGATGCCGAGCGGTTGGCCTTTGAGGCTGCTCCATGCTTGCTGAGCTTGATCGCCTCCAACAGCCAAGGCATCCTGGATTCCGTAAAAGGCGTCAACGCTGCTGTTTCCCGTCTTCGCGTGCTTCGGAGCCGAAGCGACCGTGAACCCCGCCGGAGGAGTTGCTGATCCCGCGGCTTGGGCGAGAAGGACCTTCGCGCCTGCGTCGGAACCGTGCTGCCTCACGTAGACTTGATCGAAGAATTTCTCGAGAGCGGCCGCATTCGGCGTCTTCTGTTGCTGCGCCATAGCGACGCCGCGCGCCAAATACCACAGACCGTTGTTATAGTCAGGAGGTTTCGCATAGACGTATGCCTGACCCAGGAACGAAAGCGTGTAACTGTCGGTTGGTTTGTCCTCTGCCGCCGCCTTCAGATAGGTGACGGCGTTGGCGTAATCCTTCTGCTGCAAAAGCGCAAAACCCAAGGCGCGATTAAGGTCGGACCGCACTTGCTTGATTTGCGCCTCAAACTGAGCTTGCGGCATATTCGGCGGTTTCGTCTGCTTTTGCAGGAGCTGCAGGCCGAGCTTGGCGTCATTTTCGACTTCGGTCAGTTTCGCCGGGGAAGCGGGAGCGCTGGGATTATACGTAAAGGGGAAAACGTAACTTAGATAGTTCAGGGCGAACAGATTGTTCGGATCGAGCTTGAGGATGTCCTGGGCAGTGGAGATGGCTTGGCTAACCTGGTTAAGCTGTTGATATGCTTGAACCTTCAGGATGTCCGCCTGCGCCTTGAAGTCCGAGGCCGGATACTTTTGCAAAAACGCATTCGCCAAGGAAATCTTCTGCTGCGGAGAAGTGGCCTTTTGTATCGCTTGGAAGGCGTCATATTCGTCGCGGCTTTTCCATTGCGGTTGTTTGGCGGGTGCGGCAGCCTGGCCCGCCGGAACGCCCGTCGGCGCACCCTTGATCGAGGCTGCACCATTCAGGAATCGCTTTGTAATTCCACTGAGTGGCTTGCCTAACACCGCCGCTGCCGTCGCGCTTACGAGCAAACATACGCCCAAAAGGGAGAAGATCCTCTTCATGGAACTGTTACCCCTTCACATTCTATAAGTTTTGTCCGAATCAGCAGGGATCGGCACCGGCCACCCTACCTGAGGGATCGTGACACGGTTAACCGCCTGGATGCAAGCCTCGGTAAAACCGCGAGCAATTTGAATACCAAGAGTTTAGGGATTTTGCAAGCAAAATCTCACCTCGCTGTCCCCTGCCACCCTTGAGTTCCTCACCAACAACTAGTAGTACGAGGTTAAGTAAAATCGACGCGAAAACGCTAAGACCCAGTAAAAATGGGCCAAATCTTGTGATTTCCTTCCATTTGCATTCAATTCTGACCACATCGCTGGAAGACGCATTTTTACTGGGTTCTGCAAACAACTTAACCTGGTATTACTATACGCAACGCATTAATTAATTGCGCATAGTTTTTGGAGCGTGGTATTACCCTGCGCCCACTCCGCGAATTTGTTTTCGACGGCCTGAATGACTTCTGGCAAGGTGGAAAAATAGCGATTATGCAGACATTGGCGGCGCGTCAGCTTCCAGACCCGCTCGATCGGATTGAGGTCGGGACTGTAAGGAGGCAAGAAGTCGAGACGGAAAGGATCCTGGCGCTCCTGCCGCCAATCCTTATGAAGACGCGCATGGTGATATCGAGCATTGTCCGTGATGATGACCACCTGCCTTGCCGATCTCCGGCTGCACGGCTCCAAATCCTGGAGAAAGGCCCAGAAGCTGAGGGCATTGAACCGCTCCGATTCGCGACGATAAACGAAACGGCCGTCCCCGAGACAAACAGCGCCGAAGTAGCCCACGCTCTTGCGCGTCGGGTGATGGAGCAAGACCGGGTCTCGGGTTTCGGGCGGTATCCACATGCGGCAACTCGATCCATATTGCTGGAAATGAACCTCGTCGAGGGCCCAGAGGTTCACCGTAGCTTCCTGGCTCAGGACTTGGAGTTTTTTTTATGCACCCGTTGCCGTTCCGGGTCAGCCCGAGCAATCAGAGGCCGCGGCTTGCGGAGCCGGAAGCCCAGTTGCCGGAACAGGTACTGGCACCGGCGGACGCCCAGCCGCACCCCCCAGCGGTGCTCGATCCAGGCACGGAGCGCCTTGCCGTCCCAGAGATGGGTCTCCAGCCCCAGTTCCGAGGGAGATCGTCGCAAGGCATCCTCCACCGCTTGCAGTTGTTGCGCATTCAGCCGTCGCGGACGCCCAGGGCGTTCCGCATCCCATAACCCGGCCAAGCCCTTTCGTTCGAAGCGCCGCACCCAATATTGGATCGTGCGCGGAGCATCCCCCAAGATCCGGGCAACTTGCAGTCCGCTCATGCCTTGGGCGATTAAAAGCAACCCATGCAGCCGATGATTGTATCGCGCTTCGGGATTCCGGCGAATCTCATCCTGCAGCGCGAGAATGACGGTCGAGGCATCCGGGATTTGGAGTGGTTTCATGACCCCATGAAACCACAGTTTCAAAACATGCGCAATTATTTATTGCGCTGTGTATAGCAGCTTGTTGAAAAACCGTGATCATGCGATGTAGCGGCGACTTTACATCGCCATAAGTCTAATGATTCCAATACACGGGTGGCGGGATAAACCCGCCGCTACAAGTTTTTCAACAAACTGCTAGCTTCTTAGATGCTTCGAATCACCAAGCCGCGAAGGGTCCTGAAGCTTTTCCGTGGCGCCTTCGCTTCTGCGGAGACGCCAAAGAATTTCCGTTCGATTCTCGCCGATGGTCGGGACAAACCCAAGGTGCGATGGAGGGGTACTGGGATGAGGGACGCGCGATTGAAGCTCCGATGAACAGATACCAGCAGTATTGGTAGCTGGCTTCATTCCTGCGGTCCACAGCTTATGTCCACGATAAACAGCTTTGATTGGACTGGTAATCGCCCGAAGCCTAGAGTTCTTCAAGGGTAGGCGGCGTACACGCTAAAGACCTGGCAGTCTCCGCCCTTATTGGGTTGTGCGCCCCTGCTCGTGAATCGCCGGTTTAGCGGCCGGGACGCCCGGTCTGCCACCAAATCCGTGCAATCACTACCCGATCACGTGTTAATCTAGCGGCTAGAATAATGGTGATTGCACATGGCGTGACGCAACATGATATTGAATCGAAAAGACGAGGGGATTTAGACCGTGGACCAAATCGCATATGAGCGTGATACCAATTACGTGCTGACGTTGGAGGAAATTGGCAATTTAGCAAAGGAGGGCGGCAAGCCGGCGGAAACCCTCATGAATGTCGTTGCCCTAATTGCCCGGCGCTTTCAGACGGATGTTTGTTCGGCCTATCTGCTGGAGCCGGATCGAGCCAACCTAGTGTTGGCCGCGACGCTTGGGCTTCGCCCGCAGTGCATTGGCACGCTTCGCATGGCGCTCCATGAAGGCCTTGCGGGCCTTGTGGCTGAGCAAGTGCGTCCGGTAGCGGTGGAACAGGTAAATAACCACCCGCGCTTCAAGTACTTTCGTGAAGCCGGCGAAGATGCTTACCAATCGTTCCTCGGCGTTCCACTTATTGATCGAGGCGTTCTGCAAGGCGTTCTGGTGGTCCAAACCGTCGAGGAGCGGATCTTTCGCGAGGATGAGGTCCGGATGCTGGTGGAGGCCGCCGCCCAGGTCGCACCGGTGGTGAGCGAGGCTCGCACGCTCGATCGCTTCATCGCTCCTGTTCAAGAACGGCTCTGGTCGCTGGCCCGCAATTTGTGGTGGAGCTGGGACCACGATTCCACCGGCTTGTTCCTTGATCTCGATCCGGTACGCTGGAGTCAGCTCAATCACAATCCCGTGTCGCTGCTGGGCGAGATTTCCTTGGCCCAGATCGAGCGGCGCGCCGGGGAACTGATGCTGCACAGCCGGATTAACTACGCCTACCGCCGCCAGCGGGAGTATCTTGAGGCGGACCGGACCTGGGGCGCCAGGCATGCTGGCGTTCTGCGGCCTCGTCCGGTGGCGTACTTCTCCGCTGAAATCGGGTTGCACGAGTCCATTCCGGTATATTCCGGCGGATTAGGCGTCCTTGCCGGGGATCACATCAAGAGCGCATCCGACCTGGATATTCCTCTCACCGGTATCGGCTTGTTTTATGGCCAAGGGTATTTCCGGCAGCGGCTTGACCTGAACGGCTGGCAGCAGGAAGAGTATCTCCAAACGGATGTCAGCCAGCTACCCATGGAACCGGCCATCGGGACAAATGGCGAGCCGGTCATGGTGCAAATCGAGACGCGCAGCGATTCCATCCGGGCGAAAGTCTGGCGCCTGAAAGTGGGGCGTTGCGATCTGTTTCTCCTGGACTCGAACGTGGAGGGGAACGCTCCCGAAGACCGGGAACTTACTTCGCGCTTGTATGGTGGAGACCATCGCATCCGGATCCGTCAGGAGTTGCTGCTCGGCGTCGGTGGTTTCCGCGCCTTGAAAGCGATGGGCGTCACGCCCGGCGTCCTTCACCTGAACGAAGGGCACAGCGGATTTGCAGTGCTCGAAGCGATCCGAACCCGCATGGAGGAAGAAGGCCTGAGCTTTGACGAAGCGGCGCCCCGCGTTTCCAGGGAAGTGGTCTTCACCACTCACACGCCGGTGCCCGCCGGCCACGACCGGTTTCACGCCGGCCTCATCGAGGAGCATCTTGGACCTCTCCGCGAACGCCTGGGCCTTTCGGACGAAAGGCTCATGGCGCTCGGACGCCAGAATCCAGACGATCCGCACGAGGAATTCTCCATGACCGTGCTGGCCCTGAAACTCTCGCGGCGCGCGAACGCCGTTTCTGCTCTGCACGGCGAAGTGTCCAGGGCTATGTGGGCGGGGCTGTATCCCGGCAAGCCGGAAGATGAAGTTCCCATCGGCCACATTACCAACGGCGTGCACGTTCCCTCCTGGCTCGCGCCGCAAATGTTCCGCCTCTATGACCGCCATTTGGGGACCGGCTGGCACGAGCACAGCGGCGAGGCGCGCATATGGGAGGGGATTGAGAGCGTAGACGATGGCGAACTGTGGGAAACGCATCTCAGCTTGAAGGCGCGCCTTCTGGAATTTGTGCGTCAGCGCGCCGTAGAACAAGCCGAGCGCCGCGGCGAATCGCCGGAAACCTTGCAAAGGCTCGGCCGGGTGCTCAGTCCCGATGCGCTTACGATCGGATTTGCGCGCCGCTTTGCCACTTACAAACGAGCCAACCTGATTTTGGCGGATATCGAAAGGCTGGCCTCGATGGTGAACGACCCGAAGCGTCCGGTGCAGTTCGTTTTTGCGGGCAAGGCGCACCCGCTCGACGAACCGGGCAAGCGAGTGCTGCAGCAAATTGTGGAGCTGATGCGCGACCCGCAGTTTGCCGACAAGTTCGTCTTCGTGGAAGACTACGACATCAACGTCGGGCGCCATTTCGTGCAGGGCGTCGATGTGTGGCTGAACAATCCGCGGCGGCCGTTGGAAGCGTCGGGGACCAGCGGCATGAAGGTGGTGTTGAACGGCGGCCTGAACCTCTCCGTCCTGGACGGCTGGTGGGCGGAAGCCTACGACGGCCTGAACGGCTTTGCCATTGGAACCGGCAGAACTCACTCCAACGTGGATCTTCACGATGCCCGGGATGGAGAAGACTTGTACCGGGTTTTTCGCGACGAAGTGATTCCGCTTTACTACCAGCGCGACCATGACGGCCTGCCGCGCGGCTGGATCAAGCGCATGAAGCGAACCATCCGCACCCTCGGCTGGCGGTTCAATGCCGACCGCATGGTGATGGATTATACGTTGAGATGCTACGTTCCCGCCGCGGGCGGCACGTCGAGCGACATGCGGGCAAAATAGTGAGACCCTATCCAAATCGCCCGGCGTTGCTTGCTCAGGCATCGGGCGGATGATTCTGATGCGCTGCCTCGCCTGTGCAGGAATCAAGGAGAGATTCGGGAGCAGCAACTGAGGCGTCTCTTCCATCGCGGTTTCTTCGCCTCCGGTTACCGTTGCTGGAGCGTGCCAAGAAAGATATACGCCTGCGATTTTTCTTGTGGCGAGCGCGCCTGCTGGACGGCCCGCTGAGCCACGCGGAGGGCTGCGGGAGCATTTCCCATCTCAAGGAAAATCTGGCCTTCGAGAAACAGGTAAGGGAGGTGACCGGGATCGAGCTGGCTCGCCTGTTTGGCGAACTGGCAGGCTTCCGCGAGGTGTTCGTGATGTTGCGCGTAAAAAACGGCCAGAGCAGTGTAAGGGGGTGCGGAGACGGGGTTGAATTGTATGAAGGCGCGTAGCTCGCCGATAGCAAAACGTGACTCATCGGGAGTGGGACCGGTGCGCAGGAGCTGCACAGCATGATAGAAGCGAGCGAGATAACACTGTGGACACTGCCGCGCCGCGCGCGCGAACCACACGGCTGCCTGTTCCGCGTTTCCGGTCCTCAGTTCCAGCAAGCCCATGCTCTGGGCCACTGAGCGCTCAGGATCGCGCTCGTTAAGCGCTTCCTGCAGCAGCGTGCGGGCTTCGGAATACCTCGCGACGCGCACCAGGAAGCCGCCACGAATCGCCGCTGATTCTCCCGCGGACAGTTTCCGGACCGGCCAAGTTGTTCCATCTCCAGAAAATGAAACCTTCAACCGGTAGTAATGGAAGGCGAGGCTGTGAACAAAGGACTGGAGCTTGGACTGGAGCGCGTCCAGGCCGCCGAAGGCTTGGCGCGCCGCGCTCACTGGGTCCTGCCCCTGGGCAGCGAGTGCAAGGTATTCGTTAATCGGACCGCGGCCCGCACCGTCCTGCTGAAACATCAGGTAATCGGTCAGCGCCCAGGACTCGGCGTAGAAGATGGTGCCTGCGGTAGATTCATTGTAGTACGGCGAGGTGTTTGTAACCGTGAACAGAAGCGGCAAGGGCAAAAGATTGTTGTCGCGGAGCAGTTGGAGAGACTGATTGCTCGGCAGCCCCAGCCGGACTGTCTTATGGCTGACGTCGGAGTTGGCGTAGAACTGCGCCAACCCTTCATTGAGCCAGAGGGGGATGGACCTGAAGTTGTCTTCGAGTATGAGGTGGGCGTATTCGTGATAGATAACCCGGTAAGGATGGTTGCCGGGCAGCCCAAGCTGAAGCAGGATGTAATTCTTATCGGAATTGCGGAGCAGCAACCCGGAGCGCCTTACTTCGCCTGGCCTTTGCCACGCCGCCGGTTGCAAAGACTGGAAACTGCGGGCGTTGCGGGCGGCCAAGATGACCACTGGAATCTGCGGGTATACCCGCATCTGAGGAAAGGCTTTTTGAAAGACGGCCCGGATGCGCTCAAAGCGCCGAGCTACGGCGAGAACCTGGTGCGGGCTGACGTCGCTGACGACGGTGAAATCGGGGCTTTCTACTTCAACCCAATCGCGGCTCTCCGCGCGGGCAACCCGTGCGCCCGCCAACGCCCACACCGTGAACAAAAGGATCAGGCTCGTGTTCCTCACACTGAGATTATTATACGCAGCGGCATGATGAGCGAGGGCTATTTGCGGTAGCGCCGGAACATACAGCTTATTTGCCGGTTTTATAAGGCGCGGAAGCGAATTAAGCCGGGCGGATGATCATCACTTCGGTGGCCTTGATGAGCGCAGCGGCCATATCTCCCATCTTGAGTTCGAGTTCCCGGCAGGCGTCACGAGTGATGATGGCGGTCACTTTTTGGCCGCCGACATCGAGCTCGACTTTGGCGAGCAAACCCACCACTTTGAGCGAAGTCACGCGGCCCACCAACTGATTACGCCCGCTGATGAGGTGCCCCATGCCGGAGCCACGCTTGGCAGGATCGCGTTCCGTGGCTCCCGAGCGGCCGCCGGAAGTCTGCGCCCGGCTGGATTTTTGAAACAACACGCGGTCGATTTCGGAGCGCGGAATGCGGTGGTGGCCACCTGCGGTCTTGACGGAGCGAATCCTGCGCCGGTAGATCCACTGCTTCAGCGTGGGATAGCTGACGCCCAGTTCTTTCGCGGCTTCGGGAAGGTGAATGAGTTCCATGTTATGAAAATGGCGCCAATTAGAAGTGGCGTCGCCCTTAGTCGCAGCGCACCTGCGCGTTTTTCAACCAGCCGCAGGTTCTACGACGGTCCCGATGGATAAGCAGGCAGGTCGGGAGGCCGGTGCGGGAGCGCTTTTGGGTGCTGGTGAATTTCCTGCATGACGGTCTCGATCGCCTTTTCAAGTTGTGGATCGTGGCCTTGCATGACGAGATCGGGGCGGTTATCCACTTTGATGTCGGGCAAGACTCCGTAGTTTTCAACCACCCACTGGCTCTTCAGATTGTATAGCGAAAACTCCGGCCGCGTAATGTAGCCTCCATCGATCAGAGGAATAAACCCCCGGATGCCTCTTACGCCGCCCCACGTGCGCTCGCCGATCACCGGACCCAGTTTGTACTTCTTGAAGAAATATGCGAAGAAGTCTCCGTCCGAAGCCGTGTAGTGATTCGCAAGGCACGCCATATAGCCGTTGAAAACCACGGGCGGAATGGGCTGGCTCTTGAAGTTGCGGGCTGACATCATTGCAGCCAGTACTCGCCGCAGCCGCTCAAAGATGATCTGGTCGACGAATCCTCCGCCGTTATAACGAACGTCGATGATAAGTCCCTGCTTGCGGATTTGCGGGTAGAACTGCTTGGTGAATTCGTTGAGGCCCACATCTTCCATATCCGGCAGGTAAACGTAGCCCACAAGGCCGTGAGTGGCTTCGTCCACTTTGCGGCGGTTGGTGGTGATCCAGTTGAGTTCCCGTAGCTTGAATTCGCTCGCGACCGGGCGCACCACAATGTTGCGCGAGGCGGAGGGATTATCCGGCTGCGAGCTGATGGTGAGAGTGACGTTCTGGCCGGCGGTGTTGACAAAAAGCGCGTATGGGTTTTGCGGGGCGCGCAGAGTCTGGCCGTTCACCGCCAGCAGGCAATCCCCGGTCTTGACGTTAAGGCCGGGTTCGGTGAGCGGAGAGGTCACAGCCGGATCCCAGTTCTCGCCGGAATAAATCTTCTGGAAGTTGTAAAGGCCGCGGGCGCGGTCCATGCCGAAGTCCACGCCGAGCAGCCCAACGTTCACCGGATGCAGGTTTGGATAGTCTCCGCCACCCACGTAGGTATGGGAGCTGACAAGCTCGCCGATCAGCTCACTGAGCAGGTAATTCAAATCGTAGCGGTCCTTGATATGCGGCAGAAGTGGCGCATACTGGTCCCGCACGCGCGTCCAATTCACGCCGTTCATGCTGTGCTCGAAAAAGAAGTCACGCTCCTGCCGCCAGACATCATAAAAAATCTGCTTCCACTCTTTGGCGGGATCGACATCCATTTCCATCCCAGACAGGTTTAGCAAACCTTCGCCAACTTTATGGGGAGCTTTCGGGGGCTCGGCGCTGATGATGCCGTATGTCTTGGGGCTAGGGCGCGCGGGTGGCACGGCAGGCGGTTTGGGCGGCGAGGAGTAAAGGACTTTGTTGCCGTCGAATGAGAGCGAGTAACCGTTCACGGCAGCTATTAGCGCATGGTCTTTGCGGTCCTTCAGCGTGAAGACGTGCAGCTCCGGCGTGACTCCTGCGAGCGGCCCCGAGAGACCTTGAATCGGAAGCGTCAAGTAGTAGACGCGCCCAGGCGCGGCGCTTAGGTGGACGATGTGCGCGGGAGGGGTTGGCAAAGCCACGATGCGGTTTCCTATTCCTTCGAGGTCGATTCGGAACGGCGCGGGTTTTGAGGCCGTTTTAGGGGCGGCGACGGGACCGGGCGGATTGGAACTGGGCGTAACGCCCGCCTCGTCGCTTCGCGGCGCAAAAGGGGAGGGAAGACTGGCTTGCAGCGTCACCAGATACACGCGCGTGGTCTGAGGATAAACCGCCTCCACGTCGAAAGTGTCGGGAACGGCATTGTAGCTACGGTCGGACAGGAAATAGAGATATTTCCCGGCGGGATCAAAGGCGGGATCGACGCTGTTCCAAAATGAGGTGGTGACGGGCGTGATTTTGCGGTCTGCGAGCGAATAGAGATAGACCACGGAGTTCGTGTTTTGCCCGGTCTTGGCGTAAGCCACCCACTGGCTGTCGGGCGACCAGGCGTAATCGGTGAGGTCGGCGTACTTGCCTTGATCGATAAATACCGGCTTTTTCTCCTGAACGTCCACGTAGAAAAGCCGCACGTCTTTGTCCGCGAATAGCAGTTTGCGGCTGTCCGGCGACCAGACGGGCGGCAACCGGTGCATCTTGCCGTCGAAGGTGACGCGCACCTCTTTCCCCAAGCCATCGGCGGGGCGAATGTAAAGCTCATCCTCGCCGGAGCGGTCGGAAAGGTAAGCGATCCAGCGGCCGTCCGGCGACCAGACAGCATTCCTTTCGCGTGCGCCGGAAGTTTGCGTGATGTCGCGGATGCTGCCCAGCTTTGCCGGAACCGTGAAGACGTCGCCGCGAGCGGTAAAAACCGCGCGCTTTCCGTTGGGCGACAGGCCAAAGCTAGTGATCAATCTACTCACGTGCACCCAATGGCTGCGAGCCTGAATAAAGTCTCCAGGCAAGGTGATCGTGAGCTTGCGCGTCTTTTCTGTCTTGAGGTTGTAAAGGTAGAGGTAGCCGCCGTTCTGGAAAACAATTCTGCCGCCTCCGAGGCTCGGCCATTCCACGTCAAAGTCCGTGAAGTGCGTCAACTGGCGGACTTGATGGGTTTTCAGGCTGACGCTGTAAAGATTCAACCGGCGCTCGAGACCGCGGTCCGAAACGAAATAGATCGTGTTCCCGCGCCACATGGGGAATGTGTCCGTTCCGGGATAGTGCGTGATGCGCTGAATGGCGGGCGACTTCAGATTGTAAATCCAGATGTCCTGCGCCATGCCCCCGAGGTAACGTTTCCGCGGGCGGAAATTCCGGAAGATGCGGTTATAGGCGATCTCGGAGCCGTCGGGTGAAAACGAGACCAGCCCGCCGTGCGGCACCGGGAATTGCTCCGGCAGCCCGCCCTGAACGTTCACGCTGAAAAGCTGCCCGAACCAGTCGTTGAACGTAGTCCGGCGCGAGAGGAAGAGAATCCGCTTGCCGTCCGGAAACCAACTGATGACTTCGTTCTCAATACCCATGCGCTCGGGGACGTGGAGCATGCCGGGATTGAAGGTGAGTTGGCGGGGCTGGCCGCCCTCGGAAGGTATGACGTAGACGTTGAAGTTGCCGTCATATTGGCCGGTGAAGGCGATCCATTTTCCGTCGGGTGAAAATTTCGGAAAAAGCTCGAGGCCAGGGCTCGTCGTGATCCGCCGCGCCGCGCCTCCCTGCGTCGAGACCAGCCACAAGTCGCCGGCGTAACTGAAAACCATCTCATTGTTGTAAACATCCGGAAAGCGCATCAGCCGCCCTGCGGGCATGGGCTGCGCCAAGCCTACGGTCGAGCTTAAAAGGATCACCAAGACAGTCCATCGAAGTCTCATGCGTGGCTCCTCCGGGGCGCTTTACCAGAGAAACAGCATTATATTCCATCTGAGCGGCAAAGCGGCGAGGTCTGGTAATGGGTTAGTTTGCTGGTGCGGCGGCCTCTGGCCGCCGAATTGTTTGAAAAATAAAGACCGGCGGCCAGAGGCCGCCGCTACAACAATATGCAATCAATCTCGGGCGGAAAGGTCTTCGAGAGCCGCTTCGAGTTCGCTCTGCGCGTGCAGGTTGCCTTGCTTCCGGTTTACTTCAATGCCTTTGGCGAAGACTTCACGAGCTTCTTCTCT
>NFUN01000007.1 GCA_002197525.1 Acidobacteria subdivision 13 bacterium RH2 MAG17b | reverse complement strand
AATGTCTCCCGCCACATCGCGGCGCTCTCGGCGGAAATGTAGCTGGCGTCCGTAAACACCGCCAGGACGCCGCCCATCAACTGCTTGCCATGAAGCGGCAGCGCGTAGACGCAGATAGACTTTCCGTCGAGCGTAAAGAATCCACTTGCCCCCGAGTTCTTCGCGATCGCCTGATCCACCGCGGTCGGTACGCTCTTCAGTTCCTGCACCAGTGCGGACGAATTGCTGGCGACAACTCCACCGCGGTCGTCATAAACCAGCACGCCCGCCAAGTTCTGGCGATTGCTGAAACCCTTTACCAAATTCTGCAGGACCCGGCGCGATCCGAATTCTGCCGAAGGCTCTACGCTGACGTCCAAACTCTCGGCGAGCAACTCGGAACGCACAGCGACCTCTCGCTGCAGCGCCCGTTTTTCTGCTCGCACCTGATAGAGGGTAAAAAAGTAGGAGACGACCGTCGTCGTCGCGATCAGCGAAAGGATTAGCAGTAGCCTGATGCGCATAGTCCGATTTTACAACTTTCGTGCCGGAGGATTGCGAACAAAACGCTGCAAAACAGTCGGCCTCAGCCGGAGCAGAGGGGCGCAAGCTGAAGGGACGGAGGGAAGCCGGCCTTAAACCGAGGTCCCGCGCGCAGAAGCCGCGATTTTTTTCCGGTAGGCGTTGAGAATGTCCTGCAACGTGATCACGCCTTCGACCCTTTCCAGATCGGCGCGGTTGACTACGGGCAGCAACGGGTGGTCGCCGATCACTCGCAGCGCCACATCGAGTGTCTGATCCGGATGCAACCACGGAAGCCGGGTATCTGGAGGGAGGCTGGTCAGGCGCTCGCCGCCTTTACCTTCCTTGGTCTGCCACCGCAGCATTTCTTGGGTCACAGCGCTCCACCCGCGTCTTCCCTGGTTTACCAGAAAGTGTTGTTCGGGAAACTCACTTACTTTCTTGAGAGCCTCGGCGAAAGTGTCATCGCCATGCAACATAGGCCCGCCTACCGGCTGCATGGCGTCTTCCACTCGAAGCGTCTCCTCTTCCCGCTGTTCCTCCATCGAAGGCAAGTCGATGCCATCCTGGCGTGAAAGCCGGTCGAATAGGCCAACTGACTCATAGTGGCGGGAAATTAGATAGGCGATGGTGTTTGAAACCATCACCGGAAGAATGATCGAATAGTTGCCGCTGACCTCGAGCACCATGAAAACCGAGGTCATAGGCGCACGCAGGAAGCCCGCGAACAGAGTGCCAATGCCCACCAGAGCGTAGGCGCCAACCGGGCCGGTCAACTGGGGGAAGAAATGATGTTCCACCACGCCCACAGCGCCGCCAATCATGGCGCCAATGAACATGGTCGGCGCGAACATGCCGCCGGGTGTACCGCTCACGAACGAAACCGTGGTGGCGATAATCTTCAAAATGGCCAGTAGCGCGAGAATATGCCATACATACTCGCCGTGCATTGCCTGGTCGATATAGTAGTAACCCGCGCCCATGACCTGAGGAAACCGCAGCCCGATGCAGCCCACAATTAAGCCGGCCGCCGCAGGCTGCACGTACTGGGTCCAGGAAGGAAGCGCCTTCAGACGCGGCCGCAGCACGACGACCAGCTTATTGAACCATAGGGATGAGAAGCCGCCTATGACGCCGAGCGCGGCGTAGGCCAGAAACTCAGTAGGATGGGCCAGGCGGTATGCGGGAATCCGGAATAACGGTTCAGAACCAAGGAACCCGCGCAGCACCACCACGCTTGAAACCGCAGCAAGGATGATAGCTCCAAGCACTCCGGCGCTCCACTGCCCGATCACTTCCTCGAGGACGAAAACCGTTGCGGAAATAGGCGCATTGAAGGCCGCAGCGAGGCCTGCCGCAGCTCCAACCGGGGCGATCATCCGGATCTTTTCCCGAGACAGCCGGAGACGGCGCCCGATCGCGGAGGCGACGCCTGCGCCGATCTGAAGCGACGGATCTTCGGGCCCAAGCGATTGCCCGCTGCCGATTGCCAGAGCGCAGACAATGAACTTGCCGATCACGGTACGGAAGGGAATATAACCGTCGTATATATAAACTGCGGCCTTGGTTTGGTTCACGCCGCTGCCTCGCACCTGCCGGAACACGAGCATGACCAGAGCGCCGATGACGAGTCCCGCCACCGCAGGAACCAGAACCACTCGATAAGCCGGAGCCGTCAATCCAGACCCAAACAACCACAACTGAATCCATTGGATCGTGATTCGAAAACAGACGACGAGCAGGCCGGAAGTCAGCCCAATGATCACCGCGAGGAGAAGGAAGAGATTCCCCTCCCGTAAAGCAAGACCTTGGATGATGTGCGCCACAGTGGCCCGAAGCGCTGCTGAAGCCTTCTCTTCCTGGCCGGGCGGCGCTTCGGATTGCTCTGCGGGCAAAATTATGTTTCGCTCTTCCACTAACGCGAACCTCCATTTTTGCTTGCGAGCAACAATAGAGCCAGATCTAATCCTTTCGGAGGGCCGCACTGCTTTGCAGTGCTCTTCTCGACGCTAAAGACCAGATTCATGGCGAAATCGGCCAGGTCGGGGTTGCGCCGCAAGGCGGCTTCCTTGATCTGCGGTTTCATTTTCATGGCGCCAGCGTTCGCTTGCTGCAAATCTGTCTGCGGCGGGGAAGAAGATGCCTGGAGTGGTTGCCCAAGGATCTTCGCGCATTCCTGCAGCCGGTTGAATGCACGCCCGAAAGCCGCAACCACGCGCCGCCGCCGGGCTGCGGCGGATACCCTCCGGTCAAAAGGATTAATCTGCAAGATGTTTTCGGTTGTTTCGAGCATCTTGTCCGTCTCTGTATCCCGCGGGGTCAGCCGCATGGCGTGGATCAAATAATCGCGCGCCTCCCGGTAGTTTCCAGATGAAAACGCTGCCTGCCCCGCTCCCTTCCAGGCCGCGGCCTGTTTCGGATCGAGCTGTAGTGAAGTACGGAACTCCTTGAGAGCGGTGTCATAATCCTGCGCTTTCAAAAAGAGCCCAGCCACCTGGGCTCTCAACTGCGCGTCGTTCGGGGTTGCAGCCGAAAGAGCCATCAGCTCGGCTAGCGCTTCCGTACGCCGGTTGTGATCAATCAGATACTCACAGAGCTCTTGCCTTAACTGCAGGCGCCGCTGCTTGGAGGCGTCCGGCCATACGCCGTCAATGGCGTTGTGAAAATAATTGATGACCTGAGGGATGTTGTTCTCTCGCATCGCCAACTGAGCCAGTTCCAGATTGACCTCCCCGTCCGCAGGATTGCTTTGCCAAAGCCTCATCAGGTAGGTGCGAGCCTCGTCCCGCCGGCCGGCATCGATCAGCGCCTGCGCCAAGCGGAGCTGGTAGGCAGGATTCCCGCTCGCGTGGTACAGAGCTGTCCGAAAATCCAGCAGGGCAGCCTGCGGACGGCCCGCCTTCAAATCCGTTTCACCCCGCGTGTACCAATGCCCGCCGAGCGCCCTCTGCTGCACGTGATAGGACCTGACTAGCAGGGCAGTCACGCCGAAGAGCAAGCCCAGACCAATCAGGCTTAACAAAAGCAGCGTCTCGCGGCGCAGATTAAACAAAACGGGGTCGGCGCAGAGCGGACACTCCGCCGTTCCAGGCGGAATTATCTGACCGCATTTTGGACACGTTTTATCGCCTTGCATCGTGGCAACCTGCGAATCGTGCGGGTTGGACAGCGCCGCTCGTGTGTGCGAACGCTCGCGCAAAAGCGCGGCGCGTGCCATTTGTTCCCTACGGCCTTGCGCAGCACAACTCTTCCCGCGAGGACCTGCCGCAAAAACCTCTTCGCCCTTTGAAAACGCGGAAAAACCGTTCCTGAAGAGGAGAAAATTTCTCCTGCGTTTTAGTATAGCGTTTTTTACCGCGCTTCCGCCCGCGTGCTCACTCCGCCATTTGCTCAACCCACCTCCGCACGTGCGGGTCAGAGCATTCTCCAAGCGCCGTCAGAAAGGCACGCCGTTCCCGTTCGGTTTGGCGTTTAAGCCACGATTCCAGGCAGCTTGTCTTACCCATTTTCACGACCTCGAACAAAACCTCACGCTCCTGCGGGGCGTCTCCACCGGCACAGCGTTTCGCAAGTTCGGCCATCAAGCCAGAGGTATCGAGCGCCTCAGCAATCTGGTCGCGGGCGTATTCATCCCCGGCGGCCACAAAAGCTCTCAGCAACTCGCGGGCTTCTTCGGGGCCGGAGCCCGCCAAGGCCCGTGCGGCGGCTTCCCTCACGCGCCAATGCTGATCGGTCAGGCGGGCGGCGAGAACGGCGTGAAACTTCTGGTTTCTTCGCTCTCCAATCGCCCGGACGGCGTGCAGCCGCACGAACCATTCTGCGTCCCCGGCAGATCGGATGAGCTTATCTCCGCTTGCTTCGTCCTGTAGAAAAGACATCAGGTCGGCGGCCACCGCGCGCACGTCCGGATCGTTATCGCCGGCAAGCCGGTTGGGAATCAACCGGGAGAGATCAGGCTTAAGCTTCACGGAACCTGAACGGACGGCGGCGGATTCGTTCGCGAGCATGTCACGAAGCACGTGCGCCGCCGCGAGCCGCACCTGGGAATTCGAATGCTCGAGCAGTGGCTGGAGGTGATCCGCCAAGGCAAGCGGAAACCGGGCAAGAGCTGGCCGGAGAACACGGTCTGAAAGCAGAGGTTTAGGCGAAGTCAAGCTGGCGCGCAACTGTTCGACCAACGCAGGAAAGCTCTCAGGCTCTCCGATCACCGCGAGCGACCTCACCGCAGCCTCTCGAACGTCTTCGTGCGCATCGTCCAACGCCTTGACGAGCAACCGCCAGCTTTCCCGGTGTCCGACGCGGCCCAGATTCTGCGCGTCTCGCGCCCGATGGTAAAAGCGCGCTTCGCGGCGCAGCGAGGGCGCGGCTCCGCGCGACCCAGGCGGCGGTTTCGTGGTGTCACCCACCCGGCGCTGCCAGGATCGAATCATCCCGAGGTCCTCGATCAGCCGCCCAATCGCCGCTCTGTAACGCGGCTGATCGAGCTGCTCCAGCAGGATGCGCTCGATGTCTTGCGCATATCGTGGTTCGATCATTTTGCGAATCTGTTCAAGCGCGGCTTCATAGTCCAGAGCGCCCGCCGACAGAACTTCAAGAATCGAGCGCGAGCGCTCCCGGAAAGCATCCAGGATTTTAAACTCTCTTTCCCGCCTGAAGCGTCTGCCGATCGCCACGGCGATCAACAAAAGGGAGACCAGAAAAATGATCGCCGCCAAAAGCAGGACCACATGGATGAAGCGTTCAGCTAAAAATGGCATGTCTGTTTTGAGGTCGCCTTCCCTCGCGCTCTCCTTATCTAGCCTCCTGGGGCGAAATAAATCCGCACCCATTGGCCGCGGCGCTGAAATTGCTTCAAGAGAGTCAGGTGGAAACGGCTCTCAAGGACGGCGGGTGCGACCGGAGGCTCGTACTGAAAAAACCGGTCAATTTTCCCCCGCGCCGGCCCGAAAAGCGTGAACAGATTGCCGGGAGGATTCCATTGGCGCGAGTACAGGTAGAAAACCTGGAAGCCGGGAGGATCGCGAAGGTCCGCGGATTTGAAGCCTCGCACCGCCATCACCCGGAGAGGATGACTGACGTAGCCGAGAAAAGGCTGGCGGAGTTCATCCGTGGCGGGCCATGCAGTGAGAATCACGGGCTCTCCGGGAAGCGATTCCAAATACGTTGCAACCTGCTCGTGAAGGCGGACAAAATCTGCGTACGCGAGATTGTCTTCATAGGGAAAAGGATAAGGCGGATTTATGAACCACGCGCCCACAAACGCCGCCGCTAAAACGAGGCACAAAATCCGCGCGGATGCGGCGGGCAGGTTCCAAATCGCGCGCACGGCGAGGATGAAGAACATCGGAAATACCGGCAGCATGTAGCGCGGCAAAATCGCTCCGCCGACCAGGCTCAGCATTCCCACGTAGGCGAGCATAAGCCCGGCGGCGAGGAACACAAAGTCCGCCATGCCGCTCTGCCCAGCCTGGGTGCTGGATTCCGCAACGCCGCGCCTTGTATGCCGCGCGCGCCACGCGACCCCCGCCAGCGCCGCTCCTACCAACAGCCAGTTGAAGCCTTGAAAGCAAATCTCCGCCAGCCGCGCCAGGAGGCTGCGGCAGATGTGCAACGGCGTCAGAGTTGAGTACAGGTTGTATTGCAGGTAGCCCGCGTTTCCGGTCCAGTAGCCCGTCGCGTGGTGGTAATAAAGCGCCCAGACGAGCAGAGGAATCACCGGCGCAACAAGCGCCGCCCATACCGCCAGCCGCCGTTCCCGGCGGCGCCAAGCCGCGAACCCCCACACGACGGGGAGCATGACCACGGCGGTTTCCTTGCTGAGTACCGCCAGCGTAGCGGCCAGCATAAACCACACTGGGCGGCGGTCAAGGATAAAAAGCAGCGCCAGCGCCGTGAACCACGCCGCCGCGAGGTCCACAAAAACGAGCGAGCTTTGAGCGAAGAACAGCGGAGAGAGGGCGAGCAGCAGGGCGCTCCACCGGCTCGCCTCGCGGCCAGCCACGCGCCGGCTGAGCGCGTAAGTGGTGACGACCGTGGCGGCGGCGCCCGCGATCATGGCCGCGCGCGTAACAAGCGGCGTGAAGCTGAATAGCCGCCAAACCGCCGCGAGGTAGATTGAAACCAGCGGCGTGTGGCCGACGGGCTGAGTGAGGCGCGGAATCAAGCGGCCGTGAAGATAGAAGTCGAGCGCGGCGGGGACGTAGTAACCCGCTTCATCCCAAAAGTAAGGAAGGCGGAGAACAGAGAAATGCAGCGCCGCCAAACCCGCGAAGACAAGCAGAAAGGCGGCAAGAACCCTGGCGCCGGATCGCATGAGTTGTCCAATTTATCAGAACCCGCGCCGCAGCCACAGCCAAAAACCTATGCTGCAACTTAACGCCAATCCGCGCCGCCGGTCCGGGCGTGAACGGGTTAACGGCACACCGGCAGGCTTGCGGCAATGGCTACCGGGCGCCAATCCTCAGGATCAGCTTGCCCATGGTTTGGCGGTTTTCGAGCAGGCGGTGCGCTTCCGCCGCCAGCTCGAGCGGCAAGACGCGGTCAATTCGCAGGCGCAACCAACCGGCGCGGAGGGCTTCGATCACAGCCTGAGCGCGATGCAGCAACTCCTCGCGCGTCCGCATATAATTTCGCAAAGCTCCGCCGGACACCGTCAGAGAATGAGGCCGCAGCGACTCCGGCGCAATCGGAGCGGCAGGCCCGCTCGCAAGGCCGTAGAGCACGATGTGGCCGCGGACAGCGGCTGCTTCCAGGTTTCCCGCGAATGTGGTCTGTGCGACGCCGTCGATGATGAGATCCGCTCCATGTCCGTTAGTGAGGCGATTCGTCTCTGCGGCAAAATCCCGCTGGGTATAGAGGATCACGTCGTCGGCACCGGCTTCTTCGGCAACCCTGGCTTTCTCCTGAGTCGAAACGGTTCCGATGACTCGCGCCCCAAGATGCCGGGCCCATTGCACCAGCAAAAGCCCCATGCCGCCTGCGGCCGCGTGGACGAGCACCACGTCACCGGGTTTTGGCGGGCGAAACTCGTGGATGAGAAAGTGCGCGGTCAAACCTTGCAGCGTGAGCGCGGCGCCCTGCTCGAAAGAAAAGTCTTCCGGCAGAGGTATCAACCTGCCGGCTTCAACCACGCTTGCTTCGGCGTAAGCCCCGCGCTGATGCGTGTAGGCGACGCGGTCGCCAGGCTTGACGTTCGTCACGCCATCGCCCACGGCCTCCACCACGCCGGCTGCTTCAAGACCGGGAGTGAAGGGAAGGCTTGGCGGGGACACGGTCATCGGAAACGCGCCGCGCCGGTAATACACGTCCACAAAGTTCACGCCTGCCGCCGCCAGCCGCACCAACGCTTGGCCGGGTCCGGGGCGCGACGTTTCGATTTCTTCCAACCGCAGGACTTCAGGACCTCCGTACGCGTTCACCCGTATCGCCTTCATGGCTTTTCGCCTCCCGCGAGACCTGCGACGTTGTCAGCGTCCGGTCGAAGCGCCTATCGTATCACCATGCGAACTCGATTTATCCGGAAAAGGCGGCGGCCTGAGAAGGCGTCTAGCCGGGGTAGGGGCGGGCTCGGCGTGGGTCAAATCAGGCGCTTAATTTTGGCAAGTTGGCTAGCCGGAGCCGGGCGGCTGGAGCAGGTGTTTTCCCCTTCCGGTTATGGCCGCGCAGGCTGGTGGCAAACCGGCATCTTATTCATTTTACAAGACATAAGCGGAGAACGCCTTATCTTCTTGTGCTTCAACGTGATCCTCCGCTTCGCCCCGGTTTGCTCCGGTTTGCTGTCTAATGTTTCTTTGTTTTCAACAGGATGCCGGTTTGCTAGGTTAAACATTCTCTTTTTTGCGCTCAGCGCCCAGTTTCAGGGGGCTTGACGCAAGCTGATTCTTCTTCCGATCCCGCCTCGTCTGGCCCTTCCGCTTGGCTGTTTTGCACTGCCTTCAGCAGCCGGGTTTTTCTCTCGATCTGGCGGTCAATCTGGTTCATCTCGCGCATCAGCCATCGCTGCTCGGCCGTGGGCGCAAGGCATTCGTCCCGCATCGCCGGGGTCACTTCCACGTTTTGGCGGATGTAGAGGTGATACTGCTGCGTGATACTCGAAATCTCCGCCTCAAGTTCCCGGCTAAGCGTCCGGCGGTGACCGGCTGTCGTGCTGTTATTCGCCTTCGTTTCTGCCAGGTGCAGGAACAATCCTCTAATCAAGGCGCCGCGCGTGGTGGGATTCGGGCCGTAAATCCAGCCGAGCGTGGTCTCGACGTCGGTGAATTCACCCACCTCCAGCCTCGCCTTCAGCTCATCCAGCCATTCGAGGAGCTTCTGATATTTGGTCGCAGACTCCTGGTTCCAGATCAAACCCATCCGAAGCTGAGAGGCGGGAATATCGGCGATGATTTCCTGAGTCACCTGCAGGCTTTTTCTTTGGTGCTCCACTTCCAGCTCCTGAACTCGGCGGGCAAGCAGGGCGGCATGGGCGCGCTCCAATCGCCGCCGCTGCCAACGGATCGAGACGAGATCTTCCACCAGCATGGTTTCCGGAAGCCCGGCGGGGCGGAAGCGTTCCAGGAAACCTTCGCGAAGGCGGCTGAATTCCTCCGGGTCTTCGCCCAACTCCTTCATGCTGACCTGGAGCGATTGGGCGTAGGAAAGGATTCCTACGGCGTTGCGGCCGTGCTTGAGGCTATTCATGGCCACGCGAGCTTTGCCGGCCAGCGTGCGCGGGCCGGTGGACTTTCTTGCGGCCGCCCGGCGCTGTTCCACCTCCTTCGAACTCAGCGGGCTCAACCTCAGCCGCGGCTGCGAGCGGCCGGGCGCTTCGCTTTCGTCATGATGATCATTAGCGCTTGCGGGCGTCTCACCCTCATTGGGCAATCCGCGGTTCACTTCGTCAGACATGCTGCCTCCATTCTGTGTAAAAACTGCGGCTGGTGCGGCGGTCTGTGACCGCCGGTCTGGATTTTTTCAAGTGCTTCGGCGCTCATAGAGCGCCGCTACAACTCTGCTGTTTTGACGGCGCGCAAAGGCAATTATTGAGGTTTACAAATTGGGCTCCTCTCCCAAAAGTGTGTAGGGGTTGAGAACTTGAAAATGCAATAAGTTGCAGATCGGTGCGTAGAAGGGAGCACCCCGAATCGGCTACCTT
>NFUN01000069.1 GCA_002197525.1 Acidobacteria subdivision 13 bacterium RH2 MAG17b | reverse complement strand
CTGGCCGCCGAATTGTTTGAAAAATAAAGACCGGCGGCCAGAGGCCGCCGCTACAGCAAACTGACCCACTACCAAGCCCCCCTGGTCATTTGCAAACAGGCCGGAACTGGCCTAAGATGCCCTCAACTGCAGATTCCTAATCGAAGCCCAAAAGGAGAGCCGCCATGACGGTTGGTGATTTAATCCGTTCCCGGCAGGAAATCTTCTTCGTAAAACCGGAGCATACGGTTCTGGATGCTGCCCGCTACCTGCGCGACAGGCAGATACGCGCCGCGGGCGTGTGCGACGAGCAAGGCGGGCTCGTCGGGATCATCTCGCAAAGCGACATCGCTACGAAGGTTGCCGCGGAGAACAAGTGCCCGGCGTGGGTGCGCGTCTCAGAGATCATGAGCACGGACTTGAGCACGGTGAAGCCGGAAACTCCGCTCGAGGAGTGCCTGCAGATTATGGAAAGCCGGGGCATTTTTCACTTATTGATTCTGGATGCGCGCCTTGGCTTTCGCGGTCTGATTTCGGCCAAGGATTTGCTCAAGGTGATCGCCTCGGATAGCAAGGATCGCGCCGACATGCTCGAATCCTACGTGTTTCCGCGCTGGGCGTAAGACCGACCCGCGCCGGCGCGGGCCAAGCTTTTGCCGCCGTAAGGCCTCTCGCCGCGTGATAGCCCGGACTCACTTTGGTTTTGTAGCGCCGGGCTCCAGCCCGGCACAGCCTTCAAAATGCCGACCTGAAGGTCGGCGCTACGGCAAACTGAGTCACCACCTCATTTCGGCTTACATTGTTCGCCAGCGCCTCGCGTGCTAATATCCCACCCTGCGCCGGATTTTTCGCAGACCCAATCATTAGGAGAACCGCCGCTATGTTTGAGCGCTTGGCAACCAGCGCTTCGTCCGGCAAGTTGAGGATCAAAAGGCGATGAGGGAAGAACTGGCTGGTCTCGATGCGGTAGCGCAAGCGGAACTCGTGCGGCGGAAGCAAGTGAAACCCATCGAGCTGGTGGATGCCGCCATCGAGCGCATAGAGCGGCTGAATCTGGAACTCAATGCGGTGGTGACGCCGATGTTTGAAGCGGCTCGCCAAGCGGCTCGGGAAGAGAACCAGCTTCCCGAGGGTCTGTTCCGCGGCGTTCCTTTCCTGCTGAAAGACCTTCTAGCCTCCTGCGCTGGTGTGCCGTTGACGGGCGGTTGCGCATTCCTCAAAAACTACATCCCCAATCAAGACAGCGAGCTTGTGAGCCGGTTAAGGCGGGCCGGACTGATCATCGTGGGAAAAACCAACACGCCGGAGCTTGGCCTCGTGTGCACGACTGAGCCCATGCTGTTCGGCGCCGCGCACAATCCGTGGGATCTCAAGCGCACCACGGGCGGCTCAAGCGGGGGATCGTGCGCCGCTGTGGCTTCTGGCATGGTGGCGATGGCGCACGCCAACGACGGCGGCGGCTCTATCCGGATTCCAGCTTCCTGCTGCGGCGTATTCGGCCTCAAGCCGACGCGCGGCCGCAACTCACTTGGCCCGGACGCAGGCGACATAATGGGCGGACTGGCTGTGGAACACGCGGTGACGCGCTCGGTAAGAGACAGCGCCGCGCTGCTGGACGCAACGGCGGGGCCTGCGCCGGGCGATCCCTACTGGGCGCCGCCGCCCGCGCGGCCCTATGCGCAGGAAGCCGGCGCAGATCCGGGCCGGCTGCGCATCGCGCTGATTTCGTCAACGCTAACCGGGACGCCGCTCCATGCAGACTGCCGCCGCGCCGTGGAAGCCGCCGCCAAACTTTGCGCCGGTTTGGGACACGAGGTTACCGAAGACCAATTCCCCATCGACGGCGAGATTTTTACACGGGCGTTCCTGGCCGTGTGGGCCGGCGGGTGCGCGACCTCCATCGACGGCTGGGCGCAAATCATGGGCGTTAGCCCGAGTGAAGATTTGTTCGAGCCGTTCACTTGGAGCTTTTACCAGATCGGCAGCCAAGTTTCTGCAAGCGCCTATGCGCTAGCCCTGGCGGCGCTGCAAGGACTGTCACGCCAAGTGGCCAGGTTCATGCTTCGCTATGACGTGGCGCTCACGCCAACGCTCGGCCGGCCTCCCGTGCCGCTCGGGTGGTTCGCTTCGCCTCCGCTAGATGCGCTCGAAGCTCAGAGCCGCATGGCGGAGTTTGTCCCCTTCCCGCCCTTGGCGAACGTCACCGGACAACCGGCCATGTCCGTGCCGCTTTATTGGAACGAGGAAAACCTGCCCATCGGCGCGCATTTTATCGGACGCTACGGCGATGAGGCCACTCTGTTCCGGCTGGCCGCGCAATTGGAAAGCGCCCGCCCGTGGGCTGGCCGCCGGCCGCCCGTCTCAGCATTTGCTTAATACTGGACCGCACAGTCCGGGACTCTCGGAAAATCTTCACAGCCTGCTACAGGTGCGGGACCGTCCGCTTCCTGATTTCTTCAAGGTGCTCCCGCAGCCGCGCCAGCACTTCATCGTGTTTTCCGGCGGCCAATTGAGACTGAAGCTCGTTCAGTGCGAAGTGAACGATGTCGTGGTGATGCACTTCCTCGGGCGCTAATTCCTCGCTGAATTGAAGCCAGATGGTGTGCAACAGATCGACTTCCTTCCGCGTCAAGCGCGGGGCATGAGGCCCGAGGTAAGAAATATGCTCGCCCCCGAACGGTGAATGGATTTCCAGGGTGAGTTGCGGCTTAGGTTCGGGAAGCCGTTCCCAGGCGGCTCCGGCCAGGCGGGACTCCTCCGCGAAAGCCATTTTGGCCGAGAGTCCCACCACTACCACAGAGGACTGCAGCGCCTGCGCGGAGCGCAGGATAGCGTCCCACACCTCCGTCGCGGCCACCACTGCCAGGTGTACGGTCTTTCCGTGCTTTTCGGCGAGATTGAGAGCTCGCGTGAAGAGTTCCTGTTCTTTGAAAGTAAATAGCTGCTGCGGAACCAAGTCATGCTCGCCGGAGCCTCCGCGCATAAGTATGCGGATGTGCAAAACCACTACGTCCTGCCGCTCCGGGCTCACGCGGTCCAGCACAGTCGATAAGTGATAGAGCGTGTTGTAGTCCCGGACCAGCACCAGCACGTTGCCAGGGCGCACGCCTACGGTACCCGGACTTAGCGATTCTCCCGCTTCCAGATTGAACTGGTCGAGCGCTGCCTGGGTTGCGTCCCTGCCACGGCGGCTGAACTTCTCTGAGATGGTGAAGATGGTGAAAAAAATGCCGGTGAACGCCACGCCTGAGACGGTGGCAATTTCCTTGGTAAACAGATTGATGATGGCGGTTGCGAAGAGCACCAGCGTGATCAGGCCGAGACCGAGCGGCAGCTCCAGGTTTTTGATCTTGAGGTTGAGCGGCACGCGGAATTCGCGCGGCCCCGGCTCCGTGAAGCGCAGCACGAGCACTGCCAGCCCCTTCATGGCAAAGCTCCAGACCACGCCGAAGGCGTAAGCCTCGCCGAGCACGATGATGTTGCCGCGGCTCAGCACGATGGTGAGGATTTGCAGACCCGCCACCAAATTAATGATCCGGTGAGAAGTTCCGAAGCGCGGGTGAGGCTTCCGGAACCATTCCGCCAGGACGCCGTCTTCGGAAACCCGGTTGAGCACACCGTTTGAGCCCACGATAGCCGTGTTCACGGCGCCGGCAAGAATCATGACGCCCACCACCACCACAAAGGCGTGGAACGCCAGACGCAGCATCACCGGACCCACCACGTGCATCGCCAAGCCGCCGATCAGATTGTCCTTGTATTGCAGCCGCGTATGGCTATCCGGAATGATCATGAAGGCGAAGAAGGAGACCAGCGAAGTGAACAACATGCTGTAAATGAAAACAATGAAGGCCGTCTTCTTCAGGTTCGGCAGCTTCGGGTGCTCAAGCTCGCGGTAGACCTGGGCGAGGGTCTCAAGGCCGCTCATGGCCAGCACAGAGTGCCCGAAGGCCACCATGATGCCTACCAGGCCGATGAGTTCGGGAAGCCGGCTGGACCGCAGCCATCCCTCCGCGTCAATCGAAAAGTGCAGGTTGTGCGGAACCGGCAACGGAGGCAGGTGGCCGCCCCGCACCCACAGCGTGTAGCCGCACCAGCCGATCATCAGCACCACCATCACGGTGGTGAACTGCATGATGCGGGCCGCCTTATCGCTTGATTCCTCGATGCCTTTAGTGTTCTCCCACCAGAAATAAAGCGTCACCGCGATGGCAAAAACTGCGGAGGTGGAGTTGGTGGGCAGTACAGCGTGAATGTGGAGATAAACCAGCATTTCGTTTAGAAAGCCAACCAGATACTGGCCAGCCGAGACGCCGCTGATGGGGCCGGTCAGAATGTAATCAAACATCAAGGCGGAAACCGAAAATTTAGCGAGCGTTCCGCCCATTGCCTCCTTCACCACGCGGTAGACGCCGCCGCGCACAAACATGCTGCAGCTTTCCACATACATCTGGCAGACCGCGTACGCGAAAATCATCACGGCCAGAATGAACCACGGGGCGGAGGGTCCGATCGCCTGCTCGGCAATGCCGCCGGCGTAAAAAGCGGAGGATGCGAGGTCATTCAACACAACCGCCCCGGCCTGCCAGAACGAGATAAACGTAAGCATTGCGGTGGTTGCCACCAGGACGCGAGGCAGCGCCGGCTTTCCTGCATTGCTTTTAGTTGAAAGTCCCATATACCTTCTTTTGCGCTAAGAACCGCGCTGAACCAGGATGCTAGAGTTCACGCGGAGGCTTGCTTGCTCGCGTTGGGCAGCGAAGCTTCCGATTCTCCCATAAGGCGCTCCAGGAGGGCTAAACATTTTACTTATTTCAGCCATAAATAAAAACCCGTCCTGCGGCCACTGCGCAATGCCTTATGCGCGCATCCGCGCACGCCGCCATCGGATGCGCCACTGCCCCATGATTCTAACGTGTTCCGCGCCAGGTTCAAACACCCCGAGGCCGGGCTGGCAGAGTCTCCGCGAAAACTTTGGCTGTAGCAGCGCTCCGCGACCAAGGCCGTCCCTACTATACATAACGACATAAATCGGCGACGGCCATTTGCTGGTGCGCCGTCTATGAGCGGCGCTACAATTTTAGAGCGGCGCTGGCTTACTGCCTTGCGTATAGCAGCGGGTGCAATCGCATTATGCCCATTCGCCTCATCGCCGTGGACCTGGACGGCACGCTTTTGAACGCCCAGACCGGAATTTCAACCCGGAACCGGGAGGCCATTCAATCCGCTCTGAGCCTGGGCATAACGGTGGTGGTTGTCACGGGCCGCCGTTTTCACTCTGCGCGCCCGTTCGTTGAACAGGTGGCCGGAGACATTACCATAATTTCGTCGAATGGCGCGCGCATTGGCTCCATCTCCGGCGAAGTTTACACCCACAATTTCCTTCCCAGCACGGTCGCGCGCCAGGTGATCGAAACCGCCCGCGAATATCTCGAATACGCGGTGGCGATCTTTGACGTGCCGGGACCGGGCCAGATCGTCATGCACCATGACGCCGCCCCCGAAGGCCCGGCCGGATGGTACATGCGCAACAGCCGCCGCTACCTGGTGCAGACTTCCGACCTAAGCGCCGCGATCACCACAGACCCCGTCCAGATGATGTTCGGCGGGCCACCGGATCGAATCGCCCCGGTTGAGGCCGTCCTGCGCGCCTCGCCGGTGAGTTCATCGTGTCACCTAACATGGACCAAGTATCTCGCGCGCGATCTTTCGCTTCTGGACGTCATGAACCGCGGCTGCACGAAAGGGAGCGCGCTCGCCAACTGGGCGCGCCGCTGCGGCATACGGCCGGAAGAAGTGATGGCGATCGGCGACAATCTGAACGATGCCGAGATGCTTCAGTTCGCGGGCTGTGCGGTTTTGATGGCCAACCACAACTATGACACCATCCCATCCGAATGGACATTGACGCTTTCGAACGACGAGGACGGCGTCGCTGCCGCCATCGAGCGCTACGTCCTTTCCTGATCTTCCTAACCCGGAATTCCAGGCTCCAGTGTCACGATTTTTGTCCACCTTCCGCCGCAAATTGCGCGTCCAGCCGAGTGGGTCCATACAACTCCTTCATTTCAAGTCAAATGCTCTTTTCGCTCGTATACTCGCACCAAATAATTCAACCCGGATTTGCCAATCCGTGAGCACGGTTCTGTTTAATTTCGCTAACTTAGCCGAGAGTGTTTCCAACGCCGAAACCGTTCACCGGCGGTATGAGGTCGCAGCGCAACTAGTTGTAAAAGCCGGGCGGTAACCGTAAACTATCTACAGGGATTTGGAATACTCCCAAGGGGACATCGTGGCTGAAGAACGTTTGAAACTAGCGGTATTTATCGATTTTGACAACATTCAAATCGGCGTTAAGGATACGCTCGGAAAAGACTTTGACGTCTCGCTGGTTCTAGAGGGACTCAAGGAACGAGGCGAGGTGGTGGCCAAGATCGCCTACGGCGACTGGGCGCGCGCCGGCGAATATAGCCGGCAAATGACGCAGCACGCGATCCAAATGGTGCAGCGCAGCGTCACCCCGCGCGGGGATAAGAACGGCGCGGACATCAACCTGGCGCTAGACGCCCTGGAGATGGCGTTCACGCGGCATCACATCAACGCCTTCGCCATTGTCGGCGGCGACAGCGACTTCATGGCGCTGGTCGAAAAGCTGAAGCAGTTTGACAAGCAGGTGTTCGTGATCGGCGGCAGGGCCTTCACCAGCAACATTCTGCAGAGGAATTGCACTGAGTTCATTGCTTACGAAAACCTGCTCAGGAGCGATGGCGGCGGGCGTCCGGCGCGGAGTTCGAGGCGCGGCGAGCCAAGTTCGAAGGTGGTTTCTGAGACGAGGGCGCTTTCCGAGGCGGTGCCCAACATCGAGCGCGCGCTGAAGATCCTTGCCGACCGCGGTGTGGCTCCTCAGCTTGGGCTGTTGAAGAGCACGCTGCTGCAGTTGGATTCAACCTTTAGCGAACGCGACTATGGAGCCGGATCGTTTCTTGAGTTCATGCAAAAGGTGGAGCGCGCCGGGCTGGCACATCTGCGCCGCACCGAGCGCGGATTCCTGGTGGAACCGGTGGAGACCATCGGCGCTGTCAAGACTTCAGCCCCGGCTGCGGAGGATGTGGCCGACGAAGCCGAGCCCGCAGCGGTTGAGGCGGCGGAGGCGGAGCCTGAGCCCCCAGCCACGCCAGACCCCACAGCGCTCGAGCTGCTGCGGCAGGCCTTGGTGGCGGCAGCGGAAAAGGGTCCGGGCCGGCCGCTCTATTTGCGGCAGGGGCTCCAGCGCCTGCGCCCCCTAGAACCCACTTTTGACGAAAAACGCTACGGCTATCACGGCGTCCTCGATCTGCTGCATCAAGGCCAGCGGGAAGGCTGGCTGAAGCTGGCGCGCGACCACAGAGGCATCTGGAGAATCCATTCGTTGCTCGGCGCCACCGGAATTAACCAGCCGCAGGCGCCCGAAGCAGCCGGTCATCTTCAAACGGAAGTTGCCGGAAACGGCGTGGACGCGCAGGAGGCGCCGCAGAGCGAATCCGCGATGGGCTCCGAGCTGCCGCCGGAGGAGGCGTTCACCTCCGCTCTCTCCATCACGGACGCTCCGAAAGCCGCTGCCGAGGCAAGTTCGGAAGCTTTGCCGGAGCCCGCCCGCAAGCCCCGCAAGGCACGCACGCCGCGAGCCTCCGGCAAAACGGGGCGGCGCAAGACTCCGGCCCGGCACAAAACGGCCGAGCCCGAAAAAACGCCGTAGTGTCACGTCTTCGAGATCCGCTGGTTAATTCGCCAAGGTACGGTCTGCCAGCTAATTCCGGTAAATTATGCGATGCACTTCTTGGGCGCGAAGCTTGGAGTGCGGTTGAAGACCGCAGTCTCAGCGGTTTCTGGCGGCTGATTGCGATTTTTCAACCCGCTCGCGCGCATTATGATTTGCTTATCCTTACACCGGCGTCATAGGGAGGGCGTTTTTTCATGGGCGATCAGGAACTGATTCCCCCGTCTCGTCAGATTCCCGTCAACATTGAAGACGAGATGCGGAATTCTTATCTCGATTACGCGATGAGCGTGATCATCGGGCGGGCGCTGCCCGACGGGCGTGACGGGCTCAAGCCGGTGCACCGGCGGATTCTCTACGCCATGTACAAGGAGGGCATGACCTCCGGCAAACGTTACACCAAGTGCGCTGGCGTGGTGGGCGAAGTCATTAAGAAGTACCACCCGCACGGCGACGCTGCGGTGTATGACGCGATGGTGCGCATGGCTCAGGGATTCAACATGCGCTACCCGCTCATCGACGGCCAGGGCAATTTCGGCTCTGTCGATGGAGACCGTGCAGCCGCCTACCGTTACACGGAGTGCCGCCTGGCGCGCCTCGCCGAGGAATTGCTCGCCGACATCGAAAAGGAAACGGTAGATTTTTCTCCCAACTTCGACGAATCCACCGAAGAGCCCTTAGTTCTGCCAACGCGCGTGCCGAATCTACTGATTAATGGCTCGGATGGCATCGCCGTCGGCATGGCTACCAAGATTCCGCCGCACAACCTTGCCGAAATCATCGAGGCCACGGTTCTGCTCATCCAGAAGCCGCAGGCCAAGTTGGACGAGGTGCTGGCGCTCATCCCCGGGCCGGATTTTCCCACCGGAGCCTACATCTACGGGAAGTCGGGCATCAAGTCGGCTTACGCCACCGGGCGCGGCCAGTTCACCATGCGGGCCAAGGCCGCCATCGAGCGGCCCGCGAAGGAAAAGCAGCAGATCGTGATCACTGAAATTCCTTTTCAGGTGAACAAGGCCAAGACCATCGAGCGCATCGCGCAGCTCGTGCAGGACAAGAAGATCGAAGGCATCTCGGACATCCGCGATGAATCCGACCGCGACGGCATGCGCATTGTCGTGGAGCTCAAGCGCGGCGAGCAGCCGGAAGTCATCCTGAACAACCTTTACAAGCACACGCAGCTTCAGGAAACTTTCGGCATGATCCTGCTTGCCATCGTCAACGGACAGCCGAAGACGCTTTCCTTAATCGAGGCGATTCAGTTTTTCATCGATCACCGCGTCACCGTGGTGCGGCAGCGCACGGCCTACGACCTGCGCAAGGCGCAAGAACGCGCGCACATTCTGGAAGGTTTCCTCAAAGCCCTTGGGAGCCTCGACGCCATCATCAAACTGATTCGAGGTTCGAGGGCGCCGCGGGAGGCGCGCGACGGCTTGATGGCGGATTTCAGTTTCAGCGAGCGCCAGGCGCAGGCCATCCTCGAACTGCAGTTGCAACGCCTCACGGCCCTCGAACGCGGCAAAATCCAGGAAGAATACGACGAGCTGCAAAAGCAGATCGCACACCACCAGGAAATCCTCGGCAGCGAAAAGGTTCTGAAGAAGGTCATTGTCGATGAGCTGCGGCAGGTGCAAAAGGATTACGGTGACGCGCGCCGCACCGAGATCATCGAAGAGCAGGCGGAAATCAGGCTTGAAGATTTAATCACGGTGGAAGACGTGGTGGTTACAGTGTCGCATTCGGGTTACCTGAAGCGCACGCCGCTCGCCATCTACCGCCAGCAGGGACGGGGCGGCAAGGGCCGGTTGGGAATGAAGACGCGCGAGGAAGACATCGTCGAGCACCTCTTTGTCGCCTCGACGCACAGCTACATCCTGGTGTTCACCAACACGGGCAAGCTTTACTGGCTCAAAGTGTATGAAATTCCGGATGTCGGCGCGGCGGGCAAGGGTAAGCATGTTCTGAATTTGGTCAACCTCGCGCCGGGCGAAAAAGTGGCCGCCGTGCTGGCCGTCAAGGAGCTGGTGAACAAACCGAAAGAGATCACTGTAGAAGGCGTAACTTACGCCGCCGAGGGCTACGTGTTGCTTGCCACCCGCCATGGGCTGATCAAAAAGACTCGCCTTGCGGAATTTTCCAACCCCAACTCGCGCGGCATTGTAGCTATGAAGATTGAAGAGGGAGATGAGCTGATCGGCGCCAAGCTCACCTCTGGCCGCGACGCCATCTTTCTCGCCACCCACGAAGGCATGGCGATTCGCTTTCATGAACAGGACGTGCGCGACATGGGCCGCGCGGCCTACGGCGTCTACGCCATGGACCTTGGCAAGGATGACACTATCGTGGGCATGGAGATCGTCGGAGAAAAGGAACTGATCCTTTCCGTCACGGAGAAGGGTTATGGGAAACGCACGGCGATCACCGAATACCGGCTCCAATCGCGGGCCGGAAAAGGCGTGATCAACGTGAAGACCACGGAGCGCAACGGCAAGGTGGTGGGGGTGCTCAGCGTCACGGAGGATTCGGAGGTGATGATCATCTCCCAACAGGGCAAGATCACGCGCCTCGATTCGAGCAAAATCCGCGAGAGCGGACGCTCCGCGCAGGGCGTGCGGCTGATTGCGCTTGAAGAAGGCGATCAAGTGGCCGCTGTCTGCTTGGTGCGAATGGCGGAAAACGGCGGTGACGCCGCCGAGCCCGCGCAGGGTACGCTGATCCAGTGACGGTTGCTCGCGCCTTGCGGGCGCGGGTTATTTCTTTGGGAGGCTGTAGGATAGCTTCGAAACATCCAGCAGGCGATTGCCCGCCATTAAGAAGACGACGGCCAGCAGCTTCCTCTTTCGAGCGTCAATGGCGCTGACCGGAACGCTGAGTGTCACGCGGTTGGATTCGGAGGCTGCGCCGGGCAGATACGCATTCACCACCAGAGATCCGTCAACGGCCCGGTATTTGGCGTCCTTCGCGGGCACGCGCGCGCCGTGATCCAGGAATGCCGCCGCGACCCGGACGTTCATGCCCGCCGCGTTGTGGACTTCGAACGGGACGCTGAACACCAGCCGGCTTCCACCCGCAGCGGGCCGGAGCGTCCAAGGCCCGAGCGATCCATAAGGAGGCAGATTGCCGCCGGGCGATTTGGCAACATCGGGCCAGCGTGACCGGAAGATGTCCATGGCCTCGCCGGAATACTCCAGGTTGTGTTTTTCGCGTGTTTCAAGCCGCGGGTGGTGGGAGAAAATCGCCACGAATCCCGGTTCATCACCCAGGCCGTATTGCAACCGCTGGTCGAGGAGCACGGTGAACGCAGGCTGGTAACCAGCTTCCGCCATCAGCATCATGCCGATGAGATCGGCCTGAACTTCCTCCTGCCGCGAAAGCGTCAAGCCGGAGATGCCCTGGCCGAGGTGAAGATCGGGAAGGCTCGAAGGCCCTTGGTTATATCCTTCCGCGCGAGCCTTCTGGTAAGCGCTGCGCAAGGCGGACTCGAAGCGCGGCAGGCTGCGGGGGTGGTGAAGGAACGTGTGCCCGAGTTCGTGGCCGATCACCGCCGCCCAGACGCCGCGATCTCCGTCGAGGGCGGGAAGCAGCCCGCTGGTGATGTAAATGTTGCCCCTGGTGTTGGTGAACGCATTGGCGTATGGGTCATCGAGTAAGGTCACTTGATAGTGGACGTGCGGCCCAGTCTGGCCCAGGGGCGTCGCGAGCAAGCTCTTGAGCACCGCATCGGCGATCAGGTTGCTGCGCGTGCCCGTGATCTTCGCGCGCCGCGCGAGCGCAACCGGGCAGATGCTCGCCAGGAGAAGCAGAAAGAGGCCCGTTCTTTTGAGGAGAAAATTGCTCATTTCTGATTTGCGTCCGCAAGAATCAGCGCTAAATCTGAGGATATTCAGCCGCACCAAGTTGTGTCAATGAAAAGCGCACGGACGCGCTGCTGGTTGCTTGAACTTTCCGGTTGGCGTTATCCTGAGTTTGATTTGACAGGTTCTCCCGATGAGTCTGCTTGACGCAAAAGAATCGCGCCTCGCGCAGGAGCTGGAAGAGGCTTCTTCGCTGATCGTGGCCTATTCGGGCGGCGTGGATTCCGCCTATCTCGCCTATAAGGCCCACCAGACGCTCGGCGCGCGCATGTTGGCCGTTACCGCGCTGAGCGCAAGCTATTCGGCTCGCGACCGGGAAGCGGCCGAGGCTTGCGTAAAACAGTTTCAGTTTCCTCACGAGTTCATCGCCACGGATGAAGTCTCGAATTCCGCTTATCGCGCGAATAACCCGGACCGCTGTTACTTCTGCAAAGATGAGCTTTTTACGAAACTGGATGAACTGGCTTCGCAGCGCGGATTCGCCGCCGTGGCTTACGGCGTAAACGTGGACGACCAGGGCGACTGGCGGCCCGGCGCGCGCGCCGCCCAAAATCATCGCGTGCTCACGCCGATGCTGGCCGCCGGGCTCACCAAGGCGGACGTTCGCGAACTCGCACGCCAAGCCGGATTGCCCGTGTGGGACCGCCCCGCTTCCGCTTGCTTGGCATCGCGCATCGTCTATGGCCTGGAAGTGACGCCGGAGCGCCTGGCCGTGATCGAGCAAGGTGAAGAACGCGTGCGCCAGCTCGGATTCCTCCAATTTCGCGTCCGGCACCACGGCAATCTGGCGCGGCTTGAAATCGCGCCAGAGGAATTGCCACGCGCCTTAAGTCCTGAAATGGCGCAGCGGTTCCTCGAAATCTTCAAGTCGCTGGGTTTTGCTTACGTTACGCTTGATCTTGAGGGCTATCGCCGAGGTTCCCTAAATACTCATCTTTCCAAGACGCGGTAGTGACTCAGTTTGCCGTAGCGTCGACCTTCAGGTCGGCATTTTGAAGGCTGTGCCGGGCTGAAGCCCGGCGCTACAAAACCACAATGAGTCACTACCCAAGACGCCGAACCCTTGAAATTTCTGGGTAGGGTTGTGTTACACTTTTCCGTGGTCACACCACGATAAAGCGCAATGGGCCGTTAGCTCAATTGGTAGAGCAACTGACTCTTAATCAGTAGGTTGAGGGTTCGATTCCCCCACGGCTCACCATCATTCTAAATGGCTTAACTCGAACAACTGACTTTTGGGAAAGCGTTAGGTGCTACGCCAGTGCTACGCTGAGAGAAGTTTTCCACAGCTTTGCTCAGAGTGGTTGGCTTTGGAGGGTTGCGCCATTTTTGTGTGTTAGCTGGCCGGATCGTAGGTTGCCATACCGCGAGGGATAGAGCACGCAGGCGTGGCAGCGTGCCTCATGGCGGGCTATACTGCGCGACAACCGCGCGGAGCGGGGTGATAGACAAGCCCCAGGGGTTGCTGCCCTCGAAAGCGGCGGGCACACTGGCTCGACCCCGCAGCGGCGATTTTCTTTTCCCTGTCCTGCCTGTTTGTCTTTGCCCTTTTGCCCGCCCCTTTGTGAACCGCTGTTCGGTCCTCGACTTCGGCGATTTTGCGTGCGGCTGCGGGTTTCTGGCGGCCATGATTGCGCGCAGGTGCCGCTTGCGGTAATCTTTCGTCACTCGTCTTTCAGCCGGGCGGGCTGACCGAAGCACCACGCCCGGAGGGGGTCACAGATGAAGGAGCCAGAAGGACCGCGCCAGGGGAACGAGGACGCGTTCGAGCTGCTCAGCGAGGTGCGCGATCACGTCGTTTCGCCCCACAGCGGGATCAATGGGGGAACCATGCAACAGATTCGGGAGACCAAGGACCTCGTCCAACATGCCTTGGAAGTAGGGGACAGGCGCCTTAAAGGTACAAAGAACTCGTTGGTCCTCTACATGTCGGCTCTCGCCATCATCGCTCTTGCCTCGGCGGGGATATGGGTCGGCGTGGCGGGTGTGGCGCTTGTTCTTGCCCTGAGCCGGTGGCGTGCGCGGTCGGCTCGGAAGCGGGCTTCTCACTTTAAAAGATTCCGCATCAAGTTCCGCGAACTTCTAGCAGGCCACCACGTTTCGGATTTGCTGCCGGAGGACGAAGCCTTCTTGCGAGAGCATGAAGACAGCGTCCTCTTTCCCCTTGCGGTCCCCAAGGACAGCCGCCAATCAGTCGGGCCAGTCGACCTTGAGCGTATTGAGGCGCTTTATAGCGAATACTGCGGTCGTGGGCACTTGCATTCGCTGCCCGAGGAAGACTGCAAGCTCTGCAGGGTGGCTAAGCGGGTGCGTGAGCAAGTCGGGGGAGCAATCGGCAAATTTGATGCTGCTGTAGAATCGGCGCGGCAGACGCTTACCATGTCAATCGACGGCAGCACGCCCCAGGGAGCAGTTCGGGTGAAAGATTTCCTAGGCATCTACCAATCCTGGGAGCGGTGGCATCACTCGGAACCTGAGGCGTCCTGGTTGAAGTCACTGTGTGACAAGGAATGCTGGACGTTCGCGGAGGCGGACAGGGTGCGCGAGCTGTGCAGAGACTCTAACCAATTGCTTCATGATCTAACGTGCGCTATGGAGGACGCAGCGGCGCGGTTTGGCCTCGGAGAGAAATGGGGATGGTACGGCCGTGCGCGATCGCATTTTCGCGCCGACGTTTGGTTGGCGGAAGTCCGGCGGGCCATCGGACGTCGCAGCCCGGATGCCATGTTCTTCGAAATAAGGGATAAGGCCTATTTCGGTGAGGAAATTTTGCAATTCGTTGCCAACTGGGGCTACGATTACAGGGCGGTGTGGCGTGGGACGTCAGTCTGGGGGAAGCTGAGGGTCAGGACGACCTCGGACTGGCGAGAGGCGAAGGCTGCATGGAAGCTCCTCAAAGAGTGGGATGAGAAATGCTGACCCAGCGGACTCACCCCTCTGTCACATCTGGCTATCCCTGCATGGGGCCGCTCGCCTTCGGACAATGCCGCTGCGGGCCAGAATCACGGGGCTTGCCAGATGACGTGATGCTTCTTGCCGTTGCCAAACATGACAATCGACGCGGCGGAAGTTTGGTGGGTTTCGCCCGTTGCCGGGGTGACCAGCGCCGTACTGCCGATGACCGTCCGAAAGCTGGTAGCCACGGTCAATCGTTTTTCCGATTGACCGTGGGCAGTTGGCGTTCCAAAAAGCCCACGGTCAGAAAGGCACTGACCGTGGCTACCCGCCCTTGCGATGTGTGCGATCACGGCGTGAGGCGTTGGCTGTAATAAAGTGCAGGCGGTTGAATCCTTATGCATGCTGTTCGCGGGTGGCGCATACATGCCACCGTTTGGCATGTATGCGCCACCCGCGCGATTTAGCGATATGCACCACCTATTTTCAGGTTTCGGTGGAATCGTAGCGGGGCTGGCCATATTAGCCCTCACGTGGCTAATTGTCTGCTTAAGGACAAAAGGGGAGTCATTTGTTTTTGATGCACAAGGTGAAAAGGGTGCGTTTGAGAAGCTACTTCCAATCTATCTTCGCCTCGCAGAATTTGTTCTTGGCTTAGCGGCAGGCTCCATTGTGTTGCTCGTAGGCTCATCTGCATTCCGTAAAACCGAGAGCTTACCGGGGGGTTATGCTTCACCTTTGTACCTGTTGGCCTTGAGCATCATCTATGGAATCCTTTTCATGGTGTTCCTGACATACAACTACGAAGCCTATCGGCACCATCCTAACTCCTCTTCTTACACCCGATTCAAATACATCAGAAACCAAGCATTAGGCTTCAGTGGCCTCTTTTGTTTTTGCGTGGGTTACGTGTGGCTAATTGTTATTGTGACGAGATGAAAACATATTTCCCGCAGAGCAGGTAGCGCGGGTTGGCGCAGACCTTCTAATGTCTGCGATTCAGCGAAGAGGGACGGGTGGCGAAAAAGCGTCCCATTTGTCTCGTTTGTCTCACTTTTCTCCTCCCCCTCTCTTATCCTGAGCGTGCGCGATGGTAGCCGGAACGATAAGGATTGACAGTCCCGCGGCTGCACCTCAATCTTCTGTCCCACCAGCGGCCATCCAAGCGGCTCAGGCTGCACCCGGTCCCGGGTAGCGTTTTATGGCTTAAAGGTGAGGCAGCCAGACGTCCAGCACGGCGCATCGCCGCTCGTGACGGACCGCGTTCAGGGCGCCGGTCAGAGCCTTGTCTAGCTCGCTGGGCCGCCGAACGATTTGAGCAAATGCTCCCCCAGCGGCCGCTGCGATCCCCGAGTAATCCGGGGGCGGGTCGAAGCTGACGTCTATATCGCCGGCCTTGCTGGCGTAGCCATCGGGGTGAACCGCAAGCATTGACAGTTTCGGCGCTTTCCAGCCACGGTTGTTATAGATAATCTGCAAGAACGGCGTTTGATAATGCCGCGCAATCCAGTGAACTGCTGAGGGCGCGGAAAACAGGTAAGTGCCATCTCCCGTAAGACACACAACCGTCTTTCCCGGGCAAGCCAGCTTAACGCCAATCGCAGCGCCGCCGTTCCATCCTAAAGAGCCGCCTCCGCTGGAAAACATTGCACCAGGGCGAGTGAGGCAGAGGTGGTCAATAATCGTCCCAACGTTCGTAATGCCCTCGTTGAGTATGATAGTGTCTCGATCCAGATATTGCCGGACACAGGCAGTGAGATATTCCGGCGTGATGACGTCTCCTTCAAGTTCCTCCCGCCGGAGAAGTTCGGCGCGGCGCGCCTCGTGCACGCTGGCATAATGCGCCCTCCGCGCCTCAACCGCTTCCTTGTCGATGGACGCGTGGTCGAGGCGCTCATTTATCTGGCCTAACGCGGTGGCGGCGTCCGCGCGAAGGACGTACTTTGCCGGAATATGCCAAAGCGGCATCTGCTCCTTCAGCGGATCAACGTCAAGCTGGTATATCTTGGCGCCTCTTTGCGGTTTGTTGACGGTTGGTATCCAGGGAACGTCGCTATCAACCACGAGAATGAGGTCTGCCTCACCGAGAACAGAGTTTTGGCCTGGCTCGTTCCACTGGCTTCCCTGATACAAGGGATCATCGGTAGGAAAGTTGACGTGGGTGGGAACGGACTCGAGTACTCCCACGGCCAGTCGATGGCACAAGCAAACGAGCCGCTGGACAGCTTGCGGATTCCGGCCGAGGTAGGACGTCACGACCAAAGGACGACGCGCCGTCAATAGATCTTCAACTAGACCCGCGACGACCGCTGGCGGAAGAGCGGAAGGCGCAACGGACGCCCAATTCGCGAAATCGGGAGCCATGGGCTCAACCTCTTCCTCCAGCACTTCGCGCGCCCCCATGAGGTAGACCGGCCCTTTAGGATCGCTGTACGCGAATTGCATCGCCCGGTAAACAATCTGTTTGATGTTCTTGCCGGTGCGAATTTCGTTGTCGTACTTGACGTAGCCGCGGACGATCCCGCGTTGATCGAAAACGTCCTGGATCCAGTGGATGAATTCGTTACGGCTGCCGCGCATCTCCCCTTCCTGGGTGAATGGCGAAGCGCCGGCGAAGATCAACACAGGAATCCGGCCCTTGGCAGCGTTATGCACGGCGCCCGCGAGGGACTGGGTGCCGCACTCGACGTGCACCAGGACCGCTTGCGCCCGGCCCGTAGCTTGCGCAAAGCCATGGGCCGCGCTGAGGGCAACCATTTCATTAGGGCAGGTAATCACTCCCGGCGCCGGCCGTCCGGCCTCCCTCGCCTCGGCAAGGGCTTCGATAATCGCGGGATGGTCGCTGCCGAGGTTGGCGAAAATATATGAGACGCCCGTCTCGCATAATGCTTCCAAAAAAGCCGTGCTTGCAGTGTACATAGAGATCTCCTTGAAGCTTTCCAACACACCGTTAACCAACTCTGAAGTCATGCGGTCTAACTCCAATACTGTTCAGTTAACGTGAAAACATCGCGGGCAGACACCGATTTTCTGTAGCGGCGCTGTCCCCAGCGCCGAAAGACGCCGGTGAGGACACCGGCG
>NFUN01000068.1 GCA_002197525.1 Acidobacteria subdivision 13 bacterium RH2 MAG17b | reverse complement strand
CTTTGGCGCGAAGGCTGAGCCTTCGCGCCAAAGGAAAACCGGGTTGGGAGGATTGCCGGGTGCCGGAAAGGCGAAGCCTTTCCGCACAACAAGCGGCGGAACCGCAGAACACTTCGCGAAAGGCAGACCGTAATGTGGACAAGCCTAGTCACAGACCGCCGCACCAGCCGCAGTTTTCACACAGCCTCTCATAGCGCGGAGAGTGCTACAATGCCCTTCCACACAAAGAGCGGCGCTGGGAACGAGAGTCTGCACAGCATGGCGACCAAAGAAGAGATGCTCAAGCGGGTTCGGGGCGCTCTCCGGCCTACTTCCGAGTTAGGCCTGCCCGCCCAACCCCGCGGCCGCGAAACCCTGCCGGAACTCGGCCGAGTTTTGCCACCTGTACCGGCAGAGGAGCTGGTCCGCAAGTTTGAAGCTGAGTTTCAAAAAGTCTCAGGAATAGCTCACCATGCCTCTTCGTCCCGGGAACTGGACCAAGTGCTGGATGAAATTCTAAGTTCGTGCGGACCAGGTCCAGCAATATTTTCCCGGAATCGGATTCTTGGCGAGCTGAATCTGCCCGAGCGAATCAAGTCGCTGGGCCGTCCGGTCATCGCATGGCCCCAAGATGGAAGCGTTACGGCGGAAGAGATTGAGCGATTCCGCGGCGAGTGCTTTTCTTCAGCGGTGGGCGTTACCGGCGTGGAGTTCGCTCTTGCGGAATCGGGCAGCCTGGTTCTCAGCAGCCTGACAGAAGGCAGCCAGCTTGCCTCTCTAGCCCCTCCCGTCCACATCGCCGTGTATCGCCGTGCGCAGGTCGTTGAAACGCTCGAAGAAGTTCTAGCCGCGGTTCCAATTCCCAGGGAACCAGGACGTTCAATATCCGGCAGATCTGTGGTTTTTATCACCGGGTCCAGCCGCACCGCCGATATCGAACAGATCACCGTCCGGGGCGTTCACGGTCCCACGCAGTTGCACGCCATCCTAACCGAAGACTCCTGCTTTCCCTGACCGCGCTCGCAGCTTTTGCTGCACCCGCGCTGCGCCTCAACCATGCCTGCCCTAACGGCAGGCAAAACTTTTGACATCTGTCATCCTTAGCGGATGATTCATATCAATAAGCCGGCCTCTGCGATTCGTTTGCATTCTTTGCGCTTTTGCGTGAGGCTTTTTCTGAGGTGAACTTCTGATTCAGGGTAGAAGGCGGGCCACAGCGGATCGCTTGGCGTCTTCGATGATTATGGAACTTGCGGCTCCTGCGCGAATTCCTGGGTTGCGTAGATCATTCCGTCCGGGCCGCGAACGATTCCGATGCCGACGGAATTGAATTTACGGTTCAGAATGTTGGCGCGATGGTTGGGTTGAAAGCGAGGTTCGTTCATGAAAGCTTCTTCGGCGCTGACCACCGTAAAATTTTTGGCGATGTTTTCGCCCATCGACTGCCACGGAACTCCCAGTTTCGAAACGCGATCCACGGGTGAGCCGCCTGCAAGATCGTAATGGCTGAAGTAGTGGTGCAGCGCCATGTCTTCGGAGTGCGCCAGGGCAGCCTGGGCAAGTCTCGGATCCCACTTCAACGGCAGCGCACGGCCGCCAGTTTCCGCATCGTTGGCCGGATTCAGCCGGTCCGCATTGACGAGTGCAAGCATTTGCGTCTCCGCCGGGTTTACCCCTTCGCACTCCGCGCTGTCCGGACAGGCCGGGTCAGACAGCAGCGGCATTTCTGGAGACGAAGCCAGAGCGACAACCGTGGTGGAATCGCTGGTGCGCGCGGATTGCTTGCCGGCGCCATCTTGTGGAGCTGCTGCAAAACTCGCCGTCGCGATCAGCGTCGCCAGCATGGTTCCGAGTAGCATTGATGTTCCGTTTTTGAAATTGGCTTTCACTGCCTGAATCTCCTGCCCGTTGGTGTTTCTGTTCGCGCGATCTCAAATCCGGCGCGGACACTCTTCTTGAATGCAAGCTCTGTTCCAACTTTTGAAATGAGACCTTGGGATAGAGCGGAGAGCTGGAAACAGCGGCGCAGAAGGCGTGGATTGAAAGTGGAGAAGAGGGCTTTTTCCTGAACCCGAACGCCTCAACGAGAGCCAGCGATTGAAAGGCTCAGGCGGGCGAGACAGTGGATAAGAAGCCTTTTATCAAGCGGATGCCACCAGATCAATAAATCCCATGCTCGCGCATCGGCTCACTTGGGAGATATCCATTGGGAACTGTGAATTGCGTTTTTCCTGCTGGGGAAGTCCGCACCGCGACTTGCTGAATTTTTTATGCCGCATCCACTTTCGCGGCGTAATCCACGCAATGCAGTTCCAGGTTGGGAATCTTGAGTTCCGGAATGAAACTGCCGTGTGGGATGTAGAGAGCGAGCGCCAATCCCGGTGCGATGGTTGTTGATTGGCCCCGAGTCTGTATTCTGAGGAAGACGTGATGAGGTGAGGAAAGCTACGGAACAACAGCGCCATTTCCGATAGACACAAAACCCACGCCAGAAAAAGCGCAGACGTGGTTGCCACCCTGTAGCGGCCTCTACATTTCCCGGTCAGGGTTCTTAAGTGAAAGCCCTCGATTAGCAGTTTGTTGAAAAACCCGGACACCCTGTCATTCTGAGGAGCCGAAGGCGACGAAGAATCTCGTATGTTGCTGATTCAAAATGAAAGCAGATCCT
>NFUN01000067.1 GCA_002197525.1 Acidobacteria subdivision 13 bacterium RH2 MAG17b | reverse complement strand
TCCAGGTACCTGGAGCGGGGCATTCCTAAGCCTTTGATCTGCATAGTGACACTCTACCAAGAGTGTCACTAATCATTCTGGACGAGCACAGACAGCTCAAAGAATGCACCGTGCTTTCCCCAAAATCCTCAAGGCCCGGCTGCAAAACAAAGATTCGTCATGACGGCCGCTTGGCGTTTCTCCTGCGGGAATTCTTTGCAAATTCGCGCACGACCTCTACGAAAGCCCGGAGCACCGGGGAGTGGTCGTCGCGGCGCCATACCAAGGTCATAGCCGTAAGAGCCTGGGGCCTGCACAGGGGCTTGTAAACCACGCCTTCCATTCGCAGTTTAGTGATAGAAGCGGGAACGATCGCCACTCCGATGCGCGCGGCCACAAGGCTGACCACTGCCTGCATCCCGTTCGCTTCCTGCACCACGCGAGGGCTGAAGCCCGCCTGCTGGCAAAGCGTGACGATTTCATCGTAGAATCCAGCGCCCCGCGTGCGGAAAAAAATCACGAATGGGTCCTGCGCCAGCTCTCGCAGGCAAATTTTTTTCCGCTCCGCCAGAGGATGCGAGCGGGGCAGCGCGGCCATAAGCAGTTCCCGAAAGATGGTCTCCTGGTGAAGCCTGGAGTCATCGGCGCTCGATCGGACGAAGCCGGCGTGAAGCCTTCCATCACGCAGTAACCCAAACTGGTCCGCGGAGCCAAGCTCAAACAGCGCCAGCTCGACCTCGGGAAAGCGCTCGTGAAAGATGCGTAGAACGGAGGGCAGAGCGCGATAGAGAGCGGAATCCACAAACCCGACGGCAAGCTGGCCGACCTCGCCCTGGTCCGCCCTGCGCGCCACGCGCACCGCGTGCTCCGCCTGGGCCAGGGTACGGCGCGCCTCGTTAAGGAACTCCTGCCCGGCGTGCGTCAGGCCCACCTTACGCCGCGTGCGCTCGAAAAGCCGCAGACCAAGCTCGTCTTCCAGACGGCGGATCTGCTGGCTGAGCGGAGGTTGGGCGATGCTCAACTTTTCGGCGGCCCGGCCGAAGTGCAGTTCCTCAGCAACGGCTACGAAGTAGCGCAGATGGCGCAGTTCCATGAGGGGATGATATCATTAAAGTCTTAATGCGGCATGAACAATATATTTGAAATAATTTTCGATTTTCAGTAATCTGTGAGTGGCTTCGCCTTCCGGGCAGGGTGGACTCCACCCTGGCGCCCTTGACATTGAACTTGACGGCCGCCGTAAAGCCCGGCGGCGCCGTACTTTTACCTCCGGAACTTCACCCATGTGGCCAGTCCGCATTGCCCTCCGACGGCCTTACACGATGGCCGTTTTGGCCCTCCTCATCATGCTTATGGGGATTCTGTCCACCACCGAGACGGTTGTGGATATATTTCCCGCGATCAACATTCCGGTGGTCAAGGTGGTTTGGTATTATCCCGGACTTTCCGCGTTGGATATGGAGCGGCGCATAATAATCATCGCCGAGCGGGCTTATTCGACTACGGTGAATGGAATTGCACGCATCGAGTCGGATTCGATTCCGGGAATAGGCCTGATGCAGATCTATTTCCAGCCAGGAGCGTCCATCGCCTCCGGCATCGCGCAAATCTCATCCGTCTCCACCACAGTTCTGCACAACTTCCCTCTCGGCACGCAGGCCCCAAACGTTGTAGAGTTCAACGCCGGAAACGCGCCCGTAGTCCAGATGACGCTCTCCAGTCGTACGCTGAGCGAGCAGCAGGTCTTCGACTACGCCCTCAACTTTATTCGCGTGGACCTATTCACGATTCCTGGGCTTTCCTCGCCGGCGCCCTTCGGCGGCAAGTTCCGGCAAATCATGGTCAACCTCGATCCGCAGGAGATGGCCGCCAAGGGTCTTTCCCCGGAGGACATCGTGACCGCGTTGCAGCGCTCCAACGTGATTGTCCCGGCCGGAAGCGCGCGCATGGGCGCAACTAACTATAACGTGCTGATGAATTCCAGCCCCAGCCTCGTGGACGAGTTCAACCAACTCCCAGTAAAGGCCATAGGCAACTCAGAGGTGCTGTTGGGAGACGTCTCGCACGTTGAGGATAGCTACGCTGAGCAGGAAAACATGGTCCACGTCAACGGCAGGCGAGCCGCCTACCTGGCGATCCTCAAGCACGCCGATTCTTCGACCATCACGGTGGTCAATTCGGTGCGCAAAGCGCTGCACACGATTCGCGCCGTGGCGCCGAAGGGGTTGAATATCGCACTGGATTTCGATCAGTCGGTCTTCGTGCGCGCTGCCATACAAGGCGTGGTTCGAGAGGCTGTGGTCACCTCGATTCTGATCTCGCTCATGATCCTGATTTTCTTAGGTAGCTGGCGCAGCATGGTGATTGTCAGCACATCGATTCCGCTCTCGATCCTTACCGGCATCATCGTCCTGCATCTTACCGGCAATAGCTTGAACCTTATGACGCTGGGCGGACTCGCGCTCGCCATCGGCATGTTAGTAGATGATGCGACCGTTGCGATTGAAAACATTCACCGCAACCTGGCTTCGGGCAAGCCGCTGACGGTAGCCATTCTCGACGGCCAGCAGCAGGTGGCTGTGCCTGCCATCGTAGCCACGCTGTCCATTTGCATCGTCTTCTTTCCCGTGACGCTGCTCTCTGGCGCGGCCAAATATCTGTTCACTCCCCTGGCCCTGGCAGTGGTGGCTTCCATGCTGGCCTCATACGTGCTCTCAAGGACTCTGGTCACGACCATGGCGCGGTACTTGCTCGCAGGCGAAAAGCACGGCGGGGCCAGTCCCGAAACCGGCCAAGCCTCATCTCACAGAGGAATCATCGGGCGCACGGCTGAAATCTTCCACCGTCTGCGCGACCAGGGTTTTACGCATTTCCAGGAGGCATACGGCCGTGTACTTGAGATTGTGCTGGCGCGTCGCGCCGCGACGCTCATCATGGGCCTTCTTCTGCTCGCCATCACGGCCTTGTTGGCTCCCGCCGTGGGAACGGACTTATTCCCCTCCGCCGACGCCGGCCTGATGAACCTTCACTTCCGGGCTCCCGCTGGCACGCGCATCGAAGACACCGAGCGCATGGTTCTCGAAGTGGAGGACCGCATCCGGCAACTGATTCCGGCAAATGAACTGAACCAAATCACGGACATGATTGGCGTACCGATTTCCTACAATCTCGCCTTTGTGCAGTCCGACAACGTCGGTGAAATGGACGCAGAGATTCGAGTGTCACTCAAGCCGAATCACCGTCCCACCGTGCAGTATCAGCGCCAACTGCGCCGGATGTTGCCCCGCGAGTTTCCAGGTTGTAGTTTTTATTTCCAGGCGGCGGACATTGTAAATCAGGTCCTCAACTTCGGGCTATCGGCGCCCATCGACGTGCAGGTGACCGGCCCGAGTTACTCCCAAAGTGTGACCTACGCGCAGAGACTGCTTTCCGGAATTCAGGAAGTGCCCGGCGCCGCGGACGCGCACATCAAGCAAGTGCTCAACTACCCTTCGTTCATGGTACGCGTTGACCGGCAGCGCGCAGCCCAACTGGGCTTGAGCGAAAGCGACGTAGCGAACAGCATGCTGGTGGCGCTTTCCTCAAGCATAATGGTTTCGCCATCGTTCTATCTGAACCCCGCGAACGACGTAAATTACTTTGTGGCCGTCCAGGTTCCTTATCAGAAGATCAACTCCGTCGCCAGCATGATGGCGATGCCGCTCACCGGGCCATCGGCGAGCACGCTCTATCAGCAGCCTCCCACGTCCGATCCTACTGCGGTCCCGGAATGGCCCACGCAGACGCTTTCCAGCATTGCCAAAGTCTATCCCGAAGGCGTGCCCGAAGAAATCAGCCACTACACGGTTCAGCGCGTCATCGACGTGGAGGCAAACGTTGATGGTCGCGACCTCGGCGGAGTCTCTAACGATATACTGAAGAGGATCCAAGCCCTCGGCAAGCTTCCAGCCGGCATGCGGATCATGCTGCGCGGCCAGTATCAGGTGATGCTCAGCTCGTTCCGCAGCCTGGGACTGGGATTGATCCTGGCCATTGTACTGGTTTATTTCCTTATGGTGGTCCTGTACCAGTCCTGGTTGGATCCTTTCATCATCATGATGGCCGTCCCGGCAGCGCTGGTGGGAATCATCTGGATGCTGGCGCTCACGCACACGACCATCAATGTGGAATCGCTCATGGGCTCGATCATGGCAGTAGGCATCGCCACTTCAAACTCCATTCTGCTCGTGAGCTTCGCGAACGACCTGCGGGTGGAAAAGGGCCTTTCGCCGGTCGAGGCTGCGCTCGAAGCGGGCAAAACGCGCCTTCGCCCAGTGCTCATGACGGCGCTGGCGATGATCATCGGCATGATCCCGATGGCGCTTGCGCTCGGCGAGGCGGGGGAACAGAACGCGCCGCTTGGCCGCGCGGTGATTGGCGGTCTAATCGTGGCGACTGCCGCCACGCTCTTCGTGGTGCCGGTCATCTATTCGCTGCTGCGCCGCTCCCTGCCCACTAAGCACCTGCTCGATGAGCGCTTCCGCGCCGAGGAGCAGGGAGAAAGAACTCGCCGGGCGATGTATGACGACTTCGGCGGTTAAGGAATCAACGCAGGCGTAATTTATGGCGAACAAAGAGCCCAAGAGAACTTCGCCGCTGGCGGCCGCGCTTTTTTATGGGATGGGTGCGGTGCTGGTAGGCGTTGCTTTCCTGGTCATGAGCCGCATGAAAGCGGGCTCGGCTAAGCAGGTAGCCTCACTGCTTCAGCAGGAGAAAGCTTCGGCGCAGGCTGGCCCCAGGGTGAATGTGGTAACGGTCTCCAAGAACCCGCCGTCTCAAACTCTAACGCTGCTCGGAGAGACTCGCGCCTACCTTGAATCCACGCTCTACGCCAAGGTGAGCGGATATTTGAAGTCCATTTACGTGGATAAAGGCGATGACGTTACCGCGAACGAGGTGTTGGCAGTGATCGAGTCGCCCGAAACCGACGCTCAATATCGCGCCGCGGTCATCAATGCTCACAACCTGAGTATCATAGCGCGGCGCGACGAAAATCTCGTGAAGAGGGATATGATCTCCCAGCAGGACGCGGATACGGCGGTCGCTGACGCCCGCATGGCTGAGCAAGTCGTCGCCAACCTGGCAACGTTTCGATCCTACGAGATTATTCACGCTCCCTTCACGGGCAAAATCACAGCGCGCTATGCCGACCCAGGCGCTTTGATGCAAGCCGCCACCGGCTCGCAGACCACCGCTCTGCCTTTGGTTCGCATATCGGAAACTGACCGCGAGCGCCTTTTCATTTATCCCGATCAAAGTGAGGCGGCATATATCCACGTAGGAGACCGGGCAGTAATCACTGATCCTGCCCGGCCAGACGTGAAACTCGTCGCCCAGGTGTCACGAATAAGCGGCGAGTTCGATCCCAGCACGCGAACCATGCTTACGGAAATTGATTTTTATAATCGCAAAGATCTGATCACGCCTGGCAGTTTCGTCGAGGTGTCGCTGAGGTTGCGCACGAGGTCGCGCGACATACTGATTCCGGCCTCAGCGCTCGTGCTGCGCGGCGCGAAGACTTTTGCCGGGGTCGTCGGACCTGACAATCGCGTCAGCTACCGGCCCGTTGTCGTGGCAAATGACAACGGTGTTGAGGTAAGTATCGCCTCCGGCTTGCGGGCGGGCGAAACTGTGGCGGTGAATTTGGGAGACGCCGTGCCGGAAGGCGGCAAAATTCAGCCCATCCGGGCTGCCTCCCGTTAGAGTCTGTGTGAAAACTGCCATATTTGAGTTGGTGCGGCGCTCTATGAGCGCCGAAGCACTTGAAAAATCAAGACCGGCGGTCACAGACCGCCGCACC
>NFUN01000066.1 GCA_002197525.1 Acidobacteria subdivision 13 bacterium RH2 MAG17b | reverse complement strand
GATCAAAGGCTTAGGAAATTCCTAAGCCTTTGATCTGCATAGTGACACTCTACCAAGAGTGTCACTAATCATTCTGGACGAGCACAGGAAGGGCCGCCTTCATCCATGCGATTGTCTCGCGAGTACGTCGCCTACATGTCAAAACAGGTTTTGAAGCGGTTAACCGCGGAAGGCCTGATCGCATTTGACCAACCCGATTACGTCAATGAAGTCATTACACAGGTAATGCTCGAAGGACTGAGCGTAGAGGACCACATTAACGAGGAAGTCCGCAAAATCCTCGGTGGCTACGACGACCAGATGAGGCAAATGGGCGTTTCCTACGAGGAGATGTTCAAGAAAGTGAAGAGGCAGTTGGTGCGTGACCGCAACGTTATCCTTTAGGACGCTGCTTGGCATATGCAATGAAGCTCACCCCTGAAAAAATCAGCCAGCTTGGGCGGCTTGTGATGACCGCCATCGCGGACTTGGATGAAGTGGAAATCTTTGAAGAACCCAACACGATCCGCCAGGAAATCATCAAGATTTTGAACAATCTCATGCGGGAAGAAGAAGAGATCGACCGCCGCGTTCACGAGCAGATAGCCTCCCAAAAAAAGACCATTCCCGAGGGAAGCGCGGAATGGGAAATCCTTTACCGGAAGTATTACGCTGACGCTTTGCGCAAGCTAGGCATTGCCGTCCCAACCCAACAAGCCCGCGCCTATTGACGGTCACAAAATATAATGACAAGAAGCGATGTAGCCAGCGGCGCGTCCCGGCAGCGTCGGGACGCGCCGAGCGCTGCGCTAGCAGAAGTCCGTCACTATATTTTGTGAAGATCAATGCTGTGCAATAGCGGAGGGTGAGGTGGCAGCCTGCTCCCAGGCGTAAACGCCCGGCCCAGACGGGCCTTTGAGCAGGGCGGGAACGCGGGGAAAAAGTGCCGCCGCCTTCTCGACTTGCGGGTCGTTGCGCATGGCGACTTCGTTCCCAACGTCCAATCCAAAGGCCAGATTGAAAAGCGCCTCCTTGATGCCGTTCATCAAGTATTGCTGATCTTTGGACCAATACCGTTCAGGCGATTGTATGTGCTGGACAGTGAGGAAATTCCTGAACTCTTCAAGCGTCTCCCGCGTGGGCTGAAAGTCTTTGCTGATTTTTCCGCGGTAGGTGAAATAGTCGGAAGCAAAGCTGCTCAACAAACCGGTCTGGTTCAGAAATTTCAGCCAGGGATCGAGTTGCGGAACCGGAACAAGAACCTCCGGAGTTACGCCGCCGTGGGCAGCGACCGGCCTGCCGTCGTCTGTGTGAAATTTCAAGGAAGCAGGATCGGCTGCGCCGCGGCTGGAAGCCGCGAGACTGGCGCTGGGATTGCTCAGGGCTGTTCCGGGGAGAGGCTTCTGAATGGAGCGCCCGCTGGGCGTAAAATACTCCGCGCTGACCAATCCGAGGGCAGTCTGGTCGCTAAGCGGCATTACGCTTTCCACGACTCCTTTGCCATAGGTCGGCTCTCCCGCAATGACCGCGCGGTCGTGATCCTGCAGCGCCGCGCTAACCAACTCTGCGGCGCTCACCGTCCTGTGGTCCACGAGCACGATCAGGGGCGTCTTCATGAGCAGCGGAGCGGGCGAAGTGCGGTACGTCTTTTCCGGCACTGCGCGGCCTCGCATCGTAAGCACGACCTCGCCCGGCTTCAGAAAGAGGCTGCAAACCTGAACGGCGGAATCGAGCGCGCCTCCCGGATTGTTACGCAAGTCCAGAATGAGTCCATGAAGGTTATTCCCTCCCAGCTTTTCGAGCGCGCTGACCACTTCCTGCGGAGTCTTGATCTCAAATGAAGTCACGTGAATGTAACCGATTCCGCTCGAATACAGAAACGCAATATCCACGGTGGGCAGCGCCACTTGGGCGGGAGTTAGAGTGAAATCATCCGGGTCGGTTTCGCCGGGCCGCAGCACGCTGAGGACCGCCGGATGGGAGCGCGTTTTCTGCAGGAGACCGATCAATTCGCGCACCCCCAAGTTCTCCAGGTGCACCCCGTTCACAGCCACAATCTGGTCGCCGGGTCCGAGGCCGCCGCGCCAGGAAGGAGAACCCTCCTGCGTCTGGATTACCATCACCTTGCCCGGCTGCACGGAAAGAATGGAGCCGAAGCCGAGCGCCTCGCCACTATTCTCTTGCTCTAATATCTTGAACTGGTCCCGGTCAAAGAAGGATGAAAAGGGGTCCAGAGAAGCCAGCATCCCTCGAATTGCTCCTTCCAGGACGACGCGGTCCGGATCGACCGGGCTCGTGTAGTTTTGCTGGAGAGCTTGGTAGACGCGGGCGAACTTCAGGCCCTCCCGTGTGACATCGCCGTCCGGAGCAGGCTTCTGGGCGACCAAAGAAACCGCGCCAAACATTATGCCTACCGCGCAGAGCACGAGGCAGGGCCACCGTTTTATTCCGGTCGTATTCAACAAACTTCAGTATAACTTGGTTCCGGCATTTTCCGGTTGGAACAACGCCGTCATCTGCCGCGTGGCGGCAGCGCGTCATCCTTCGCTCTTCGCTACGCCAGTATGACATGAGGGGCGCGCCAGGTGAACCATTCAGGCGAAGGATCACATCCGGGGGGTTAGGAGGGCTTCTCTTCGAACTTCCGCCGCAGCGCCTGATGCAGCCGGTCGCGGACCACGCTGGGCATCGGGAAAAGCTTGCCGTCGCAGTAGAGCTCGATGACTTTCCGCGTGGTATCAAAAACGACCTGGCAGTGACCGCACTTGCACAGGTGTTCCTGCAAGACACGCTTCAAGTTTTCGGAGAGTTCTCCGTCGTAATAGCTCGAAATCTCCTGAAAGGCTTCTTTACAGGTCAAGCGTTCACTCCCGTTTCAAGACTTTAGCAAGTTCCTCGCGGAGCCGCATCCGGGCGCGAAACAGGCGGGCCTTCACCGCACCCGCAGTCAGATTCAGCGCCTCGGCCGTCTCTTCCGTGGAGAGTTCTTCCACGTCCCTCAGAAAAAACACGGTGCGCAGGCCTTCTGGAAGGCCGTTCGCCGCGTTCAGCAACAGCGTCTCCATCTCCTCCTGGCTCATGAGCTGCTCGGGATTGGGTTTCCAGTCGCGGAATTCACGGGGCATCACCTGCCCCTCGTCGTCCACCCCGTCTTCCATGGGCTCGGACTTGTCCGAACGCCGCTTCCGCAGTTTCATCAAGCCTTCGTTCACCGCAATCCGGACCAGCCAGGTGTAAAAGCGAGAGTCCTGGCGAAAGTCCGGCAAATGCTCGAAGGCCTTTAGAAAAGTCTCTTGAAGAACATCCTCGGCGTCCTGCGGATTACCCGTCAGGCGCAAGGCGAGGCGGTAGATTTTCCGCTCGTACCGGTTGACCAGGTCTTCGAAGGCTTCAGCGCTTCCCGCCTTGGCCTCGGTGACGAGCGCGCCTTCCGTTTTCTCAAGAGCTTCTTGTGGCACTTGCATCAAGCCTCGGGAAAAGATGTAATCTCCCGCACCGCGTCCCAGCCGGGCAGACACCTCCGAAGTATAATGCATGTTTACACTCTGCTCCAAATTGCGCACGCGGTCCCACATGCCCCTTTTGTAAGGATGCACAGGCGCGCGGCGCGTTACACGGATCGAGGCACCACTGAGAGTCTCTTCGTGCAGCGCCGGGCCGGAGCTTTCAGAGAGCAAGGGACACAAATAGCTATGATTCTCCGTTCCGTTGAGCCGTTCGATTTTCGCCGGACTTTGCGCTTTATCCTCAGCCCTCCGGCCCTTGCCAACGGACGCCGCTTCGAGCCGCTGCTCGACCACTTCGAGGAACACGAATACCGGCGCGCCGCCGAGATTGAAGGGAAGGCCGTACTCTACGGAGTTTCGGAGATCCCATCCGCTTCTGGCCCCGCTCTGCGGGTTCGTATTCTGAGCGGCGGGCGCGACAGCAGGACTCTCGGGGCAGCCGCCGCTCTCGTCCGGCACCAACTGGCATTGGACCTCGACCTGACGCCTTTTTATCGTCTTGGGGCTGCTGACCCAGTGCTCGCACGGCTTGCGGTTCACTTCCGAGGAATGCGCATTCCACAAGTTGCAAACCCTTACGAAGCGCTGGTCTCCGCCATCCTTGAGCAGCAGATAAATCTTTCTTTCGCCCACCAAGTGAAGCGTGCGTTGATTGAGCGCTACGGGCGCGTTGTAAAGTTTGAAGGCCGCGGGTATCCGCTGTTTCCCGCTCCCGAGGTCCTTGCCTCCGCCACGCCGCACGAGCTTCGCCGCCTGCAAATTTCCGGACCCAAGGCGCGCTACATCATCGGCATCTCTCGCGCCGTGACGGACGGTGAGCTGGATCTTGAGTCCTTGCGCACGATGGAGGCCGGTCCGGCGATCGAGCGCCTGCTCTCCCTTAAAGGCGTGGGCGAATGGACGGCGCACTACGTAGCCATGCGCGCGCTCGGCCATTGCGATTGCCTGCCCGCCGCCGACGTGGGTTTGCAAAAGTGCGTGCAATTTTTCTACGGTCTCAGGCAACAGCCGCCGCCTGCCCGCGTGGAAAAGATCGCCCGCCGCTGGACGGGATGGCGAAGCTATGCCACCTTTTATCTCTGGTTGACCACTTGGGAGGATGCACCATGGAAAATCGCCCTGCGCGACGAAATCCGGCGGGAGAGAAAAGCGGCTCCGCGCTGAGCGGCCAAGCTGGCTTCACCCGGCAATTTCTCACAGAAGCTCAGCGGCTTCTCGAAAAGCATTACTTGCCCCGGATCAGCCTATGCCTCAAGCAGCTTGACGAGCAGGACCTCTGGTGGCGGCCAAATCCCGCTTCAAACAGCGCCGGAAACCTGACGCTCCATCTGGGAGGAAACGTTCGCCAGTGGATCGTCTCCGGTTTGGGCGGCAAACCGGATTTCCGGGATCGTAACCGTGAGTTTCAGGAACGAGGCCCCATGCCCGCGCGACTTCTGGCCGCCTTGCTGCGCAAATCCGTGCGTGAGGCCTGCGCCGTGCTCGGCGCTCTTGGGCCTGCCGAGTTGAGAACTCTATACACGATCCAGAAATTTCAGGTGACCGGTTTCCAGGCCGTCTCGCATGTGGTCGATCATTTCGCTTATCACAGCGGCCAGATCGTTTTCATCACCAAGCTAAGGCTCGGACGGGACCTCAATTTCACGCGCCTGCCGGGGGCGGCTTCGCGCAGCCGGAAAGGCTCCCGGCTTCCAGCCATTTAGCGTCGGCCGTCATAATACGATCTCATTTGTCTCATTCATCTCCTCTATCTCGCGCCCCAGTGTTAGGCTTGGAGCGTGCCGGGGATAATGAGATTTGAGTTTTCCGTTGCGGCAGAAGTCAGGACGGATCGAGTGGTCAACGCAGGTGCAATATATAAAAGTCGCCCAACGAAGTCTAGCAAGCCTTTAGAATCAACAGGCTTGGCAGTTTGGTGGCATGTGCGGCGCAGGCGTATGGAGTGCGGCGGCTTGCCGCCGCCTTGAACAGCGCCCACTCGCTGGCGCGCGGTGGGGAATTTTCACTGGGCCGGGAGCTTGCTTCCGGCCCAGAAAGCGGGAGCAAGCTAGTGGTATGTCCAGGATATACATGGACAATGCTTTTTCTCGTAGCGCCGGCATCCTGCCGGCAAATGCCGCCGGGACGGCGGCGCTACATTGTCCACTCAATTAGTGGACACTACACCAGGAGAACTGAAAGGATTCATCTTGTTTTTGGAAATTCAGGAAGCCGTTCGGCAAAAGTTTAGGCAGGCAGTCCGGGACCTTTTCACTGTAGAGGTGGAGTTTCCGGTTCTAGGCTACCCGCCGTCTCCCGATATGGGGGAAATCTCCATTACTTCGTGCTTCGATCTGGCAAAGCAACTCCGGCAACCGCCCCGCAAAATCGCGGAGCAGATTGCCGCGCGCCTGCTGCCGGTCGAAGGGGTCGAGCGCGTGAGCATCGCCGGCCCTGGATACATCAATCTGCACCTGGACCGCGCGGCGATGGCAGCAAGCCTGTTTCGGATGCGCGCCGCGCCCGCCGCGCCTTCCGCCGCTCCGTCGCGCGCGCCGGCGCCCGTTCCTAAGATTCTCGTCGAGCACACCAGCATCAACCCTAACAAGGCAGCGCACATCGGCCACCTGCGAAACGCCGTGCTCGGCGACACGCTGGCCCGCCTGCTCCGCTTTCGCGGCTTTCCCGTGGAGGTGCAGAACTACATCGACAACACCGGCGTACAGGTAGCCGACGTCGTCGTGGGTTTCGTCCATCTCGAAAAGCTTTCCATCGAGGACGTGCGCGCGCTGATTCCGGGATCGCCCGGCAAACGGTTCGACTACCTCTGTTGGGATCTCTACGCCAGAGTTTCCCAGCACTATCAGGCTCACCCGGAGGCGCTCGCGCTCCGCCACGAAACGCTCAAAGCAATCGAAGAAGGTTCCGGTGAGGAGGCAGCCATGGCCGGGCTGATCTCGACCGCCATAAGCCGGTTTCACCTTGAGACCATGCTGCGTGTCAACATCCGTTATGACCTGATGGTTCAGGAAAGCGAGATCCTTCGCCTTGATTTCTGGAAGTCGGCGTTCGAACTGATGAAGAACATCGGAGCCATCCGTCTGGAGGAAACAGGCAAGAACCGAGGGTGCTGGGTGATGAGCTTGGACGAAGAGCCCGCCCCGAACCAGGAGCTTATCGAAGACGCCGAGGAAGACGTGAAAATCATCGTCCGCTCGAACGGCACGGTCACTTACGTGGGCAAAGACATTGCCTACCACCTGTGGAAATTCGCGCTGCTCGGCAAAGATTTCGGATACCGGCGCTTCTACCATTATGCCGGTGGACAAGACCTGTGGTGCACGGCGGTAAACGGCGAGGCCGGGGCGCCGTCATTCGGAAACGGTGCAAAGGCTTACGCTGTGATTGACACGCGCCAGTCTTACTTGCAGGACGTCGTCCGCAGAGCCTTCATCGCCCTCGGATACTCCGAGCAGGCCGCCGCCCTTCGCCACTTCGCCTATGAGGTGGTAGGCCTGTCGCCGCGCTGCGCAGGGGACATGGGCCTGGAAATCAGCGAAGACGACCGCCGCAGAGGCTACGTGGAGGTCTCGGGGCGCAAGGGTCTCGGCATTAAGGCCGATGACCTCATCGACACGATCATCGACCGCGCGCTCGAAGAGGTGCAGGCGCGCAACATAGCTTCCGGCGCCGAGGAACAAAGAAACTGCGCCCGTCTGATCGCCGTCAGCGCGCTACGCTACTTCCTGCTCAAATATACGCGCCGCACGATTATCGCCTTTGATTTTAAGGATGCGCTGTCGTTCGAAGGTGAAACCGGGCCTTATTTGCAGTACACCGTGGTTCGAGCGCGCAACATCCTGCGAAAGTTTCAGGAAGTTGAAGCAGAATTCACGCCTTCCGGGTTGGGTGACGCGCTCGCACACGAGGAACTCCGGCAGGTCCTTTCCGGCCAGGATGGGCTGCCCTTCTGGGAGTTGATTCTGCTTTCGGCGCAGCTTGAAATGGCAGTAGATCAGGCCATTTCGACGGAAGAACCCTCAGCTTTGGCCAAGTACGCCTTCCGGATGGCTCAGGCCTTCAACAACTTCTACCATCACTACCGCATTCTTCAGGAACCGGACAGGGCGCTTCAAAGTTTCCTGCTTTTCCTCGTTCACCTCTCCGCCGAGACCCTCGCACAGGCGATCGATTTGCTGGGCATCGAAGCGCCCGAGCGCATGTAGCCACCAACAACATCCCGGCGGCTCGATCATGGCGGCCAGGAAGTCGAGCCTCCGAATCTGTGTGACAACTGCGGCTGTAGCGGCGATCTATGATCGCCGAGGCTATTGAAAAATAAAGACCGGCGATCATAGATCGCCGCTACAACTCACCGCCCCCATCTTTGCGCCCCGAATTATAAGATTTTACTAATACAACAAGGATCAATATATTAATTGCAAACATCGTTCCCAGGCTCTATAATGGCTGCAAAATGAGCAACCGGCAGCGTCACACTTCCGTGATCTCGCGCCGCCTGGGAATTGACAGGGCCACCTGCGCAGCCCCGTTTCGTTTTCCATGTCCGCAGCCCCAGCCGGGTAATTTGCCAGGGCTCAGGAGGGCGCTATGAGATGGAGCCACATGGTCAAGAAATTGGAAGCATCCTGGAGAGTCCTCAGGCTCGGTTTTTTAGGGAAAGGACGCGGCGGGCGAATCACGTTTAAGAGGAGACCGCTCCTTGACGCTTTGATGGACACTATTCCCGCCCCCATCTACTTTAAGGACGAATCGGGCAGGCTCATGCTGGTCAACAAAGCTTTCGCCGAAAAGTTCGGACTGCGCGATCCTTCCGAAGCGCTCGGCAAAACGGGCTTTGACATTGTCAACGCGGAGCGGGCCAAAGCCGCCTATGCGGACGACCAGAAAACTATTAAGACTGGGCTTCCGCTGATGAACAAGGAACAACGGGAAACCTGGCCTGACCGCCCGGACACGTGGATTTTAGTGGCCAAGGCGCCCTTTTATGACGCTCAGGGGCGCGTGGCCGGCGTCGTCGGCATTTCGTGGGATATCACCGCGCGCAAGCGGGCGGAGGAGGAGCTTCGCACGGCGCGTGAAAATCTTCAAGCGCAAGTTCAAGCGCAAACCGCCGAACTCGTAGCGAAAAATGCCTCCTTGGGGAAAGAAATCGCGGAACGCCACCGCGCAGAAGAGGCGGCCCTGCACGAAAAATCTCTGGTAGATGCGCTCATGGAGAACGTCCCGGACGCCATTTACTTCAAGGACAGGCAGAGCCGGCTCACTCGGGTGAACATGGGGTTGGCGCGCAAGTATGGACTTTCCGACCCGTCCGAAGCGATCGGCAAAACGGTTTTTGACTTTTTCACCCGCGAATACGCTGATTATGCCTACGAGAGCGAGCAGGAAGTAATGAGGACCGGCAAGCCGTTGATTGGCTGGGAAAGCAAACAAACCTGGCCTGACAGGCCAGATACGTGGGCGTCCGTCACAAAAATGCCGGTCTACGATCAGGAAGGAAATATAACAGGAATTTTCGGCGTTGCGCGCGACATCACCGAGCGCAAACGGGCGGAGCATGAGCTGCGCGAATCTCAGGCTATGTTCGAAAATCTGTTCGAGTCTTCTCCGGACGCCATCCTGACCACGGACTCCGAAGGGAAGATCGTGCGGGTTAACGCCCAAGTGGAGCGGACATTCGGGTATAGCCGCGACGAATTGACCGGCCAACCCGTGGAGGTCTTAATTCCCGAGCGCCTTCGGGCCGACCATCTAGCCCACCGCCGTGAGTACTGTCTTGAACCGCGACCACGGACAATGGGTGCTGGTTTGGAACTGTACGGCCTGCGCAAGGACGGGACCGAGTTTCCGGTGGACGTAACGCTAAGTCCCGCAAGGACAGAAAAGGATTCGCTCGTGATCGCCGTGATCCGGGACATTACCAAGCGCAAACAGGCAGCACAGGAATTGGAGCGCACCTGGAACGTCTCACTGGATATGATGGGCCTCTTCGGTTTTGATGGCTACCTCAAACGGCTCAACGCCGCCTGGACGCAAACCCTTGGATTCACCATAGAGGACTTGCTGGCCGAACCCTACATAAGTCTCGCCCATCCGGAGGACCGCCAAGCCGCTGCGGCCCAACTCGAAGCCCTCAAGGCAGGCGCTGATACGGTTACGTTTGAGCTTCGAGCTCGCGCAAAAGACGGGTCTTACCGCTGGACGGAGTGGAATGCCGCCGCGCTTAAGGGCCAGGAAGTATTCTACGCGTCGGGCCGTGATATCACCGAGCGCAAGCAGGCGGAAGTCGAATTACGCCGGGCGAAGGAAGCGTCCGAAGCTGCCAACCGCGCCAAGAGTGAATTCCTCGCAAACATGAGCCACGAAATCCGGACGCCTATGAACGGCATTCTGGGCATGACGGAATTAGCCTTGGATACGGACCTCGCTCCCGAGCAGCGCGAGTATCTGGAAATGGTGAAGTTCTCCGCCCAGTCGCTGTTGACGGTTATCAATGACGTTCTCGATTTCTCCAAGATCGAGGCCAACAAGGTGGATGTTGACCTCATCGAGTTCAGGTTCCGGGACAGTCTTGCCGAAACCATGAAGGCGGTGGCTCTCCGGGCGCACCAGAAGGGTCTCGAACTGGCATGCGACGTGGACCCCGAAGTGCCCGATGACGTCGTGGGCGATCCCGTCCGGCTTCGGCAAATTCTGGTGAATCTGCTGGGCAACGCCATCAAATTCACCGAAACCGGCGAGGTCGTGGCCCGCGTGAGCCTGGAAACGGAGAACGAAACCGGGGCGGTGGTGCATTTCGTGGTAAGCGACACGGGGATAGGCATTCCGCCGGAAAAACAACAGGCCATCTTCGGCGCCTTCACCCAGGCTGATTCTTCAACGACTCGCAAGTATGGCGGCACCGGATTGGGACTCACCATCTCCGCTCGTCTTGTTGAAATCATGGGCGGGCGCATCTGGGTGGAGAGCGAGCCGGGCCGCGGCAGTAACTTTCATTTCACTATCAGCTTCCGGCATCCGGCAAAGGCGGCCGCGCCCGACACGCCGGCAGGGGAAAATCTGCTTCGCGGCCTGCGCGTGCTCGTGGTGGACGACAACGCCACCAACCGGCGCATTTTGGGAGAGATCCTTAAACGCTGGGACGCAAAGCCCATTTTGGCCAGTAACGCCGAGACTGCGCTCCGCGTGCTTTCAGAGGCCTCGATCTCACACGCCCCCTTCGATCTCGTGCTCACCGACGCGCATATGCCAGACATGGACGGCTTCGCACTCGCCGAGCGGATTCAGGAGCATCCAAAGTTAACCGGCGCCACCATCATGATGCTCACCTCCGGCGGCCAGCGCGGAGACGCAGCCCGCTGCCGCCGCCTGGGCATCGCCGCTTATCTCACCAAGCCGGTCGCGCAATCCGAGCTTCGTGACGCCATCCTCAAAGTTCTCGGGCGGGCGTCTCAAGCCGGGGGGCTTTCCCTGATCACTCGTCACAGCCTGCGCGAGGCGCGCTCGAGCGTTGACGAGAAACATGAGCCGAGCGGACTCAAAATCCTGCTGACCGAGGACAACGCCGTCAATCAGGCGCTTGCCACCCGGCTTCTCGAAAAGATGGGGAATCAAGTCGTCGTCGCGGGAAATGGGCTTGAGGCGCTGGCCGCAATTGAGGAGCAGACGTTCGATCTCGTGGTGATGGACGTGCAAATGCCGGAAATGGATGGTTTTGAAGCCACGGCCGCCCTCCGCAAGCGGGAAATGGCCCAAGGAAGACACACACCCGTTATCGCCATGACCGCCTACGCCATGAAGGGCGACCGTGAGCGCTGCCTGGAAGCGGGCATGGACGCTTACGTCTCAAAACCCATCAACCGGCACGAGCTAATGGAGGCTATTCACGCGGTTCTCTCCAAGTCGGCCCAGGGGCAACGCAACGACGAGCAAGTTTCGGAGCCGGTCGTAGACAACAGCGCCAGCACAGCGAAAGTTACTTCTGTGCCTCCGTCGAGGCACCCTGACGGCCGGGGCGTGAAAAAACCCGAGCCCTTCAATTACTCCGCGGCGCTCGCTCACGTGGATGGAGATGAGGATTTACTGGCGGAGGTGGCGGCGTTGTTCCTGCAAGAATATCCGAAGCAACTCGCCGCTGTGCGCGAGGCAATCGCTCAAAAGGATAGCCAGGCTTTGAGGCGCGCCACCCACAGTTTGAAGGGTGAGGCCGCCAACTTTGCGGCTCAGCCGGTGTGTCAGGCAGTGATCGAGCTGGAAGCTTCAGCGGAGCATGAGGATTTCATTGCAGCGCAAGCAGCTTGCTCCCGGCTCCAGGCAGCGCTCCGTCAACTGAAGCCTGCACTTGAGAAGATTAACCTGCAGGCTACAACGCCGAAGCTACCGTAGGGGCTGTCAGATAATAACTGTTCCATTTCGGATCAAATACACCCCCTCACCCCTGCCCTCTCCCCGCAAGCGGGGAGAGGGTGACGCGAAGCGGCGGGTGAGGGGCGCCGGTTGGAAGATGGAACAGTGATTTCTGAACGGGTCCTTAGCTTCGGACTTCTGGATATAAAGCAAGGCGGCGTAGCCTGAGGTAGTGTCTCATTTTGGTTTTGTAGCGCCGGGCTTTAGCCCGGCACAGCCTTCAAAATGCCGACCTGAAGGTCGGCGCTACGACTACCTAGTCGCCACTTGTTATGAGCACCGGCAAGTACATCGCGCGCGTCCTCGTGGTGGACGACGATCCCACCATCTGCGAGATTCTCTGCCTGAAGCTGCGCGGTGAAGGTTACGACTGCGAATCAGTTCTGAGCGGAGAAGCCGGCCTCTCAAGACTTCGCCAGGAGTCGTTTGACGTGATCCTCTCCGATCTGCACATGCCGGGCATCTCCGGCCTGGACTTTATGCAAGCGGCCCTCCGCGAGCGCCCCCACGTTGCCTTCCTGCTGGTGACGGGCGAACAGGACGTGCAAACCGGCATCGAGGCGATGAAAAAGGGCGCGTCCGATTACGTGGTAAAGCCCTTCAAATTGGACGCCGTGCTGCGCAGCGTCTTCCAGGCTCTCGAAAAAAAACATCTGGAGGTGGAACTGGAGAGTTACCGCCAAAGGCTCGAGGAGATGGTCGAAGAAAGGACGCGGCAGCTCTCCAGGGCGTACCAGGAGATTGAGACGACTTACGACGAAACGCTGCAGGCTTTAGGCGCTGCACTGGACCTTCGTGACGCCGCAACCGGCGGCCACTCGAACCGCGTCACGCATTACGCCTTGAAAATCGCAGAGGTTGTAGGGATTTCCGCCGAGCGCCTTCGCGAGCTCTCGCGCGGCGCCTACTTGCACGACATCGGCAAAATCGGCATACCCGACGGCATTTTGCTCAAAGAAGGCCGGTTGACCAAGGAAGAGGAGGCGGTCATGCAAACCCACGTGCTGCTCGGCTATCAGTTCGTCTGCCGCATCGCCTTTCTCGCGCCGGCCGCCGCCATCGTCCGGGCGCACCACGAGCGCTACGACGGCGCCGGCTACCCGAACCATCTCCGTGGCGAGGACATTCCTCTCGGGGCCCGCATCTTCGCGGTGGCGGACACATTTGACGCCATGACCTCCGACCGTCCTTATCGCAGGGCGCTATCCTTTGAAACCGCGTTCGAGGAAATCAGAAGTCAGTCCGGCCGCCAGTTCGACCCCGCCGTCGTGAGTGCGTTTCTTTCAATCCCCGATCAGACATTGCGAGGGATCCAGCGGGAATCTCATGCAAAACCCGGCGCGCATAAGCCCGCTGTCTTTGCTTTGACTGTGGGCGAAGCGGGCCGTGAAGCAGAGCCGCAATGAGGACGTTATGGTAACCAGGATTGATCTCACCGGAAAACGGTTACTGCAAGAAAACCCAGCGGACGCCTGGACCGTCCGGGAGGCGCTGGGTGAATTCAAACAGCCTTACTTCGCCTTCGAGCGCGCGGATTCTGCACCTCCGGTTCTTGAGGCCGCCTTGGGGCAGCGTTTCGGCTTCCTGCCCGTGGATATCAGATTTCCTGACAGCGATTGCGGTAAAGCGAGAGCTACTCCTTCATGGCATCTCAAATCCCGGGAAGGCGAGGGTCTTTGTGGCCACGTTCACTAGTACGCCCTATCAGCAGAGGCAGCCGAGCCGCGCGTCGCGCGTGAGAGGATCTATTTCACGCGCGGCCAATCCGAAACATTCGCACCTTGGGACGAACTCGCGAGTGACTGCGGCGCATCCCGCGGCGCAGAGCAATCAGGAGCCGGATAGGCTGGCAGTGAAGCTGCTTCCCTTGGTAAAGAGCGTGGCCTACCAAATGCTCGATCATCTGCCGCAGCACGCCGACCTGGATGACCTGGCTGGAGCGGGTGTCATCGGGTTGTTGTGCGCGGTCCGGAAGTTTGATTCCCGAAGGCGCGTAAAAATCGAGACCTACGCCCGCCACCGCATCCGCGGCGCAATGCTGGACAGCTTGAGGAAGATGGACTTCGTATCGCGCGACGTGCGGCGGAAGTGCAAGGACGCCGAGAAAACTTACATGCGTCTGCAAGCTGCATTGGGCCGCTCTGTAAGCGATGAGGAGATGGCGCACGCCCTCGGAGTGAGCCTGAAGAAATGGTACCGGACCGTTCGGGTCCTGAAGGTTGCGGACATGGCGTGGATGAGACCCAACCTGATTCCGGAAGCGAATCTTTATGAGGAAAAAGCGGCGCCCGGCGAGCGCAACAATCCTTTCGATTTGTGCTACCGGGCCGAACAGCGCGCGATCCTCCACCTTGCCGCTGCTTCGTTGCCTGCAAGAGAGCGGACCGTTCTTGCGCTCCGTTATGGACGCGATATGACCATGAAAGAGGCTGGCGAGCGGATGGGAGTCAAAGAGTCGCGCGTTTCCCAAATTCACAAGGCGGCGATCACGCACCTGCGGGATAACGTAACGAAATTGCTCAGGCCAGCTTCCCAAGCCCGGCCTCACCGTGCGCGATCCGAATTTTCCGCGGAAAGCTTGAAAAAGATCAAAACCAATCCTGGCTGGTCATCCACGATTAAACATCCAACTCAGCCCGCACGCGCTTAAGCGTGGATGCGATTTTCCGCCGCGCCGCCGCGGCGAGAGGCAGCAGCGGCGGGCGCGGATCGCCTCCCGCGTAACCGCTCAAGTCGTGCGCCGCCTTGACGCCCGGAATGCCGTAAGTGTTGTTGATCTCGCTCACTAGAACCCGCAGCAGCGCCTGCAAGCGTTCCGTCGCCGCGCCATCACCCAGACGGAAAGCCTCGTACAATCCAATGCAAAGCTGCGGTTCGAAGCCGCACTGCGCGAGGATGCCGCCCGTCGCGCCTGCCTCGAGCGCCGCTACAAATCCCGAACCGGCGCCCATAAGCAGGCGGAAGCCTTTCTTCACCTTGCCCAGGATCGCGCGGACGAAATCCACATTTCCGGAGCTTTCCTTGAGGCCAGGAATGTTCGGGTGCCGCGAGAGGCGACCGATCATCTCGACGTCCATCTGAAGCCCCGAACACTGGGGAATCGAGTAGATCAGAACTGGCCGCTTCAATCCATCCGCTATCGTGCGGAAATGATGTTCGATAATGACGGGCTTCATCGCAGCCTTGTAGTAAACGGGCGGCAACACGAGCAGGGCATCCGCGCCGCGCGCCACCGCTTCACGGCTGAGCCGGAGCGTTTCCGCTGTGCTCTCAAGCCCCGTGCCCGCAATCACCAGTTCCGGCGTGGGAATGACTTCGCGGGCGATTTCGATCAACCGCAGCCGCTCGGCTCCGCTCAAATAAGGCGCTTCGCCTGTCGATCCTGCCACCACCACGCCGTTTAGCCCGATGCCCGCATAGCGCTGCATGTTGGCGCGGAAAGCCTTCTCGTCAATGCCGCCCCGGCGATTAAAGGGGGTCGTTACTGGCGGGAAAACCCCTGCCAGGTGCGTAACGATTTCTGTGTGAGTCATAAGCCTCCGAATCCAGTCATGAAATTTCCAGTGGGAGCGCACCATTGTACTACAGCACGTGCGACGTTGGCCGCCGTTCCCCATACTGGGGTGACGTCAAGCTGCTTGTGTAAAAGCATGGAGGATGCGGTTTCGCCAATCCTACTTATACCGAGCGACATAAGTCGCCGACGCTCCAAAACTGGTGCGCCGGTCTGCGATCAGCGGATTTCGCCGCTCATAGAGCGGCGCACCAGCAAATGGCTGTCGTCGACTTATGCCATTATGCATAGAAGCGATTGAATAGCGAGAGAATGATGCGGTCCACGCTCTCTCCCGCACAGTGGGCCAGGGAATGGAAGTATTGACTATGGCCGCGCACGATATGCGCTCCAAACCACGGGCTAACGCAAGGCGGCAGCTACGCTGCCGCACTCCAAAATGCAAGCGGCCCGCTGTGGCAGGCGGCGGCCCGTGGCCGCGGTTTCCATCCGGTTGAACTCATCTGCGCGGACGCATACCATCAAAGTGTGAACTCTCACCGCGGTGCCGCGCTAAGCGTAATCCTCATTGCTGCACTCTGCCTCGGCGCGAGTGCAGGGGCGCGGCTGCTGGCGCAGAGCCAGGAATCCACGCTCAACGCTCAAATCCAGGCGCGTTTGGCCGCTGGCCAAACGGACCAAGCGCTGCTTCTTGCCCGCCAAGCGGCAGCCCGAAATCCAAATTCCTCGGCGGCCTTTCAACTGCTTGGAGTGATCGAGTTCAAAGCGGGTCTCAGCAACGAGGCAAGCGCTGACCTTCGCAAGGCGATTGAACTGGACCCGACAATTCCCAAGAATTACTACGACCTGGGAATCGTGGAATTCCGCTCCGCCCGCTATCAAGCCTCCGTGGAGCCGCTCGAAAGCTTCCTGCGGCTTGAACCGCTAAATGCAGACGCGCATCTGCTCCTCGGCCGCGCCTACGCTCACACCGGCCGGAATCATGCGGCCATGCAAGAATTCCAGAGGGCGCTGCAACTGGCGCCGCAACAGCCCTTGGCGCACTACTACCTGGGGCGGATCGACCAGCAACAGGGAGACTTGAAGGCGGCGCTCGAACAATTCAAACAGGGGATCCAGGCGAATCCACAGCTTTACCAGCCGTATTGCCTGGCGGCAGATCTCGAACTTAAGGCAGGCGATATTGAGGCGGCCTCACGCCTCTTTGAGCAAGGCGAGAAGCTGCAACCGAAAAACGCTGAGGCGCACGCCGGCCTCGGACGCGTTTTTCTGGCGCGCAACGAGTTGCCGCAGGCCGTAAGCGAGCTTAAGACCGCGTTGGCGATCGACCCGCAGAATGCGGCCGCCCACTGCGCATTGGGCCAGGCTTACCAAAAAATGAGCCAGGTGGCAGATGCGCAGGTGGAATTCCAGGTTTGCGCACGACTGAAGGGCCGGAATGAGGCGCCCACCGTCCCCGCTCACTCGCCTTAGCGCAGGGAGACGAAGATGCCGTGGGTTCCGGTCCTGTAGCGGCAATGCCGGGCGTAAAGCTCAGCGCTACTTTCCCTGGTGCGCCGGTGTCCCCACCGGCGTCTTTCGACGCTGAGGACAGCGCCGCCACAGCAGATGTTGTCGCTATAATTTGTAATTTTCAATAAGTTGCCACCCAGGTCTTTCAGTCATACCATTGGGACTGCGGGTGGCCGCGGAATTCGCTCCTGAATCACGGCGGGCGCAGCGGCTTCTCCAGCAAGGCAATCCCATGGCGTTACGCGAAGCTCCGCGCACTTTCGAGGTCAAGGCTCCGTCGCGCCGTATGCGGCGCTGGGCTGTGGCCCCAGCGTTGTGCGCCTTCATCGTGCTGTTATTCAGCATCCCGGTTCATGGCGACGAGTTCCGCAGGGTGAGCCGCTACGCGGTTCGGATGTTTTCCTATGGGACGCTCACGCTTAACACGCGCACGGGAGACCTGGATATCGAGGGTTGGGACAATCCGCGGCTCACCATCAAGGCAGAAAAGGTGGTGGAAGCTGGTTCCGCGAAGAAGGCCGAAAAGCTCTATCACCGGATCGGCGTTCACCTGACCGGCCAGGACCACAAGATCAGCCTCAGCACGACTTACCCCAGCCGGCGGCCGTGGCGGCCCTTTCGCGACGAGTCCAAACTCTCCGTCAATTTCACTATTCACATGCCGTACGACGCGAACGTGCGCCTTAAATGCGTCGATGGGGATGTGACCGTCTCCGGAATTGTGGGCAAGGAGATGCTCGACGTAAATTACGGAGACGTTGAAGTGGACGTCCCCCACGTTTACGGATTGCGCTTGCTTGACGCGCGGACCTGGCTGGGATACGTGCAAAGCGACCTCCACGGCACGTCTCAGGATGCTACGGGGTTCAGCAAGACGATTTCATTTATGAATTTCGAAGGCGCGCAAGTGATCGTGGTGAGGGTCCGGATGGGAGGCGTATTCATTTACGGCGATGAAGATTAGCTTCGCGCAAACCGGCATATCTATGCTCGATCCGGAAGGGAGTTAATGCCCCTCACCCGTCCCGCACCGCGGGCCACCCTCTCCCCCAATCGGGGGAGAGGGTATGGGCTGTGAGGCTGGCGTCCACATCCCCGTGCTACGGTTATAGTCTGTCCCCCAATCTAAGGGAGAGGGCATGGGCTGTGAGGCTGGCGTCCACATCCCCGTGCTACGGTTATAGTCTGTCCCCCAATCTAAGGGAGAGGGCATGGGCTTGTGAGGCAATCCGGCCTGTCCATACTTTCCAAGTTGCGGCTCTCCCCCAATCGGGGGAGAGGGCATGGGCTGTGAGGGGGCGCGGAAAAACTTGACTCATTTAGCGCATGTTTGCCCCAAGCGCCAGGCCCACGACGCTGCGGGAGGTTTCGAATGGACGACCTTCTGAGACACGCCCTAAGAATGCGAGACGAGCAGACTCTTTCATCTGCCGCAATCTCAGACTACTTGCACTCGCGGCCGCGGTGGATTCGCTGGCGGGAATGGGGGAGCGGCCATAGGCAGTTGCTCACGCGCTTCGGCGACCGGTCCCAACCCCTCCTGGCCGTAGCCCACTCCTTCCGCGACGCCCGCACCGCCCGCCAATTGTCTCTGGCCGTTGAGCAGGATTGGGTAGACTCTCCGCAGGCTTGCCGCGAAGCTTACGAGGAAATCCTGTTCAGTGCCCCTGGACTCATCGTGATTCAGCTTCGACGCAATAATTTGTGCGGCTGTCTGGGCCACCGCCATCCTGCCGTCCGCGAAGCTCCGTTTGCGGAGCCGCACGACGCGTTCGGAGGGATACGCATCGGAGAAATGGACGTTGCCTGGCAGCACGTGGCGGCATGGCAGGCATTGCCTCTTTCGGATACGGCGATGGATGCCAAGTTCCTGGCGGGCAGCCGCCTTGAGGAATTTCACAAAAAGCAGTTCCGGCTGAAGCTGCTGAGCGTCGTCCTGCATGAAACTCACCATCTGGCCTCCCCCGAGGAACCGGAAATCGCGATCCGCGAGCGCAGTTTGGCCTTCTACCGGGACGCCATGACAAGTTATGTGGAAAGCGCCATGGCCACGCTTTCCCTAACTATTGACCGCTCATTCTCGCGTCTCGGGTAGCCCATGGCGCCGGAGATCAGGCCGGGCCAAAAAGGCGCGCTTTCCAGGCGGCTTGGCCTGCCCGCTGGCCGTACAATGAAATAGAGGATGCCAAAACGCTCAAAGGCCGCCCTTCTTTTTGTCCTGGCTCTGGCAGCCGCTTCGCCGGGATGCCACAAAAAGCAGCAGGAAAGCAGCCTGCCGGCGCGCACCAAAACCCGGCAGGTCGTAGTGCTTGGATTCGACGGAGCTGATCCGAACTTGGCTTCGAAGTGGATGAGCGAGGGAAAGCTGCCGAATCTCGCCCGTCTGGCGCGCCAGGGTGCATTCCGGCCACTCGGCACGACGAATCCGCCCGAATCTCCCGTTTCCTGGGCGTCGTTCGCAACCGGGTTGAAGCCCGGAAACACGGGCATTTTTGACTTTCTCACCCGCGACCCCAAAACCTATCTTCCCCAAATGGCGCTGGTTAAATCGCAGAAGGCGCAATTCCTCTTCAGCCTGGTTCCGGTCAAGGCGCCAGTCCTGATCAACGAACGGCATGGCGTTCCCTTCTACAAAGCGGTGGCCGGCGCAGGATACAAAACCGTTGTGCTACGCATGCCTCTCGAATTCCCACCCACGCCTATGCCCGGCGGAAAACTGTGGGCCGGGCTCGGAGTGCCGGATATCCGCGCTACTTGGGGCACGTTCTTCTATTTCAGCACTGACCTTGAACCCTGGGACGCCGGGAACACCGAGTTTGGAGGAAAGTTGGTCAGTCTCCGGCTTAAAGGCCAAACGGCACGGGCGTCTATCAATGGTCCCGTCGATCCCACGGCAAAAGTCTTCCGGCGAATTTCAGAGCCGGTCGAGTTCACGGTTCAGCCTGTGCAGAATTCGGTGATCATTGCGCTCGGCGGCAAGCGCGAAACGGTGCAGAAGGGCCACTGGAGCGGCTGGTTTCGCATCGCCTTTCGCATCACTCCTCTGTTTGCGGTGCACGCCATCGCGCGCTTCTACGTGATCAACGTGTTTCCAAGCCTGCGGGTCTATATGTCGCCGCTCAATATCGACCCGGTTTCTCCCGCGCTGCCCATTTCCTACCCTGCAAACTTCACGGCAGCGCTCGTGAAAAGGCACGGATTATTCAAGACGGTCGGCTGGTGGAATGATACGTGGGCGCTGAACGAAGAGAAGATGAGCGACGGCGTTTTTCTGAACGACGCCTTCGCGACCATGCGGAAGCTCAGCGAAATCACCGTGGGCGAACTCAAGCGGGATGATCCGCGGCTGCTGGTTTCCATTTTCACGAGCACGGATAACGTATCCCACATGTTCTACCGGCTCATGGACCATCGCAGCCCACGCTACGATCCGGTGCAAGCGCGGAAGTACGGCGACGCCATCCTCGAAGTCTACGAACGGATGGACCAAATCGTCGGAGAAGTCGAGCAGGCAATGGAACCGGGGGCAACGCTGCTGATTGTTTCAGACCACGGATTCCATAGCTTTCGCCGCGGCTTCAACACCAACACGTGGCTGGTGGAAAACGGCTTCATGACGCTGCGCAATCCCGGCCTTCAACAGAAGGCTTACTCGCTGAGCGATCTGTTCAGCAAAGGCAGCTTTTTCCCTAACGTTGACTGGAGCCGGACTCAGGCGTACTCTCTCGGCCTCGGACAAATCTACCTGAACCTCCGCGGCCGCGAGCGCGACGGCATCGTCGCACCGGGGCCCGACGCCAGCCGCCTGCTCCAACAAATCCGCGCCAAGCTCCTGGCTTATCGCGACCCGCAAACCCGCCAGCCGGTGCTGCAGGCGGTTTATTTCGGAAGCCGGATCGACCGCGGCGCCTACCTTAGCAAGGCTCCGGATCTTCAACTCGATTTCCAGCCGGGTTACCGCACGTCCTGGCAAACGGCGCTCGGCGCGATTCCGCCGGGCATTGTCGTGCCGAACGAGCGCAAGTGGAGCGGCGATCACTGCTCATCGGACCCAAGCAACACGAAAGGCATCTTCTTCTCAAGCTGCCCGGTTGTTAATACTGATCCCAGCATCACGGATATCGCGCCTACCGTGCTCGAAATGTTTCACGTCAATCCGCCTCAGCGTTTGGATGGGAAACCGTTGCAATTTGTCTCCAAACGCTAAGGCGCGAACCCCGACCGCAGTTCCTCGATGATCTGCTTCGCCACCTGCTGCGCGGCGGGCAGGTCGCCGGGCGGCAGAGAAATCGCCGCTACCTTGGCATGTCCGCCGCCGCCATAGCGCTCGCAAATGCTCGCCAGGTTTGCCGGCTTCGCGGCCTGCTTCCAGGGGCTGCTGCCGACGGCAATTTTAATGCGGCCCGGAGAGCGGCTGACCGAAACCGTATAGATGGCTTCGGGGAAGAGATAGTAGGGGATGAATTTGTTGAAGCCTTCCCGGTTCTGGTCGCTGACGTCAAAAGAGAGCACTCCCTTTTCCAGTTCGCCACGCGCGCCGATAATATCCATCCACTTGAGATGCTGGCGGTGCAGCCGCTCGAACTCTTCCCGAATCCGCGGCAGCGCGGCAATCTCCGTGAGCGTGCGCGACGCTAGCTCGGGGATGAGGCTTGGGACGAAATCCTGATCCGCGGCCCCTTCGATCACGAGCGTAATCTGCGTGGCAGGGTCCTTCATTTCCACCGCGGTCTTGGCGTCCGGGTACCGGGCACCGTCAATCAGATCCGCCCAGTAAACGAGCTCATCGAGATCGTGCGGGTGAAAGTCGAATTGTGTTTTGGCGATATGGGAGATCAGCTTGGTGCACGAAAGGAAAGTGGGATCGTAGAACTTCCGGCCGCTCGAGTCGCGGTGAAAGTGTGCGGCGTCGGCGTCGCTCAGGAAGGCGCTTTGATGGTGATCAAACCACCAGGTCAGGCGGTCCGAGCTCGAGTACTTGAAATCGACGATGATGTTTTCGTCCCCGGCGAACATCGTCCCATCGAAAAGTTGCCCGGCCCGGTGCGCCATGCCGCGATAGCTGATTTCGGCGGTGGCATCAATCCGGGCGCGATAGAAGCGCGTAAAGAAAGCCGCCGAGCAAGCGCCGTCGAAACACTTGTCGTGGAAGCAGATCAGAACCTTTTTATGGGCCACCATAGCTCGCGCGCGGGCGTCGATTCCTCCGGAATTCGTGCAAAGAATGCGGAAAGCCTGCTAACATGCATTCTAAGAAATGAAATGTCAAGGGCAAAATCGATTTTGCCCGCTTTTAACATTTCATTTTGAGTCTAACGACAACGTGTTGATAATCAGGTAAGCCTATTTCCCTGCAGGATTGCCGCGGTTTCCCATTCTCCGTCTCAAGATTACTTGCGCCGCTCTCATCCGCCACTTTGCTGCGTCCGTTCATAGGCATCTTATCGCGGTGTATGCCAACTCATTCATTCAAGCCGAATTGAAAGGCGCGCAGAGATCACAGGGTCACCCAAGCATTTGGCGAGCCCTCATTATAGCAGGCGAGGTACAATGCAAAAGCGCCCTCTCGCAAAAGCGCTAAGGTGCAAAGAAACGCAAAGGGGAGATACTTTAATTTTTTTCGCGGACCTTGGCGCCTTTACGAGAGGCCTTTCAGCTTTTTGACCTTTTTTCACAGCTTCAGACTCAAGAATCTGCGCCAGCCTGTGGATGGACGCCGTGCCATGCCATTTGACAATTTCTCGGGCAGCGTGCTAACTACTTGTCCAGGAAGCGGGGCGCCATGCTGATCGACAACCATCAAGCCGCGTGGGATCTTCTCAAGGAAGCCTACCAGTACCAAATGGGCGGCGAATACGACATGGCGGTCGAGCTTTACAAGCGTTCGCTCGACCTTCACCCCACGGCCGAGGCTTATACATTCCTCGGCTGGACGTACCATTATCAGGGCAAACTGGATGAAGCGATTGAGGAGTGCAAGAAGGCGATCCAGATTGACCCCGAATTCGGCAATCCTTACAACGACATCGGTTCTTATCTGATTGAGCGCGGCCAATATGACGAAGCCCTTCCCTGGCTCGAACGCTCCTTGCAGGCGCGGCGTTACGAAACCTATCACTATCCCCATTACAATCTCGGGCGCGTTTACATGGCGAAAGAGATGTACCGCAAGGCGCGGGGGCACTTTGAAACCGCGCTGCGCATGTGCCCGGATTACGCTTTAGCCCAGCAGGCGTTGGAAGAAGCTCGCCGCAAGACTCAATAACCTTCAGATCTTTCCTGGGACTGAACCCGCACACAGCCATTACACGGCAGGCGTTTCACCTCCTCTCACACGCCTTCCGCACATTCTCGAACCCCTGAGGTTTTGGGATGCGGCCTGCGTACCGGCAATCCCGGCAAAGGGCCTCGCGGAGCGAATGCCGTAGCGGGCATTGCGGCGTCCGGTGGGCGAAGGTATGATTATCGCAGTCATGGGAGTCCGCCCGGAGTCCAAGGTCGATTTTCTGGTGATCGGCGGCGGGGTTGCCGGTCTTCGCGCGGCGGTTGATCTTGCCGCCGCAGGCGCTGTTTTGCTTCTCTCGAAAGGGGACCCATCGCAGTCTTCGGCGCACCACGCTCGCAGCCGCATCACGGTGTCGCTTGGCGAGGATGAAGATATCACGCTCCACTTGCGCGAAACGTTGCGGGCAGGCGATGGGCTGTGCCGCGAGGAGGCCGTGCGCATTTTGGTTGAAGAAGGCTCGCGTGAAGTTCGCCGGCTTACGGAGTGGGGAGCGCGGCTGGAACCCAAGGCGGTGCAGCTTTCCGCCCATCGCAAGCGCACGCACTTCGTTGGTTCGCGCGGAGAGCCTGCCGGGGCGGAAATCCTGCGCGCCCTCGCCGCCAAGGCAAACTCGCTCAAACCGGTGCGCACAAAGCGATCCGCTACCGCCGTCGAGCTGCTCATGGATGGCCGCAGGGCTTGCGGAGCGACCTATTTGGACGAAGCCAGCGGAAAGTTGAAGTGTGTTCGTGCGGCGGCGGTATTGCTGGCCACCGGGGGCCTGGGCCAGGTCTATGCGGAAACCACGAACCCGCCAGACGCCTGCGGAGACGGGGCCGCTCTCGCCTTTCGCGCCGGCGGCCTGCTTTCCGACATGGAATTCATCCAGTTTCATCCCACCGTACTCTATGCCCGTAAAGGGCCGCGCCGGGTGCTTCCCGAGGCCCTACGCGAAAAAGGCGCGCAACTCCGCAACCTGGAACTGGAGCGCTTCATGCCCCGGTATCACGAGGCTGGCGAACTGGCCCCTGCCGATGTGGTCTCGCGCGCGATTCTGATGGAGACTCAGCGCAGCCGCGGCGAATTTGTCTATCTTGATCTCACAAGACTCAACCCTGATGAGATCAAACGAAGCTTCCCGCGCACCTACGCTGACTTCCTGGAGAGCAACATCGACATCACGGCGGACCTGGTGCCCGTCCGCCCGGCGGCGCACTTTGCGATTGGCGGCGTGGCGACGGATATTGAGTGCTCGACAACTCTCGAAGGCCTCTACGCGGCGGGCGAAACGGCCGCGACCGGAGTGCACGGCGCCAATCGCCTGGCGAACAACGGACTCTTGGAAGGTCTCGTCTACGGTGCGCGGGCGGCCGCGGCCATGAAGGCTGGCCACGGCCCAGCCCCGTGGCCGGAGGGGCTGTCGTATCCCGAGCCACTGGTTCCGCAGGCGAAGGCAGAGGGCAGTGCGACTACAGACCCAGCCGAGCTTGAAGCGATTGCTGGCGAGATTCGCCAAATCATGTGGAACAGCGCCGGCATCATCCGGAAGGGCGGCAAACTTGGCGAAGCTGCCAAGCGCCTTGACGCCATCCACCTTCAATGCCCGGCCAAGGCCAGCCTCCAGCATTACGAAACCGAAAATCTTCTCGTAGTGGCCCGCCTGATTGTGAGCTGCGCGCGCGCCCGCAAGGAAAGCCGTGGCGCGCACTATCGAGCCGACTTTCCTCTGCGGAATGACTCCGAGCCTGCCCGGCATTCCTTCATCGTACGCGGTTCTTCGGTCCTCTTCAGACCCTATGATGGCCCGGCAAAATCGTCCGTTCGCGGACTCACTCTGGCCTCCTGATTTCGCGCATCGCGTGTGCTACAGCGGAATGTTGCCGTGCTTTTTCGGTGGCATGGTTTCCCGCTTGGTATCCAGCATGCGTAGGGCGGCGATCAACTTGGGGCGCGTTTCGCGGGGCAAAATCACCGCATCCACATAGCCGCGCTCCGCCGCGACATAGGGGTTGGCGAAGCGGGTGCGGTACTCTTCGATCTTTTCCTTGCGCAGCGCTTCGGGGTCCTCTGCTTTTTCCAGTTCCCTCCGGTTCACGATGTTCACCGCGCCTTCAGCGCCCATCACGGCGATTTCCGCCGTCGGGTAGGCGTAGTTGATGTCGGTGCGGATGTGCTTGGAAGACATCACGCAGTAAGCGCCGCCGTAAGCCTTGCGAGTGATCACCGTGACCTTCGGCACCGTCGCTTCGGCGAACGCGAAGAGGAGTTTCGCGCCGTGGCGGATGATGCCGCCAAACTCCTGCTGCGTGCCGGGGAGGAATCCGGGCACATCCACGAACGTAACGAGCGGGATGTTGAACGCATCGCAGAAGCGGACGAATCGCGCGCCTTTCGTTGAGGCGTTGATATCCAAGCAGCCCGCCAGCACTTCCGGCTGGTTCGCCACCACGCCCACGCTCTGGCCGCCCAGGCGGGCGAAGCCCACCACCAGGTTGCGCGCAAAGTACTCCTGAACCTCCAGGAAGTAGCCATCGTCCACCACGCGCTCGATGATCTGCTTGATGTCGTACGGCCGGTCGGATTCCGCCGGAACCAAGCGATCGATCTCTTCGTCGCAACGGTCCGCAGGATCGTTGGTTTCAACCCGCGGCGGGTCCTCGTGGTTGTTCTGCGGCAGGAAGGAGAGCAGCTCCCCCACGCGCGCCATGCAGTCCGCGTCATCGGAAGCCAGGAAGTGGGCGACGCCGCTCACGCGGTTGTGGGTCATCGGGCCGCCCAGCTCCTCTTTAGTGACCTCTTCGTGCATCACTGTCTTGATCACGTCCGGCCCGGTCACGAACATGCAGCTCGACTGATCGACCATGAAAATGAAATCCGTGATGGCCGGCGAATAGACCGCCCCGCCCGCGCACGGACCGAGAATGGCTGAAATCTGCGGGATCACGCCGGAAGCGAGTGTGTTACGCAGGAAAATCTCCGCGTATCCGGCGAGCGAGGCAACTCCTTCCTGAATGCGCGCTCCGCCCGAATCGTTCAGGCCCACCACCGGCGCGCCGGCCTTGAGAGCCAAATCCATGACCTTGCAGATTTTCGCGGCGTTGGATTCGCCGAGCGAGCCGCCGAAAACCGTGAAGTCCTGGGAGAATGCAAAAGTGAGGCGCCCATTGATGCGGCCGTAACCGGTGATCACTCCGTCGCCCGGAATGCGCTGCTCCGCCAGGCCGAAGTTGTGACTCTGGTGTTCGACGAGCTTGTCGATCTCTTCAAACGCGCCGTCATCAAACAGCGCCTCCAGCCGCTCGCGCGCCGAAAGCTTCCCTTCGGCCTTCTGGCGCGCGCGGCGCTCGTCACTGCCTCCGCGCTCCGCCTCGGAGTTCCGGCGCCGCAACTCTTCGAGTTTTTGCTCCAGGTTCATCGAGTTGAGTTATGCCAAACCGAAGGAAATTGCAGCGTTAAGGACGGGGTTCTGACATTTAATACCCAGGCCCGCTTTCCCGCTTCCCGGCCCGTCATGCTAGGGCGCGGCGTTAATCCGCAGCGCCCAGCCCGTTCCAATCCTCACAGGCGATCATCGAGTTCAGCGGTTGGTGAGGATCGTATTTAGCGCTGGAAGATGACCCGGCTAGCCCCTGGGTCAGCAACTCCGCTCCGACAAAGGCCGAAACCTCCTGCGCGGCTTCGTAAGTTACACCTGCAACCTCATAGCGGTAAACCACCACGCGGCGCAACGCGCCAGGCGCCCCATCCTCGATGACATCAAGGATACGCGCGGAAGTGATGCGGCCGCGCCAGTTCAACTCCAGCCGGCGCAGCCGCTCAATTTCTTCTGGGCTCGTCTTGCGCCACCCTTGAGCCGCCCGAATCAGCTTACGGCCGAGGCCGAGGGAGAGCGCGGCGGCGCCCACGGACGCTCCCCCGGCAGCCACGACGACGGCAACCTGCATCCAACCGTTCACGTTGATCCCGTCTTCTTTCCATCCGCGCGGTTTGGCAAGACGCCGCAGCGCTTTCGGGAGAAATTATACCACCTCGACCGCACGCGATATCTCCAGTGAGCAACGGTGTTACTTAACGAGAAGGGTTAATTGGCGACGCCTCTGGTTGTAGCGCCGGCTTGCGACCGGCTCTGCTCGCCGCTGATAGAGCCGCGCTACAAAGGCCGATCTGCTCTCCGAATAATAATTCGAGGGGGCGGTGCGGAAAGCGTAGCCGGCGGCGTTCGATTCATTTGCGGCCTGGCTGGGTACTTTTGAGTAGTGATGATTAGGAAGGCGCCGTAGCGCGGGCGAGTACCGCTGGCACATCCCGGCGAGTGGCGCTGCCGCGAGATCCATAAAACGGACCCATGCGAGCGCGTTAGGAAAAGCCGTTCAGACGGCAGCAACCTTGCGATTCTTCCGAAGATACATCTTGGCGTCGGCCATTTCGATAACTTCGGGAGCTCCTTTGCCCCCGGTGAATGACGCGAGGCCGCAGCTTAGGCTCATCTGGTAGCCTTCAAAGGGCGGGTTACTGTTCCAAGCGTCCACTTGGCTTTGAAGCCTTTCAACCGCGCGTTCCGCTTCAGTTTCCGAGGTTTCAGGAAGAATTACGAGGAACTCATCGCCGCCGTACCGCACGACGGTGTCGGAATTCCGGAAATGCTTCTTGAGCAAATTCGCCACTTCGGTCAAGACCTTGTCGCCGAACAGGTGCCCGAAGCGGGTGTTGACCGACTTGAAAGCATCCACGTCGATCATCATGAGCGTGAGTTCGCTGCCGTAGCGGTTAGCCCGGCTGGCTTCCTTGGAGATGATCTCGTCTAGGTACCGGCGATTGAACAAATCCGTGAGGGGATCGACCAGAGATAGCATTTCCGCAGCCTCACTCCGGATAAGCTGGCGGACGAGCTCGTCCCGCGCGTGTTGCAGCGATCGCTTCTTATCCATCGCATAGATATTAAAGAGGACGATCAGCGCCACAAAACCGAAGAACAATTGCGGCAGATACCTGTCATCTACCCGGAGGTTCTTGATCCCCCATATCACATTGGGGAAGACCAAGGCCATAAAGCCCCCTGCCACCACTAGCATGACCAGCAGGCCGATTGACCACATGTGAAGGTCACGGTCGTCCACCGCGCGAATCTCCTGTGCGATGTGCTCCAACCGGGACATAGGCGCAGGATTAGTTTCGGATTGGCTCATCCTTTTGGTTTCCCCCGGAAGTTTTAGTAGTGCGCTCATCTAAACCACTCGATCTTTGAATTCCCCAGCAAGGCTTATGCCCCATGGCTGGCCTTTCCTGCGACTCCATCCACGCAGTTTTCGTCACTGCTTGATATCGGCAAATTCTCAAAAAACCTGTAGTGAAAACTGCAACGCCGCCAAGCCAACCGGACAATGAATGGACTTGTCCCATTCGTAAGGCGCGAGACCGCCCCGTGCCGGTGTGGGCGCGAGGATGCCGGGCCTATTTCTGGGAGGGAGGGTCAGGCTTTCAGCCGGATGGCCGGGCAGTTCTACTTCTTGGGAGCGCCGGCGAGCGCCTGATCCACTGCGTTGAATAAATCCGCAACCGGAATTTGGCCTGCATACATCTTGCCGTTAACAAAAAAGGTGGGAGTGCTGGCGACGCCGAGTTCCTGGCCCTCCAAAAAGTCCTGCTGCACGCGCGGCAAGGCGCTCTTGGAGTCTATGCAGGCGGCCAGTTTCGCGCGGTCAAGTCCTGCCTGGACGCCTAAGGCCAGCAACTGTTGGGGTGCGGTGGCCGCCTGGATGGTTTTCTGATTTTGGAAAATGAGCGAGCGGTAAGCCACATAATCCGCAGGGTTGATCTGATACGCGCACTGGTTGGCAACCGCGGCGGCAACCGCCCAGGGATGAATGCTGAAGAGCGGAAATTCCTTGTAGATGACGCGCACTTTGTTGCCGTACTTGGGCAGCAGTTGGGTTTCGAGCGCCTGTTGCATTTGGGCGCACATCGGACATTCGAGATCGGCGTATTCGACAATCGTTACCGGAGCATCGGCCGGGCCCGTTGCCGGCTGATCCTGAGTGCGGATTAAGCTCTCCACCTCTTTGCGCGGATTGACGTTCAGCGAGTAAATATCTCCCTGAACCAAGTACTGCCCATCCTTGGAAACGTAGAAATTCTGGGAGGCTTTCTGCTTTCCGTTTTCCACCGTGACGGTTGTCTTCTCAAAGCCGGTGTAAATCGAGGGGAGCAACGGGCCGACGGTCATAGACGTGGAATCGGTCACCGAGAAGCGTTTGCGGAGGTAGCTCGCAATCTTGTCTCGCATGGCCTGATCGGCTGTCTGGTTGGCGGCAGGGGCGCTTGTGGCGCGCGCGAGGGCTGGCAGCGTCGCAGTCAGAACCAGCAAGGCGATGGCGAGTCTTGTTCTAGCAAGCAATGTGGGTGTCTCCTTGCGCAAGGATTCTCCTGCGAAATGCGTATCCGAAGCGCTGGCTATTTGTCCTGGGCCAGCGCCTGATCGATGAGTTTGTAAAATTCAGCCGGCGATTGCAAGCCAACCACCATTCTGCCGTTGATGAAGCTGGTCGGCGTGCTGGTTACCTGGAGCAGATCCCCCTCGCGCACGTCCGCTTCCACTCTCGGCAACGACGCGTTGGAATCTATGCAGGCAGCGAGCTTCAGCCGGTCGATCCCGGCCTGCTCGCCGAGACGCAATAGAGCGCCCCGAACGTTGGTTACGTTAATTTGGTCCTGATCGGCAAAGATCGAACTGCGAAAGCGCACGACCGCCGAAGGATCAATCTCGTAAGCGCACTGGCTGGCCACCGCCGCCGTGCGGCCCCATGGGTGCATGGGCAGAGGATAATCCTTATAAATGATGCGCACCTTGTTTCCGTAACGGGGCAAAACTTGATTTTCCAAGAAGGGTTGCAGCCGCGCGCAACTGGGGCATTCCAGATCGGCGTACTCCACAATGGTGACGGGTGCATTGGGGTGGCCCGAGCTGGGCTGGTTCCTGGTGTTGATCATGCGTTCGGTTTCGCTGTTGCTGCGAACCACGTAAACCGGGCCTAGCACAACGAACCGCTTGTCCTCGGTCACGTAAAAGTCGCCGGTTCGCTGCTGCCCCTTGTCCTCCGCCTTTACCGTTGTCTGGTAAAAGCCGGGTACCGGCGAGGCGCGGAAAGGTCCAACGCTCAAATGCCATTCAGAGCCCAGCTTGAAGGCTTCTCGCATGGCGCTGGCGATTGCCGTCTGAGGATTCGCGCCCAAATAGTAAAGAGGGGTCATCGTCAGGTAGCGTCCATCCTTGGAGATGCTTACACCCTGCGAGGTTGTCTTTGCGCCGTTTTGCACGGTGATGATGCATTCGTAATAGGCGGAATCCTGGGCGCTTTGAAGGGGGCCAGCCGTCAGTTGCACAGTGCCGGGAATGCCGTACTTCTCCCGTATAAATTTCACCACGATCTGGTGCAGTTCAGCCGGAGAAAGGGCCGGCCGTGGCAATGGGATGGCCGGCCTTGCCGCCATGAAAAGCCCGGCCATGCACATTAGCAACGCGCCAGCCCGCGCCGCCCATGCGCCCGGCTTGCGCTTCCAATCGCGGCGATCCTTTAATCGAAGAGTTAACAGCATTCTATTTCCCATATCAGCATTCTAGCGGACCTTTCCGGCAGAAATCAATTTAACGAGCCAAGCCATCTGTTATGTGATTGCTGAGGGCGAACGGAAGGTCCTGACCTGCCCCCGTTCTTTGTAGTGTGAGTCAATTTACATACAGGTGCAAGCTGGCAAACCGGGATGGCAAGGGTGCTAGTCGGTTGACAGGGAGAGGCGCCGAAGTTAGGGTGGGAACAGGTTCGACACAACCCAAGGAGACACGGCCCATGACCGGAATTCAGTTCATCACTGACACGAAAGGCCGCAAGACGGCGGCAGTAATCGACCTCAAGAAGCACAGGGCGCTCTGGGAAGACATCGAGGACGTGCTGGTTTCCCGGTCGCGGCGGCATGAAAAACGCATCCCGCTCGAAAAGGTAAAGGCAGACCTGATTGGAAGCGGAAAGCTCCGTGGCTAGCTACCACGTCGCATTGACGTCAAGTGCGGAGAAAGAACTCAAGAAGCTGTCGGGCCAATTGATCGCGCGTATCGTTCTGCGCGTCGAAAATCTTGCCTCCAATCCCCGTCCGTCTGGCTGGCTGCAAAAAACTCAGAGGCGGGGATGACGAGTGGCGCATTCGTGTGGGTGACTACCGCGTGGAGGACACCATCGACGACGCAAAATTGCTGGTGGAGGTGACGCGAATCCGTCACCGAAGCAAGGTATATGAACGATGACTGGCGGGCGCGCTGCCGCTATGAAGAGCGCACGTCAAGGGAAGCGGCGCGGGAGTGCGAGGCCTTAGGGGGAGACATGACGGTCAGAAAGCGCAACCTGGAAAGAAGCGCCAGAGGGACGCCATCGAGCGTGTCGAGGAGTAAATGTCAGCCGGAACCGGACAATTGAAGCTTCCCGCCGTTTCGGAACCGACCAGGGCATATCCGCCAAATCGGCCATTCGTCAGCTCCAGAAGGGCGCCGCGCAGAAAGCAGACTGATGGCGGCGACCCGGTTCAGCCGTGATTCATATCATCGACGATTGCGTTTGCGGTTCGCATACATCCCAAAGGCGGGGATGTATGCGCCACCCGGCGCCAGCATCTTCACCGCTATTGCGCTGAGTTTGATTTCCGGTACAACGCCCGCAAGATCACGGACGGCGAGCGTGCCGTGCTTGCCCTCAAGGGTGCGGAAGGCAAGCGGTTGATGTACAAAAAACCTTTCTGAATCCAGTCGGAATAGTGGTACACTTGACAAGCGCGGAAAATTGCGCTAGTCGTTTATACGGGATCTGAAATCCTGAGGTGTCGGGACGTAGGATCCATCCGGGGGGCTTAATAGGCCCCCCTCTACAGCCTGACAATTCCATTTGGGTCACTTGGAGAAGCCTGAAGGCAAAACAACGGCCTGAGCTTCAAGAAATAATTATGTGCCCCGTGTTTCTTTATGTACTTGTTGGGTTGCTCCCGCTGGTACAACAGGAACACGCACAAATCCGCCGCCTGAATGAAATAAGAGCGGAGCGACTCTCGAAAGTTGGCATCCTCTATGACATACTGTATGGGCAAATTCCTATAGCCAGTTCCGAATCGAGGCTGATGCGGAATTGGATTATATACTCTCATCTTCCGCATCACTTCAACCAACTTTTTATTGTCTGTATTGTCCGCCACTATCAGGCCGCGCTCATCAGGGTTCGCTGGGCCGCGAAAGTTGTGGGAATTCACCGTATTCTCGAATCTCTGCAATAGGCACTTCCATCCAGCTTCAAAAGCATCATAACCGTCTCCCTTACCGTTTTTATCGACAATCACGTTAACTAAGTTTATATCAGTCATTTGAGCCAATCGGTCGGCAAAATGACGAATCATAGATAACCTGTCGTTCTTTTTGATCCTCAAGAGGAGGCCGGGTTTAGTTATCATATCTGCTGCGTGAAATTCTTCCAGAAGCCTAAGGCCGTAGGTGGTTCGCATTTCTTTTCGGAATTGAATCAAAATATCGAGATAACTCTTCCAGCGCAGTTCGTGAATTACCATGCCCGTAAGCGCAAAATATCGCGTTGGGGAGCCAACGAGACCGCTGTCTCCGCTCTCGTCCACGTACATTAGGTACATAGACCCACCTGTGCTATTCTCTGGATATGAAAACGAACGAAAAGGCTACATCAGGCGGGAAAGAAAATCAACACCGGAACGGCAAGCTCAAGATTGAGATGCCGTTTGAGGACGCGCTCCGGCTGGCGCTAAAGACGAAGCCAGAACCTCATAGGAAGAAACCTGTTCACAAACCATCCCGATAAAAATCTACTTCCTCATCTGATACCATAGGCGGGCGGGCAGGTGGGCCTTTTCAGTTTTCAGAACCAGCCTATCACGCTTGTCAAACCTGACGTGGCCTGGGTCTGTCAAATATACAATTCCGGTCATTTCCTCTTGCTCTTCAATGCCCTTCGGTGTCCTGCTTTTGTCACGTGCCATTCGGCCCTCCGAGCGTAACTCTAGCCTCTTGTATGTTTGTCAGTTGAAACTTCTTTCCTGCGCAACAAGTCTGGGCGATCGTGCGGTTAAAGTGTAATCCTGCCAACGGTGCATTGCAAACATTCACCTCAAGGTGTGGCATGAACGGCGTCAGGCCGGAATTGTCCGCAGTTCGTTAAATAAGTCCGTCGGGATATAGCTTCGGCTGTGCCTGAAGCGTGGCCACCTCACCCGTCCCGCACCGCGGGCCACCCTCTCCCCCCTTTTCAGGGGGCGAGGGCAATAAGTTAAGTAAGGAGATTCCGGCCCTCTCCCTGCGGGAGAGGGGGGACTGCGAAGCGGTGGGTGAGGGCTTTGACGGCACGGTTGAAAACCCTGCCCTGACAGGACTTTCACAACGAATTTACGAGACACAATACTAGTTCTCCTTGGTGTCTTTGTGTCTTGGTGGTGATCTCCTTAGCCCTGTGACCGTGCAATAATTGAACGGGTGGCCGAAGGGCAGAGACTCTACCAAGGGACTGCGTTCACCGCTTATGAACCTTGGCTTCACTCCACGCGCGCTCGGAGAGTCGCTCGATCAGCGCCTGCGTCTTGCGGTAATTCGAAACCGCCCTTCGCACCCATTTTTCGCGCGCTTTGGGCACGCAGAGCTGATAGAGCCGGCCGCCTTTCCGCTGCACGAGATAAAGCGAGGCGTGCAGTTCGCCGCGGCCGCAACGGCACCGTGGTTTGCCGCAGGCGCGGCTGCGCAGGGCAAGCGTACCGTGGATGAGTGGCGCTGTTTTGATGAGGCGCATTAGGCGCTCCCTGAGGCGCCGCTCTGAGGACGACCGCCGGGATTGTTGAATCATCGCGCCTCCGAATTTATCTGATATACTTAGATTGTATCAGAAAATCACCCTTGCAGGATAATGCCGGCGCCCTTGAAGCCGCTATGTTGAATGAAGCCAGAATCAGTGAGCTGCTTGAGCCGTTTGGAATCTCGCTAAATACTCAGCAAATGGCGCTCCTCGAGATTTATCTGCAATTGCTCATGCGATGGAACCAGAAAATAAACCTCACGTCGATTCGGGATGAGGGGGAGTGCGTGACGCGCCATTTCGGCGAGAGCCTCTACATCAGCCGGTACGAGAATTGGACTGGAGGAACCAAATTGCTCGATATTGGCAGCGGCGCTGGTTTCCCTGGGTTAGCGCTTAAGCTTATCTTTCCTGGAGTAGAGGCAACGCTTTTGGAACCTGTCGCCAAGAAGCGAGCGTTTTTGAAAGAAGTTGTTCGGGCCTGCGGAATGGAAAAAGTCATTGTGCGCCCTGAGAGAATCGAACAGATGCCGGGCGCAACAGAGCTATACGACGTTGTGACCGCAAGGGCGGTAGGAAGTGTGGCCGACACCATTGCGGGAGCGAGCAAAGTCCTGATGGAGCGTGGCAAGCTTCATCTCTGGTTATCGGGCAGGCAGAGCGAGAAACTTCTACGAGAACGCATTGCGTTTGAATGGGTTAGACAGGTGCACGTTCCGCTCAGTCAAGACCGCGAAATCGTGACCGGCGTTCTTATCCCGCCCTCGTATTAAGTGTACACATTCGTAATCGCAGTCGCGTATTTCCCCTCACCCGGCGCTGCGCGCCACCCTCTCCCGAAAGGAGAGGGCCATAATTCAAGATGGCGGTGTGGACCGTCCATTTCTGAGTGGAAAATGGTTGTCCAGAGGGCCGGGTGAGAGATTCACCCGCACAAGAAATGCGTTACCGGAATTACGAACACTAGGTTTCACGTGAAACTATACTGGTTGCTGCTTTAGTTCCACGTGAAACATCTTGACCAGTTCTAAACGAGATTGCTCCGCCGGGCGCGCTTTCTGACCGCCATCTCATCGCGTACTTGCCAAAGGCTCCATTGTTTTGTTAAATTAACACTTCCTCAGAGGAAAAACCGTGGGCCGCGTTATCGCTATCGCTAATCAGAAGGGCGGTGTGGGTAAGACCACAACCGCCATAAACTTGGGTGCTGCCCTGGCAAAGCAGGATATGTGGACCCTCGTCATCGATTTCGACCCTCAAGCCAATACCACGGCCGGCATGGGCTTTCCCAGAGATGCTTCACGCCCTTCGATTTATCACGGGTTGCTGAACGACCGGCAGCTCGATGAAATCACTCTGAAAACGCCAACTGAGGGCCTGTTTCTGATTCCATCTGAAAAGAACCTCGTCGGAGCAACGCTTGAACTCGCAGACCGCCCAGAGCGAGAGCAGCAACTTCGCCATAAGATCGAGCCTCTTCGATCCAAATATAACTTCATACTGCTTGATTGCCCGCCAGCCCTCGATTTGCTCACCCTGAATGCCCTGGTTGCGGCTGATTCCGTCCTGGTCCCGGTTCAGTGCGAATATTTCGCTCTCGAAGGCGTTTCCGAACTCCTTGATACGCTCATTCGAGTACGCCGCACCCACAATCCACGGCTTGCGGTGGAAGGAATTCTGCTTACCATGTTCGATGACCGCACCAACCTTTCCCGCCAAGTCCGCGACGATTTGAAGGACTTCTTTGGCAACCAAGTGTTTGATACGATGATTCCTCGCAATGTCCGCCTAGCCGAAGCCCCAAGCTACGGCAAACCCATATTTCTCTATGACCCAGCTTGCCGCGGCGCAGAAACTTATCTTCAACTTGCTCAAGAGGTTATAAGCCATGACCAGAAAGGCTCTGGGGCGCGGCCTTAGCGCCCTCCTCGACGACGCGCAAAAGCCCGCTTCGACTCTCCAGCAGATTCCCATAGACTCCATCGATCCAAACCCGTTCCAGCCCCGGCGCGTGATCGTCGAGGAACGGCTGAAGGAGCTGGCGGATTCCATCGTCGCGAGCGGGATTGTCCAACCGGTCGTCGTCCGAAAATCTGGCGACCGGTATCAGCTCATTGCTGGCGAAAGGCGCTGGCGAGCCGCCCGCCTCGCCAATCTTGAGTCCATTCCTGCCGTCATTCGAGACCTCTCCGACCGCGAAGCTCTGGAAGTCGCTCTCACCGAAAATTTGCTTCGTGAGGATCTTTCATCCATTGAAACCGCCCGCGCCTACCAGACGCTTCATGAGAAATTTGGACATCGCCACGAGGACATCGCCTCTCGATTGGGTCTTGATAGAAGTACAGTGACGAATACTTTGCGCCTCCTGAAATTGCCATTGGAAATTCAGGAAATGATTGAAAGCAATAAGCTTAGTCAAGGTCACGCGCGCGCCATTCTGGTGTGTGGGAGCGCCGAAGCCCAAGTGAACTTAGCGGAACATATCGTCAAGCATGGACTTTCTGTCCGCCAAGCCGAAAAGCTCGCATCCGCTCATTCAGCCCCGGAAGCTTCAAACGAAACCAACGCCTCGACCGAGCAGCCCGTTGACCCTAATATCCGCGCTGCTGTGCTGGAACTCGAGCGAACACTGGGAACGCGGGTTAAGATTGCCGGAGACGGAGCCCGTGGACGGATCGAGATCAGCTATTATTCTTCGCAAGATCTCAATAGGCTTTACGATTGGCTCATCCGCAAATGAATGGAAACGAAGATGCTATTATTTTGTGACACAAGAATCGCAGTTCACGCCCTGCGGCATGGCATCTACTAAATGATCCGATCTGATCGGACACGGAGGCACATATGACATTCGGCAAAGGCGCCACGGCGAAGAACATTTCGGAACTTGTCAAACACGGAGTGATCGCTTCCCTCGAACCTGGGGCCGAAATCGAGGGCAAAATGAAATTCGGTGGTGGTACCGCCCGAATCAACTCACATTTCAAGGGTGAAATAAGTGGCGACGGCAGCCTCATCGTCGCCGAGCAAGGCGAACTTGAGGCCGACGTGGCTGTGAGGGCCATTACCGTGACGGGAAAGGTAAAAGGCTCGATTCACGTAACGGACCGGATTGAAATCAAGGAGCGCGGCGTCATTCTCGGAGACATTTACACGCCCATTCTGGTCGTCGAGCCTGGCGGCTACCTGGACGGCCAGTGTCACATGCCCACGCAGGACGCAGAAAACATTAAAGCGTCCGCTGAGCACGATAAAAAGCCATCCGCGTGAACTCACCTTCACCGCGCCGGTTGTAGCGTGGCGCCGTAATTCCGAACAGCAGCGCTTGGCGGCGCCTTGCAACCCATGGGATTGCCTACTATGCTAGGCTATCCCATGCGCCAGGAGCCGCAAGCCGGCCGGCATTCCTTCTTGATACGCAACAGCATAAACCGGCGGCGCTCCAAAACTGGCGCGCCGCTCATAGAGCGGTGCACCAGCAAATGGCTGTCGCCGGCTTATGCCGCTCTGTATCGATCCTATGAGCTTTCCTTCTCATCGCTCGCCCCGCCGCTGCCGGAGGAGTTGGCGGACTGCGGCGGCTTGGCGGGTTTCACCCGCGGCTTCGCGCGCGCGCGCTTCTGCCTGGTAGGCTTGCCAATACTGCGGATCAACCTGGCGGGCGGCGTGGAACTCGCCCGCGGCGTCCTTGTATTTTCCGAGCTTCATCCAGCAGGAGCCCAAATAAAAATGGGCGCTTACGTCATAGGGATTCAGCCGCACGGCTTTATCGAAGTAGGTTGCCGCCGTGGCGTAATCGCCATCCGGAAAGTAAACCGCGCCTAGCGACTGATAAGCTGCGCTCAACCGCGGCGACATTTGGATGGCATCGAGAAAGCGGCTGATGGCGGCCTGCCGCTGGCCGCGTTCCATCGCGATCCTGCCGAGGCCGATCACGGCGTTATAGGCGAACAGGGAGTTCGGACGCAAGCTCGCCTGGTTCAGGCGCATGGCCGTTTCAAATTCTGCGGCTGCGCCGGCCAAATCGTGGTTCAGGTAATCGAGCTCCCATGCGCGGACGATGTGAAGGGAAGGATCACCGGGCGATTGCTTGAGCGAATAATTCAGCAGCGCCTGGTTATCCCGCCAGTGGGCGATCCCAGCGTAGCTTTGAGCGCTCCAGAACAACGCCAGGGCCGCGAGCGCAGCGTAGGCCACGCCTCGCGCCCAAACCTGCAACATCCCCGTCATCAAGGCGGGCAGCATTTGAATGGCCACGAGCGCGATTGCCAAACACAAACCCACCGCAGGAATGTAGGTGAAGCGGTCCGCGAGCAGAGGGGCGCTGAGCCAGCGAATATCCAAGCAGGGCAAAAGCGTGAGCGGCCACCAGAAAACCAGGAAGGAAAGCGTGGGAGCCCGCTTCCGAACGAGCAAGGCCGCGAGCAGCGCCGCAAACGAAAGCCAGGGCCAAGGCGAATGGAACGCCTGATGGACGTTGAAGGTGCGAAAAGCTGAAAGATGCACGGGATGCACGAAGGTCTGCGTGTGGCCGCCGAAAAGCGCCACGGCGGCGAGCAGCACGCGACTCAAGGAACCGGATGAGCGTGCAGCCGATAAGAGGTGCCCAAGAGCGAGGCGGCGGACCACGAGGTAGACTCCAGCCGCCATGACGTATGGCGTCCAGCGCGCCGCTCGCGCCCGCCAAGGCTCTCGATCACCGGCAAAAAACCACCAGGCAAGCAAGAGGACCGGCAGGCTGATCGCCATCTCCTTGAAAAGCAGCGCCACAAAGAACGCCAGCGCGGCCGCGCCGTGCTTGGCAAGCCGCCGGACCGAAGAACGCTCGGCGCGAAGAAACATCCAAAAAGCGAGCACGTAAAACAAGCCGCACCCTGTATCGCACAGCGCGGAAATCCACGCCGCCGCCTCTACCCGCTCAGGATGCACCGCCCAAAGCAAGGCCGCGAAGAAAGCGGCCAGCCGGCTGCCGAGCAGTTCCTTGCCCACTGCGTAGACGGCGCAGGCCGTGGCCACGAACAGGATCAACTGAAAGAGGTGGAAGAAGGCCGGGCGGGGACCGGCGATGCGGTCCACGAGCCAGAAGGAGAAGATCATCAGTGGGCGGTAGAAGTTCGCCGCATAGCCCGCGCCGTTAAACGACCAGACGGAGCCGGTGAATATGTGCGTCCAGAGGCGAGGGTTCAAGACGAAGGGATTTTCGAGGATCTGCTTTTGATCGTCGTAAACGAAGCCGCCCGCAAGCGAGCCGGCGTAAAGCGCGAAGACGGCAAGGACGATCAGGCTCTGGGCGACGAGAGAGGACCGGGAGACTGACTCCAGGAGGCTTCGCAAGGCGCTCCCCGCGCGTTCGCCTGAGCGCCCAGAGGTTGTCGCCAAGACCGCCGACATGGCCTTTCGAGTCTGTGTGATAACTGCGGTTGGTGCGGCGGTCTGCGACCGCCGGCCTTTATATTTCAATAGCCTCGGCGCTCATAGAGCGCCGCACCAACTCAAAAACGGCAGTTTTCACACAGACTCTTTACGCCCTCGCTTTCGCTCCAATTGGACACCGGTTGCCGCCCTCCATCTTAACATCGGCGGAAATGCTGGCGCTCATCAGGAGTCTTGCGAGTGCGGCGGAGGTGCGGCTATACGCCTTGTACAGTTGGGCGGCCGGCTCTACCGGAGAATCCCGATCTCGTATTCGAGCATGGCGTGCTCGTTCTGAAAGTCGTATCGCGCGTTTACGTCCTGAATTCCGGCTTCCGTCTCATTGAGCTGCGCCTGAGTCAGGGCGACGATCGATGCCAAGCCGAGGTTGTACCTGCCCTGGGCGAGAGCCATGGCGAGTTTGCTCTGACTCAACACTTCATCGGCCACGCTGATGCGCTGGTACCCGGTGGAGGCGTCCGCCCAAGCGGAGCGGACGTCGCGCGTGATGCGCTCTTCCATGTCGCGCAATTTTTCATCCGCCGCACGCGCTTTCATAAGAGCGGCTGCCCGGCGGGCGGCGAAGAGGTGACCGTTAAAGATCGGCACTTCAAGATTGAAGGCGGCGGCCTCGTAATGGTCCGGGATCATGTTCGGCAGCGTCAACTGAGCGATAAGGGGGATATAGCCAGCGTCACCTTCCACAACGAGCGTGGGATAGGAAAGATCACGCTCGGCGTGCTCGAACTTGTAGGCCGATTGACGGCCGAAACGCAGGCTAGCAACCTCCGGCCGGTTCTGCATGGCTTCGGCGATGAGCGGGTCCGACGTAGAAGGCGGCACGGGAGGCAAGGATTGTGGAAGCAGCTTGTACTGCGGTGCGGTCTGCAAGCCCAGGGCGCGGGTAAGCTCCGCCTGAGCGGCCTTCAGATTGTCCTCGGTTTTGATTTCAAGCAATTGCGCCTGGCCCAGGTTCACCTTGGCAAAGCTGAGGTCGAGGTCTGACTTCAACTTGTTCTGGACCATTGCCGATACCTGCTCGTAAACTACGTTGCGTTCGGCGACTGTCTCCTTAGCTACCTTAACAAGCGCCTGCGCGCGCAAGACTTCAAAATAGGCGCGGTTGAGGGCGAGCAGCACGTCGTAGCGGGTCGCCTGGGCGTTTTGCTGCTGGGCCTTCGCCGCGAGGCGCGAGCTTGCGACGAGGTTTGGCGTGCGGCCGGAATCTGTAATCAGTTGGTCAACGGTGATCCCCTGTCCCTCATGACTCAAGAGACGCGACATGGAAAGAAAACCGGCTCCCAGGCGCGTATTGCGGTCGCCATCCACGCCAGTGACGCTGCCGTAGGCGGTGGGAAAGTAAGCGGAGCGGGCTTCGCGCACCATCTGATTGGAGGCGAGCGCGTTGTACTGCGCCGCGAAAATCTGAGGATGATTTTTAAGCGCAATCTGCTCCGCCTGCAGGAGGCTGAGAGTGGGTGGGTTCTGGGCGTCCAAGCGGAGCGCTCCTAAAGCCAGCAGGCAAGCTGTGAAAAGCAAGAAAAATTTCTTAATCATCGTTCCTTCTCCGCGCCGGTCGAAATGGCGGTGGTTGGATGGCGTTGCTTGTTGCGAGGCGCCGGCAGCCCCGTGTCGCGCTGTGGCGGCCGCGATCATCCCTGGTTCGAGCCTTCCAATGCCTTAACTGGCTCCCGTTTGCGGTAAACGAGCAGGTAAGCTGCCGGAATCACGAAGATACTGAGCACAACGGAAACAGTGACGCCGCCGATAATGGACAGCGCCAGGGGCGAATAGGCTTCGCTGCCCGGTTCCAACTTAAAGGCCATCGGCAGCAGGCCCACCACGGTGGCGAGCGAAGTCATGAGAATGGGGCGCAGCCGGATGCGGCAGGAATAGGCCACGGCCTCGCGCACGCTCTTGCCCTCCTGTTGGAGCCTCTTGGCGAAATCGACAATCAGAATGGTATTCGAGACCACCATCCCTGCCATCATCAGCACGCCCATCAGCGACTGAATGTTCACCGTCGTGCCGGTCAGAAACAGAATGAGCAGCACGCCGGTGAGCCCCGGGGGAATGGCCAGAAGGATCAGAAAGGGATCAACGAACGATTTGAACTGCGCCACAAGAATCAGGTAGACGAGCAGGATGGCGAGGATGAGGCCCGTTTCAAAGCTGTGAAAGGAAGTTTCCATAGTGATCACCAGGCCGCGAATGTTGACCCGGAAGTTCCGGCTGGGCAGCGGCGTGTGCGCCACGATGTTCTGGATGGCCTTGAGCGGCCGCGAAAGGTCTTCGCCCCTGGGCATGATGTAAATATCGATATTCCGCTCGAGCTTATAGTGGTCCACCTCCGTGGGGGTGAGAATCCGTTTGATGGAGGACAACTGACCCAGATAAGTCGTCGCCTTGAGGCCTGGATCGTGAAGAGGGATAGTGTCCAGATCGCCCAAAGAGATCACCGTGTTCTCGGGATACTGTACGGAGACGAAATACTGATTCCCGGAGACGGGATCGATCCAGTAGCCGGGCGCGATCATTTGATTCGAGGTGAGCGCCGTGATCACGTTGTCGATCACGCCTTTGGGCGTGAGGCCCAGCTCGCTCACCCGCGTGCGGTTGACGTTGATCTGCAGCGCGGGATAATCCATGTCCTGCGGAATGTATACGTCGCTAATCAAGGGAAGCCCCCGGATCTTGCCGGCAAGCTCCTGGGCGATTCCCATATCTGCATTCAGGTCCATCCCGCTCACCTGAATATCCACGGGCGCAGGCACCCCTTGATCCAAAACCGACTCGACCAGCGAGCCGGAATGAAAGTAAGTCCGCAATTCGGGAAGCTTCTCCCCCACTTCCCTCCGGACTTCATCTATGTACTTGAAGCTGCTGACGCGATGATCTTCATTGAGTCCCACTTCAACAAAGGCGGTGTGCATCGCGGAGTTGGGAGTGAAAAGGGACTCGAAGCCGGAAGAGAGGCCGATGTTGGAGACGATGGTATTCAAATCGCGCGGATTCACCGTGTACCGGATGATGTCCTCGACTCTTTTCACGTAGTCCTCGGTCACGCCCAGTCGCGTACCGGTAGGCGCCTTGAGGTTGATCACGAACTGGCCCGCGTCTGTGCGCGGAAAAAACGAAAAACCAAGCAAGGGATAGAGCAGCAAGCTGAGCGCGAAGATTCCGATGAATCCCGCCAGGGTGGCGAGCGGATAATCCAATACGTTCTGAACCCAGCGATCATAGACATGCAGCATGCGCTCAAAGCGGGTGTTGAAAGCTTTATAGAAGCGCCGGCCAAAGGATTGATGCGTGGCCTCGCCGCCTTTGTGACCGTGGACTTCGATCGCCTTCAGGACCGTCGAGCAATAGAGCGGCACCACGCCGACCGCGACGAAGTAAGAGGCAACCAGAGAAAGTACCACGCCTTCGGCCAGCGCCATATAGAGGAATTTACTGACGCCGTAAAGCAGCGTGACCGGAAAGAAGACCACGATGGTGGCGAGCGTGATTGAGAGCACGGCTAGTGCTACCTCATTGGTCCCTTCCTCGGAAGATTTCACGGGAGAATCACCCAGCTCCATGTGGCGGTAAATGTTTTCCAACACGAATACCGAATTGCCGATGAGGCGGGGAAAAACCAGCGCCAGGGCGCTAAGCAGCAGAGCGTTGATGGTGCTTCCTGCCATATATAAAAGAAAGCCCGCCGCCAGCACGGAAAGCGGAATGGAAAGGAAGACCGCGCTCGTTGCCCGCAAGCTGCCAAGGAAAAGAAGGATTATCAGTGCGGTGACGAGGAGTCCGATACCGCCCTCATCCCCAACGGTGTGAATGGCCTGGCGCACGAATTGCGATTGGTCGAATACCACCATCGCTTTCATCTGGCGGGGAATATCCCGCAGATGTTGAATGGCGTTGCGAATTCCATCGACCACCTGGACGGTATTGGTGTTCCCTCCCTGCTTCATCACCCCGACGTAAACGGAGCGCTGGCCATCAATATGAACGATATTGTATTGCAGGTATGACCCGTCAATGGCATGGCCCACATCTGAGACGTAGACGTTCTTTTCACCCACTGTCTTTAGAACAATCTGGTTGAGCGCCTTGGCATTTGCCACCTGCGCGTTGGTGTAAATGTTGTAGTCCAGCGGGCCGATTCGCACGTCACCGGCCGGAAGGATCAGATTGGAGGCATTGACCGCTTTCACGACGTCCATAGGACTCAAACCCAACGCCTGCAGCTTGAGCGGGTTCACGTAGACCATCTCCATGCGATATTTGCCGCCGAACGGCGGAGGCACCGTGGCCCCGCGCACGCCCGCAATCTGGTCGCGTATCTCGTACTGTAAATAGTCGCGGAGCTGGGTTTCCGTC
>NFUN01000065.1 GCA_002197525.1 Acidobacteria subdivision 13 bacterium RH2 MAG17b | reverse complement strand
TAAGGTAGCCGATTCGGGGTGCTCCCTCTCTACGCACCGATCTGCAACTTATTGCATTTTCAAGTTCTCAACCCCTACACACTTTTGGGAGAGGAGCCTCAAATAAAGGCTATAGGTGATTCCCTTGCAGCCTTTGCGGGAAAAGATGTAATTATTCATATGACTGCCGACACAACAGTGGTTCGGTTGGCCTTTGGGATCGAGAAATCTTTTGAAATAGCTCATATAAAACATACCCAATCTTCGATAGATATGGGAGCCCTTTATCAGGGTGTGTCTGTTGTGGTACACGCACCACAGGGACATCCTGCTTTAGCTGATGCACTTGCAAACGCTCTAACAGCAGCAGGCATAGTGGTAAACAAGGTCGCCTTGGAAAGCGTTCCAGCGAGTAAAGTAGCCCTTTATCTCGGCCCCAACTAGCCCCGTGTGTCAAGTATATAGTGGCCAAAATTAGGACACCACCAGCGGCTGCGACTCGCACAGTCTCATCGTCCCACAAGTTTAAAGTGTGACGAATCAGCTTCCGCCGGAAGACCTTCCACCGCCTACTAAAGGCTCTTCACTCCCGCTCTGTTTCACCAGCTCTTCAATGCTGGACAACGGAACGTATAGCTTCAGACCGAGACGCATTGAGTAGACTTTTCCGTTGCTCAACCAACGATAAAACGTGGCGCGGGAGACCGGAATGCCCGTCCGGTGCCGCAGCGTCAGCCAAGCGCTTGAAGCTGAAAGCAAAGGCGCGTCTGCTCCAGGCGGAGACGCCGCTTCCGGGGAAGAGTCTGAACGATTTCTGGACCATTGTTGCAAAGGCACGGCCATTCTCACCTCTTTTCGCAAGCCTAAACCGGCGGGCATTTAATCCTCCAGAAACGCTTCCCGTATCGCAGCGAGCTGGCGCCGGTCCCGGTTCCTGGAAGTATCCACTTCCGCTTCCGGAATTCCGAACCTGCCTCGATCCAAGACGGCCCGCGTAGGTTGATGAGACGAAAAAAGGACTGGCTCGGAAGCCTGCCGGTGGTGGTGAAGGCACTTACCTTGTCCACTCGAAGCGGCCGGGAAAACGCAACCTTTTTCGGAGCAGCGCCCGTCGGAAGTAAGAGCCGGTGGAACCGCGACTCCAGGAAAACTGACCGCCTGCCAGCCAATTGGCCGCGGAGGTAGCGGCAATAAAGCTGGAGGTGCCGGCCCGAAACATGGCTTCGACAACCCTGGCTGATTCAGAACAATAGGGACTCCTTGTGGCGATGATTGCATGGTTTATGCTCCTCTCTGCACAGTTGGAATGATTAGGGGTTACGGTTAGCGAGGGGATAAACAAAGTACGGCTGGTACTGCGCGAGGGGACATACAAGAACTGGCAGGCGCCTAGCCGTGGAATCGCTTCCACGGCCGGTGAGAAAAGACGCCAACCGGACAAGTCAAAATCGGAGAGCGGGACGCCGCCGGCGCGGAAAAAAGGCGGCGAACCCAAGCATCCACAACAAAATAGGCTAGATTGTAAAACGGGCTTGACCTGGAGGGATTTATTATGTAGCCTAGAGTTGAAGTGGAATTGTGAAGCTTGGATTCTCCCGCATCGAGCCTCTGCTTCGCGTTGATGTCCAAAGGCGGGTCGCTTCGGGTCTTTCGCTGAGTGTCGGCGCGTGAGATGTGGCATAGCCGGATCTAGGCTTTCCAGGGTACCGCCTGCACATCCGGGAATGCTCCGCTCTGGCGTCCAGGCACGGTCAAAGAACGGCTTCACGAAAGCGCGGTTTGAAACGAGTTGTTGTGCGCCCAGCGCTGGGCGCGGAGGTGAGAAGCTTGAAAAAGTGTCTATTTTCGCCGTGTGACCGAGCATCGATCCGGTCTGAAGCGGCTGCGAGTCAGGGACGCTCTGAATTGATATCATTTGAGTCAAGTAACTATAGAGTAACTAGCTATTGCCAAAAAAACCATGCGGCGCGAAAAAGACCGCATGGCGTGATGATCTCGACGCTAAGGCGTCTGGCTTCGTTCCCGCTCTGAGAAAGCTACGCGGGAAGAGCCGTGGGTTTCCCGGTTTGTTACCGGGTTTCCGGATACTGGCGCGCGGCGTCTGGTTTGGATGCCGGCGACAAAATGAATTCTAGCCTAGTAGTATAGTTATTGTCAAGAGATATTTCAAAATCAGGAGGAAAATTATGCCCACCCTTGAGGTACCTCGAGTAATTCGCCACGTCCGGCAACGGCTGGGACTGAGCCAGGAAGGATTATCACGACGCCTGAACGCCACGAAGGGGGCCATCCAGCATTGGGAGCGGGGGCGCAATCAGCCCGATCTCGCACGGCTTTTTTTACTGCGCAGCTTGTGCCCCGCCGGCCCAGAGCGCAAAGAAGTGGATGGCCTCATCCGGCAGGCGCAGGAGCGCGTGGCAGGAGCCCCCGAAGATAAGTTGCGCACGCCTCGCGGGCGTGCGATTCCCGACACCGGCTCTCAAATGCTACAGCGGGAAAACGGAAGGCTGCGGCAGCAACTCACGAAGCTGCAGAGTTCCGTCGAACGCCGGACGGAACAACTCCGCATCTTGGAGGATCTGGCCACAGAACTCCAGCGGCAGGTCGCGGAGTTGAAGGCGGAAAAGGGAGCATCGAAACGCACCGCTGCTTCCGTTGCCCAATCAGATTCGGAATAGCGCGGCAGGCTGCCGCCAGGTGAGCTTCACAGGCGGTTCTTCGGTGGCGTGCACGGTTCCTTGGCACAGGAATGAACGCTCCGTAAATCCGGTCAACTCGCCGAGACTTGGAGGGCAGCCCGCCGTGAGTTTAGGAGTGCCCATTTACGGCTCCCGAATCCTCACGGCGCGAATCGATGTCACCACCGGCATGCAATCGGAATGACCGCTGGCCAACAGGCGAAGGTAGCTGTTGGCGAGGTTCAGCAATTGCCCAGCTTGCCGATGACCTCGGATTTCGAGCAAAAGTTCGAAGGCTTTACGAATGGAATTTTCAACCGAGTTGTGAGTCTGATTCATGATTGTTCTCCTTTCCCCAAATGCGCCTGACCGAAGCCGCGGCGCGCAGCGCTCGCAATCACCTCTGGAGCTGGCCGCTGGAATGGCAGGCGGCTCTCCCAAGGCTGCTGACAGCACAGACGCTCTCTTTCATATCATAATGTCTATGCTATTGACAATAGAGTAACTACATGGCTGGGCCAATTTTGGCTGCCCTCACTTCAACCTCAGGTGCCTTGGGGTGGTGTGGGGAGTGTGTGTGAGGCGCAGTCGCAGGCAAAATGCTTGCCAACCAAGCCAGGGTGGTGATTCTACCTCTAGCGTCCAGCTTTCAAGGCGCTGCTTTCTTCGTGGACCGCTCTGATCAGCTCGATGACGTTTTCAACTGGAGTCTCAGGTAGAATTCCATGCCCTAAATTGAAGATGTGACCGGGCCGCCCTGCGGCCTGCCTGAGAATTTTGACCGCGCGCTGACGAATGTACGGCGGGTCAGCGTAAAGAACGATAGGGTCCATATTCCCCTGCACCGCCGCTTTCGGGCCCAACCGCCCCCAGGCCTGATCCAATTCCACATGGGCGTCAAGCCCGATAACATTTCCCCCGACATCGCGCATCTGTTCGAGGAGCAATCCAGTCCCAGTACCGAAATGAATGGCCGGTGTTTCCGCGCTCAACTGCTGAAAAAGACGGCGCATATGGGGAGCCACAAACTCCTGATAGTCTCCCGGAGAAAGACACCCGACCCATGAGTCGAATACCTGAAGCGCCTGCACACCCGCTGCAATTTGGCCGTTCATGTACTTCACCAAGTTTCTCGTCAGGTATTCCATTAGGGCATGCCAGGCGCCGGGGTCGCGATACATGAGGGTTTTTGTATGCCGGAAGTTCTTTGATGCTCCACCTTCTATCAGGTAAGAAGCAAGCGTGAAGGGCGCGCCCGCAAAACCGATCAGCGGTTTTGTTGAATCTAAGCTGGCACGGGTGCGGCGAACAGCCTCGAAAACATAGGCTAAGGACTCTTGCGGCTCCACCTCCCGCAGCCGGTCCACTTCCGCCGCGGTGCGCAGGGCCGGAGCAATCACGGGGCCTCCACCGCGTTCATACTCCAACCAGAAACCCATGGGCTCGGCGATCAGTAGCAAGTCAGCGAACAGAATTGCTGCGTCCGCGCCAATTCGCTCGGCTGCCGATATCGTGACCTCAGCTACCATATCCGGATTCTTGCAGAGATCAAGAAAAGGTATTCGCGCCCGCAGCGCTCTGTATTCCTTCAAATAGCGCCCAGCCTGCCGCATGAGCCAAACTGGCGTCGCGTCCGTGGGCTCCATCCGGCAAGCTTTCATGAACCGCGATTCGCGCCACCGGGGCGCCGAATAGCCCGCTTCGGCTACCACGGAATCCAAGGCTGTAATCCTCACTCGGCCCACACGGCCTTTATTTTCCAGAAGGGAGGAAGCCTGTTTAGCGGCTTCGTGCACGAGAATGCCCATTTTGTGGCGCTCGGATTCGAGGTCGACGGAGACGCCATGTGCGATGAGCGCTTCACTGCAGGTCGGTCCGACGGAACACACCACGCAGCGGCAAAGGGCTGCGTGCAGGCGGTCCAGCAAGCCGCTCTGAGCTGCGACTTGCATTACGTGATCCACCTGCACGGCGCTCGTAAAAAGCACTACGCGCGCCCGGCCTTCGGCGACTGAGCGCAAGACGTTTTCCAGCGGCCCGAGATCCTCCGGCAGCGCCCAGCGATAAACCGGAACGCGAAGCGGCAGGGCTCCACGCGCGGCCAGGGCTTCCAGAAATTTCTCATTGCTCGCTCCGTATTCCTGCACCGCGATCCGGCTGCCCTTAACCGTCAAGCCGCGCGGCGCCTTATCAAGTTCAGATAGAATCTCACGCCAGGTATTAGGTTCGGGCACGCTAATGGTCACGGGAATACCGGCTTCCCGCGCAGCGCGGGCGGCCTTGGGTCCACGAACGATCACAGTGGTTCGCGCGAGAGCCTGCACGATCTGATCCCGCCCATAGCGGCGTTCGATAACTTCGAGCAACACGTTGGCTCCAACTCCGGTCATGAACACCACTGCGTCCACTTGCCCCGCCATCAGTTTCTCTGCAAAGTCGAACGCGGCCCCATTTTCTTCGAGCGGAACTTCGCGCATGGACGCCGCCACGCGCGGCACGCCGCCGTAACGCGAGATCAACGTGCCAATTTCCTTGGCGTTGCGGCTCTCGAACGCCGCTACTTCCAGCCCTTCAAAGCTCACCGTTGGATTCGCGGTCTGGTTCATGATGCGATGCCCTCAGCTTGTCTGGCCTCTCCAGAAATTAGGTTATCACAACGTATTATCCGGCGGGCCACAAGGCGAGGATCATGATGCGGAGCGCAATTGCCAGTTCTCCACCGCCGCAGAGATGAGGCAATCTTCCAGAAGGCGTAGTTCTCTGAGCTATCGAGCGGCAAGATGCGGTAAAGAGTGTTCGGGGCGAGAAAATTTGAACCTCCGGCCCCTTGGTCCCGAACCCAATTCCAGTGTAGCATCTTGTTGATTTATCTAGCTTTTCCCTATGTTCCAGGAGACGCAATTACTTATGCCGTTCAGTGTAGATACAGACCGCAATCCTGCCGGCTCTAACCGTAACGGTGACGGTGCCCTGCCCGGATGGCGAGAGAACTTTCGCTCCACTGCTTTTCAGAGTTTCGAGCCAATAGGGATATGACGCTTCGCTGTGGATCGTGGCGGTTCCGAAAGCCAAAACAACGCTCGGGCGAATGCGGTCGATCGCCGGACTCAATAGCTTCAGCGCAGGAGCTGAGCGGGGCGATTGAAGTACCGTGCTAGCAATTCGCCGCGTGGATTTAAGAATGGCCTCGACCGCACCGCGGCTGGCGTCATGGGCCAGCATCACGGAACCCTGTGCGGTCGAGATTCGCATCAGCAACCCGGAGCCATGCCTGCTTGAGGCGGAGCTTTCGTCACTTGCAGGCGGCCAAAAAACATGGAATTTGAACCCATGGTACTCAATCGGATCGCTGCCTGTAAGCTGCCGCAAACGCACGCCACGATCATGGGCCAGGCTAAAGAGCGGCGCGGCAAAAGACGGAGGTAGAGGAACGGACCACAACTCTTTGACACGGAAGTTGCGCAGAATGGAAGCCACTCCAAGGAGCGAACTGCCTCGATCGTCAGGCGCCACCAGTACGTCGAGACTCGATATGCCCCTGGACCACAAGTAGGGAGAGACGATATTTTCTCCTGGATCCCACCGCGCCATTCTCACGGGGTCGCCGCCGGACCAACCGCGGCCGCCGCCGCCCGCTCCCACGAGCACCGTGCTGCGGTCCGGAAGCACCGCGAGCAGAGACTCTCCACCGCCGCAATCAAGGGCAGCGACCTGCAAGACACCGCCCGGAATTCGCGCGGCAAAGGGATGCCATGCGATCAGCAACCCGAACAAAGCCGGAACAGCGATCAACAGCTTGAAGGTTGGTGCGCGCCGCCAGAGCGCAAACGCGGCCGCGATCACCGAAAGCACAAATCCCCAGCCCACCCAATCCGGCGGGGATGGGACTCGAAACGAAAGCCATAAAGGAAGCCGCGGCAAGTTGGTGAGCGCCAACAGCCCCCTCATCATCACGTCCAGCGCTTTTGAGGGCAGCACAACGAGAGGCGGAAAAGCAACGTTCAGCAAGACGGTGGGCACGGCGAGCGCGAGCAAAAGAGTCATCAATGGGACGGCCAATGCGTTCAGGCCGATTCCCGCAAGCGTGACGCGGTGGAAAATTTCCGCCATCGGCAGCAACAACCCAAGCTGGACGACTGTCGAAAAGATCGCGAGCTCCGCCAGCCACAAGCCGGCGCGCAAAGGCAGCGCCACACCGCGAAGGGTTCCTTCGGGGTGGCCGCTAAGCAGCCGCCACCTTGCACAGAGCCAATCCGCAAATCTCCGCACCTCTAACCGCAACTGGGCGGCGCGCGGCTCAAAGCTCGGGTCCCAGCTCACATCTTGCAGGTGAGTAAGGCTGCGGCGATAAGGCTCCGTCAGGCATTCGAGGAGCGGCACGGCGAACCCCGCGATGAGCAAAGCGGCGGCGAAAGAAAGCTGAAATCCCGAATCAAAAAGCCAAGCCGGGCGGTAAAACAGAAGGATCAGGGCTGCAATGCCCACTGCGTTCAGCGCCGGCTGCTGCCGGTCAAGCAGGCGGGCGATGAGATAGGCCGCGATCATCAGGCTTGCGCGCAGCGTAGGAGCCCTTTCCTCAACCAACCCGGAGTACAGCGCAAGGAAAAGCAGCAGCAGGATGGAGCGCCACACTTCGCGAAACCCCATAGCGCGCAGCAGAATCCCAGCCAGCATCACGAGAAGGCCCACGTGAAGACCCGCCACGACCAGGAGATGATAGAGGCCGCTCCTGCGAAAGTCTTCGACCGTGCTTGAATCGAGCGCCGAGCGGTCGCCCAAGAGCACGGCTTTCAGCACCGCCCCGTCCCGGCCTTCGACCGACCACGGAGGATAAAGCTGATCAATGCTTGCGAGCAGGCGCTGCCTCACGCGACCGAAAAACCCACGAAAAAAGGAAGGGCTGGCACGGCGCAAAAGTTCCAGCGAATTCCGGCCTTCCACGGAGCCTTGCCAAGTAACGTCCTGAATCGACTCCGACCAGTGGCGGTAATCAAAGTCCCCCGGATTACGGTAGCGAGAGGGTTTGCGCAACCGCGCGCGGACCCGTATGACGTCGCTCTCGCCTAGATTCACAGGTTGCCCGGAAGCTGCCAAAGCCCAGGCGTTCGGAATGCGAAGCAGAATTTTGCCCGCCGCCTGGCGGTTGCCGCCTGGGAGCGTGACCTTTGAAACTCCGAGGTCGAACTGTAGACCGTAGGGTGTTCGCAGCGGGTTCGTCAAAAGCGAACCCTCCACCTCCAGCGCTGTGCCGGGCTCGAATCCCCATTGGCGCAGATGGATGACATCGGACGAAGAGAAGCGGTGCGCAAACAGCCGGGCGTTAGCGGCTCCGGCAAGCGCCAATGCAGCGGCCACTCGCATCCACCCGCGTGCTAACGCGACCAGCCCAACGGCGAGGCAGGCGCCGCTTGAACCAAGCAGCCACCACCATCCGCCCGCCGTTCCGTGCGCCAGCAGAATGCCAAATGCGAAGGCACATGCCAGAACCAACATGGGGCTTCTCATAACCGCGCTCCACTATAGCTCACGACGGTGCGGTTGCAACTGTGCCGGACAGTATCACCGCCCGAGGGCGGCACGCGCCAAAATGAAATCCGGCGGGGCAGGTCAACCACCGTAATGCCAAACTGCGAAGGGTCACCGCGACGGCGCGCCTTCCAGCCGAAGCCGTGCGAGGGATTCTGTGTGAAAGGTGCGGGGGGAAAAATCAAACATCTCGATCGTCTCAAGGCGATAACCCTGCCGCGTGAACGACGCCAAGTCCCGGGCGAGCGTGGGCGGGTGGCAGCTCACGTAAACGATGCGGCGCGCTCTGATCTCTGCGAGCAACCTTAATGCCGGCAGGCCCACGCCGGAGCGAGGCGGGTCCAACACAATCAAATCCGGCTGCGGCCCCGCGTATCGCCGGAGAAAATGAAAAACCGCCTGGTGGACAGGTCTTGCGTTCGCGCAGCGATGCTCGCGCAGATTCGCAGCGAGATCGGCTGCCGCGCCATCGTGCGATTCCACAGCGATCACCTGCTCGAAGTGCGTCGCGAGCGGGAGAGTGAAGAGTCCGGCGCCCGAATAAAGATCTAGCGCCAACGCCGCGTTTTCCGTCTCGCGCGCCGCCTGGGTCACGGCCGCAACGAGCTCCGGCACGAGAAAGCGCGAGGCTTGAAAAAATGAACCGGGGCTGACCCGGTAACTAAAATCGCCGACCCTGTATGTCAAAGCCGGTGCACCGAACACAAGAGAGCAGCCGCCTTCCTCAAAGGCCACCGTTTGCACCGCAGACATTTCGCCCAGAATCGCCTGCGCCAGAACTTCCTTCGTCCGCGTGTCTACCACGCCATGAAAGCGCAGCATCACCGATTGGTCCCGGTCATCGGCCATCATTTCAATCTCATGGCATCCGGGGACAATCGCGGGAGAGAGCCGTCGGCGCAGCTCTTCCAGCGTGCGGTTCAGGCAAGGCGAAAGTATGCGGCAGACCTCGACATCCACCAAATGGTGAGTCTCGCCCTCAAAAAATCCGGCCAATGGCTCGCCCGTGGAATCCCTACCTACCTTAAGTTGCGCTTGGTTGCGATACTGCCAGGGGAAGGCCGTGCGCGCGGGAATTTCGTTCTCCCAATGGATACCGCCCACGCGCCTCAGCGTTTCACGCAAGACGGTGAGCTTCCACGCTACTTCGTGGTCGTAGGAGAGGTGCTGATACTGGCATCCACCGCAGGCGCCGAAATAGGGGCACTCCGCTTCAATGCGCTCCGGCGCGGCTTCGAGCACGCGCACGATTCGAGCGTGGATCATGCCCTTCGCCGTGCGCACCGGTTCCACTTCCAGCCGCTCGCCCGGCACGGCGCGAGGAACAAGCACCGGGTGGCCATCGTAATGACCGAGCGCCGCGCCGCCAAAGACGATCTTTTCCGGAACAACTTCAAACGTCATGCGTCGTCCGATAACGTTCCGCGTCAGGAGTTTATTACCTAACAGCCTCACGCAAAGCCGCCAAGTATCGCGAAGGGTTGCACGCTAACCGAAAGCTTGTCCAAATTACGGTTTGTTTTTCGCGAAGTGTTCTGCGGCTCTGCCGCTTCCCACACCGGAATGTGCGGCTAATTTGTACAGCCCTCAGGCTAACCACGGGACTTCGATCCACACATCCCATCAAACGGCATAAGCCTACAGGTAAAACAGGCTCAGGCGCGGCAAGCCATAGTGTTCAAAGAGCCTCTTCTTCAGGAACTGCCGCTCGAGCGATTCAATCTGCGATGCATTCATCGTGCGGCGGAAAGGCGCCATACCGCGCTCCACTTCTTCGCGCAGTTGCGTCAGGAGTTCTACCGAGGAGCCTCTTGTGAGCGAGGCAGTGAGTTTGTCTTCCATTACCGTCAACGAGCGCTCGAATTTCTGGAGATCGTTCAATATCTGGCCGGAGCCTTGCGAAGCCAGCTTTCGCAGTTCTTCCGCCGCTTGAGTGAAGTCCTCCGCGAGCGCGTACTGCCCGGCTGCCCGAGCCGCGCCAGATGCCTTTTCGAGCGCCCGCATCCCATCCGCAAGCAAGCGCAGAATTGCATCTTCCGCAAAAGGCGGAGCGGCGTCCTGCCCCCTGGCGCGGGTCGCCCCGGATTCGACCGCCGCCTGATTGGCCTGCTCCGCCGCTCGCAGCACTTCCTGGGTACAGTATCCCAGGCCGTTAACCTTTTGGAATCGCCGCGGGCGGCGCGCGTATTTTTCAAACGTGCGTTGGATGCCCGAGCGCACCGCTTCGAGCGGAATCCCCGCCTCTTTCCACGACTCGATGAGCGCCCAGTCGAGTGCGGAAAGCAGGTTGGGCGTGCCCCGATATCTCTGAAAGCACTCTTCAACTTCCGTGAAATAGTTAAAGTAATTTTCCAACTTCTTCTATGCCCGTTTGCGGCGCGCTCCGCCAAGGTGCCGCTCGTGGATAATCCGCAAGCCTTCGAGCGTAAGCGAGGGATCGACGGGCGGCTTGTAACGCGACGCTGAAGCCACCAAGCTGGCTTGGCCGCCGGTGGCCACTACCTTGGTCCCTTTGCCGACCGCCGCGGAGAGCCGGTCCAGGATGCCATCCACCATTCCTACGGCGCCGTAAAAGAGACCGGATTGCATGCTGCTCACGGTGTTCGTGCCGATCAGCGTCTCGGGTTCGCGAATTTCCACGCGCGGCAAACGGGCGGCGCGCTGGAACAGCGCTTCCGCCGCAATGCCAATACCCGGCGCAATGACGCCGCCCAAATATTCGCCCTCAGCCGACACCACGTCAAACGTGATGGCGGTTCCAAAATCCACGATCACGCAAGGTCCGCCGTATTTTTCGTAGGCGGCGACGCCGTTGGCGATGCGGTCTGCGCCCACTTCCTGAGGATTGTCATAGTGAATCGCCATGCCCGTCCGCGTGCCGGGACCCAGAAAGACAGGCTCCAGACCGAAATACTTCTGCGCCATCTCCTCGATCACGCTGTTCAGTGGAGGCACTACGCTTGCTACCATCATGTGGTGGACGGAGTCCGGGCGCATCCCGTCCAGCGCCAGCAGATTGCGAATGAGGATGCCGTACTCATCCGCCGTCTGGGTACGGTTGGTGGAAAGCCGCCACGGCCCGCGCAGTTCGCGGCCAGCGTAAATCCCAAGGACGGTGTTCGTGTTGCCTACGTCCATTACAAGCAGCATGGTGAACTCTCAGCAGCTTTATTTTGCAGCACACGCTAACAGCGCCGGCTTCCTGCTTTGCGATCCTCTGCGGCTTGGCACCTTAGCGTGAAATTCTCTTCTATTGAGAATTACAAATTATAGTGACGGTTTTTTTGTAGTGCCGGTGTCCTCACCGGCGCTGAGGACCGCTACAACGGATGTTGTCACTATAATTTGTAAACATCAGTAAAACGTCCTCACGCAAACACGCAAAGGCTAAAAGGAATGCCAAGCCGTTCGATGCTGAATGTTGCCGCCCTCGCGGCGTACCAGCAAAGATGAAGAGCGCATCATTTCAGTTCCAACACCTCACCGGCCACGAGCGCCTCCAAATGGCCATCGTCAAAGCTCACGCGCAAGGCGCCCGTTGGCTCAAGACCCGCCGTGGTCCCGAAGCCTTCGCCATTGCCCCGGCGCACCCGCACTCGCTTGCCGCGGGCGAAGCTGGAGCTTGCTTCCCACCGGCGCGCAATGGTCTCGCTTCCCTGCTCAAGAAGCAGGTTGTAGAAGATCTCCATCTGCTTGAGCAGGCTTGCCAGCAGAGCCAGCCGGGAATAGGATTTTCCACCTTCGATGCGCAGCGATGTGGCAAGGGCGCTTAGCTCCGGCGGCAGCGCTTGGTGATTCACGTTGAGGCCGATACCCACAACCACGGCGTGAACGCAGTCCATCTCCGCACTCATCTCGGTGAGGATTCCACCGGCCTTTTTTCCGTTCACGAGCAGATCGTTCGGCCAGCGGATGTCGGGAGCGATGCCCATGGCGGTTTCAATCGCCTGGCGGGCCGCGAGCCCAGCTGCCAGCGTCAGCGCGGGCGCAGCCGAAGGCGCAAGCGCAGGCCGGAGGATCACAGAAATGTAAATGCCTGCTGACTTTTCAGAATACCAAGCCCGGCCAAAGCGCCCCCGGCCGGCCGTCTGCTCCTCCGCCACCACCACCGTACCGTGCGCCGCCCCGTTTGCCGCGAGGTTCATGGCCACCGTGTTCGTGGAATCGACCGTGAAGTAATGGATCACCTTGCGGCCGAGTGAACATTCGCCGAGTTCGGCCCGCACCAGACTCGGCGTAAGAACGTCGGGCAGCTTGCGCAGCTCGTAGCCGCTTGAATGATGACCCTGAATGTCCACGCCCAAGGACCGCAACTTTTCCACCCACATCCACACCGTTGAGCGCGTCACGCCGATTTCATCCGCGATCTTTGGGCCCGGCAAAACCACCGTGGCGTTTTCAACCAGCAGATGAATCAGCCGGTCGATTCTGCGGTCGGTGGGCTGGTTAGTCATGTTGTGCTGGCCCGCCACAAGCGCAGACATCAAAACGCGATGTCCGCGCCACCCGCCGCTTTTGCCCTTTACATCCCGTTCAGGCGGCCGAGCGATTCCAAAAGCTTTTCATACTGAGCAGCAAGCTCATTGTGCCTCTGCTCGACGTTGCGCACCACCTCGCGCGGAGCGCGCTGCACAAACTCCTGGTTATCAAGCTGGCCGCGTGTCTGCGCCAGCGATTGTTCCAGCTTGGTCTTCTCACGTTCGAGCCGCTGGCGTTCCGCCGCCGCGTCGCGCTTCACCTCGTGGAGAATACGCAGATCGAGCGAGCCATTGACAGGGATCGCTTCCGCCAGATGGCCCGTCACGAAATTGAGCGCGGTAAGCCCCGCGAGACGCAGAATTACTTCCTGCTGGCGGCGCAGCAGTTCAAGCAGGCTGGCGTCTTCGCTTGCCACCTGGGCGCTTGGCTTCTCCCGCTGGAGGTTTTGCTCCGCCTTGGCGTTTCGCGCTGCCACCACCAGTTCGCGAATAGATTCGAACTCTCTTTCCGAGATTGGATCGCTCACGTCACTAGCAACCAGATCGAAGGGAGTGAGAGAAAGCGAAACCGCTCCTGCTCCACGTGGAAGCTGATGCCAAAGCTCTTCGGTGATGAACGGCATAAAGGGGTGAAGCAGATGAAGCGCGGCCTCGAAAACTCGCGTAAGGTTCGTCCATGCGGCGGGCGCTTTCGTCCCTTCGACCGGCTTTGTCACCTCCGGCTTTACCCACTCGATGTACCAATCGCAAAACTCGTGCCAGAAGAAGTGATAGATCGTATAGGCAGCTTCGTGGAAACGGAAGTTTTCAAGCGCCTCGTTTATCTCACGAGTCACCGCGCCAAGGCGCGAAAACATCCAGCGGTCGGCGAGTGAAGTATGCCCGCCCGGCTCGGCGACGGGACGAAGCCCAAGCTCAGGAATGGGTGCGAGAGCCTGCGCAAGCTGGTCGCGGACCGGCTCCGGCAGCCGGCGCAGATTCATCAGAATGAACCTGCCCGCGTTCCAGATTTTGTTGGCGAAGGCTCGATAAGACTCCACCTTGTCATCACTGAAGGCAATGTCCGTGCCTGGAGCGGCGCTGATGGCCAGGGCGAAGCGCACCGCGTCCGTGCCGTACTTTTCCGTCACTTCAAGCGGATCGAGCACGTTGCCCTTGGTCTTGGACATCTTCTGTCGCTCGGCGTCGCGCACCAAGGCGTGAATGTAAAGCTCGCGAAACGGAACGTCCTCCATCAGCTTGAGACCCATCATGATCATGCGCGCGCCCCAGAAAAAGAGGATGTCCTCGCCCATGATCATCAGATCGTTGGGATAAAAGCGTTTCAAATCCGGACTCTGCTCCGGCCAGCCGAGAGTGGCAAACGGCCAAAGCGCGGAGCTGAACCAGGTGTCGAGCACGTCGGTTTCCTGCCGGAGCGCCGTACCTTGGCACTCCGGGCAGACCTGGGGCTTTTCCAGTTCGACGATGGGCAGATTTGGCCCACACGCCTCGCAATACCATGCAGGGATACGATGGCCCCACCACAACTGCCGCGAGATGCACCAGTCGTGGATGTTCTCCATCCAATTTAGGTATTTCTTCATTCCGCTTTCGGGAAGAATTTTGATGCGGCTGTCCTTAACCGCTTGAATGGCGGGTTCAGCGAGCGGTTTCATCTTCATGAACCACTGCATCGAGGGAAGAAACTCAATATCAGTCTTGCAGCGCTGGCACTTACCCACACTCAATGTGTGATCCAACACCTTCTCGACCTGCGATCCGAGCTCGTGGACCACCTGTTTGCGAGCTTCGTAACGCTCAAGGCCCGCATAGTCCTTACCGGCCTGGCGCGTCATGCGCGCATCTTCGCCGATCACGATGACAGTGTTGAGAGGCGGCAGCAGCCTAGGGTAGGGCGGGTGAGGGGTTGGCTTCTGCCCTTGGTACCTTAAGAAGATGCCATAATCATTCGGATCGTGCGCCGGGGTCACTTTGACGGCGCCGGTCCCGAACGTGCGATCTACCCAATCGTCAGCGATCACCGGGATACGCCGGCCGGCCAGCGGCAGCACCACGTAGCGGCCGATGAGGTTCTGATAGCGCCGATCGGCCGGATTCACGGCTACGGCCACGTCACCCAGCATGGTTTCTGGTCGGGTCGTCGCTACTGTTATGGAATCTGTGCCGTCTTCCAACGGATACTTAATGAACCACAACTTCCCCTGCCTCTCCTCGTGAATCACTTCCAGGTCAGAGAGAGCTGTACAGCACCGCGGGCACCAGCTTACGACATAGGTCGCGCGGTAGATAAGCCCCTCATTGTAAAGCCGCAAGAACGCTTCGTTCACGGCGCGCGAGTAAGCCGGGTCCATGGTGAACCGCTCGCGCGTCCAATCGACCGAAGCGCCCAGGCGTTCCATTTGCCGCTTGATCGCGCCGCCGTTCAGTTCTTTCCATTGCCAGCAACGCTCCAAGAATTTTTCGCGGCCCATTTCGAGGCGTAATCGCTGGCCCTCACGCTGCCAAGCCGCCATCGTCTCCGGGCCGGGTTCGAGATGGGGCAATGCTTCGCGGCCAATCTCGCGCTCCACGATCATCTGCGTGGCAATGGAAGCGTGGTCTGTGCCGGGCAGCCACAACACGTCGTCGCCGGACATGCGCCGCCAGCGCATCAGGATGTCAATTTCTGTGTGCTCCAGCATGTGGCCCATGTGGAGCGATCCGGTGATGTTCGGCGGCGGGATCACCAGGCAAAAACGCGGGCGCGAGGCGTCGTCGCCCGGCCGGTAGAGCTTTCGCTCCACCCAAGTGCGCGCCCAGCGCGGTTCGATCTCCTCCGGCAAATAAACCTTGGGAATCTCTAATTCCATCCGCACCTCTCCTGCACGACGGCCAGCGAATTGAGTCATTTTCTACTATTCGATGTCTCAATCGTAGTAGGCGGCGGCATCATCACCATGGCGCGCCGCCTTCCGCCAGCGTTAATGAGACCCCGGACCTCGCTCGGGCGCTGAAAATCTTTCCTGCGCCGATGATAGCATAGGCGCGAGCGCGCTCTTGGGCAGCGCCGCGCCGCCATGCGCGCTACGCCCGATATGGCCCAAGCTTGCCAGACTATTGATTCTAAAGCCTTGGTAGGCTTCTTGGGCAGGCTTTGTGTTTTGCAAGAAAAGCTCCCGCATTGGATTTGCGTCGTGGCAGCGACTTCCAGCCGCTGGAAAAGCCGTCATGGGGAGTAAAGCGTCTCGGCCAAGAGCAGCGGCTAGAAGCCGCTGTCACAACAGGCGCGGTTCCGTAGGGAACGGGCTACCCGGTGTGTTTGCACACTATTCGAGCCTTATTAAACCCTCTGTCCGGCGAGCTTGGCATTTTAGCGTGAGACAAAGGAGAGGAATGAGACAAATGAGATTGTTCTTCGTTTTCCGGGAGCGGAAGCGCCGGGACCGGCGGGAAGGCGCTCAGCTCAGTTTCAGGTCAGAAAGCAAATCCGCAATGATCCGGGTTTCGAGTTCATGGAGCGCGTCCGGGGCCAGCGCGGGAGGGGCCATCTTTGCAACTACGCTTCGTACGATCTGCGCGACCGCGCCAACATCTAAAGTTATACGGGCTTCGGCAGCTTGTTCGAGTTCAGTCCACTCGATACCTTCCAGAGTGCTGGGCGTAGGAGGATCGGAAGCAGAAGCGTCCGGCGGAAGCGTTTGCTCGTGATCCTGGGTTTCGAGCGGCGGAGCGGCGGGCCTCGCAGCGGAGCCGTCGACAAGCAAGGATTCCACGAGCTGCTCAAAGCGCGATTCATCTCCCAGCGCCGTGCCGAGGCCTTCGCCCGGCGTTGCGCCAGAATGCGCGGCTGGAGGCATTTCAGAATCGAGCGGACCCGCCGCCGGTAAAGACGCGAATGAGCTCGCTTGATGCCCCGGCTCGCTATCACGCGCGGCCGGGACGGGCGGGTCATCGACCGGAGGAGCCCAGACCACATCGCTAGCCCAGGTCTCAGAGGGCGCGAGCGGCTCGAAGGCCGGAGCCGGACTTGAATCTTCAGACTCAGCCCGTTGTGGCTCGGCGAAATCGACGGCGGAAGAAAACTGGGAAGTAGACCATGAAGGCTCAGAGACCGGTTTATCTACGCTAGCCTCCGCAGGCTCAAACGGCTGATGTGTTCCAGGCTCGGATGGAGAACCGGCTGCCGCCAGCGGTGGCTCAACCGGATGGGCCTTCTGTGGTTCCGGTTCCGAAGGCGCGGCAGAGATTTCAGGAGTAATCGCTGCATGAGGCGGTGGTTCGACTAAAGGCGGCAAAGCCGGGCGCTGAGCTTCCGCCTGATTCAGGCATTCCGTCACCATTGAGACGAGCTGCTCGCGCTCAAACGGCTTCTTGATGATGCCGTCGGCGTGCACTCGATCACCGCGCTGTTTGTCATAAGGATCGGCGTCGCTCACAGCTAGAAGCACGCGGACGTAATGCAACTCCGGCGTGTTCTTGACGAAGTCGCAAACCTCATAGCCGTCTTTGCCCGGCATATCGACATCGGCGAGTATGACGAGCGGCTTTGCATCGGGTATCTTTTTGATGGCCGCCACGCCGTTAGCCACGGTGACCACCTCCACGCCATCGTTGGCGAGCATCTCAGACGCCATCCGTTGGATCGTGAGATTGTCATCGGCCACCAGCACGGTTCTCGGCATGAGCAGCACCTCTATACAACAGATATTAACTCATCATTAAATACCACTGATAGGACCGCAAGTCAATGAATTACAGGGTACAGAGCAGTTGGCAACTCTGCCGTTGTACCGGCGAACTTATCCCGGCACGTGGCGGCGCGAAGCCGCCGCTGTATTCATTCGAGCCAGCTACCGTTTGTGATGAGCCTCACGAGCCAACCGGCGCCTTTTGCGTTTATAATTAGTAATTTCAACCCTTGCTGTTAGGACCGGCAGGGAGTTCTCCGAAGCGTTGCCGCACAAAAACTCGCCCATGAACAACTCTACCGAGACGCGAATCGCAGGAAAGGAAGTCCTAAGCAGCGCACTCGCCACGCAGGCCATTGAGCCCGGCACGGCCGCGCGCGAAGGGCAGGCCGCCGTTATCGTGCGTGGCGCGCGAGTGCATAATCTCAAAAACATCGACTGCGAAATCCCGCACAATCGCTTGACCGTGGTAACCGGAGTTTCCGGATCGGGCAAGTCCAGCCTGGCGTTCGATACGCTGTACGCGGAAGGACAACGGCGATACGTGGAGTCGCTCTCCGCCTATGCGCGCCAGTTCCTCGAACGCATGGAAAAACCTGACGCGGACGAAATCAGCGGCATTGCGCCGGCGGTGGCGATCCGGCAGAAGAATTCCACGCGCAATCCGCGCTCCACGGTCGCGACGGCGACCGAGATTTACGACTACTTGCGGCTGTTGTTTGCGCGCGTGGGCGTGACGATGTGCCCGGCCTGCCGCCTGCCGGTGCACAAAGACACGGTGGATGAAGTCGCAAGCCGCGTGCTTTCACTCGATGCGGGGCGGCGATTTCAGGTGATGTTTCAACTCGCAGCCGCTTCCCTGCCCCCGGCTCAGGATGCGCAGCCGGAGTCTGCTGAGATTACGGAGGTGGTACCCGCCTCGGCTTTGCAGGATTCGGCTGCGAGGGGCGGCGGCTCTTTAACCCATAAAAAACCTGCGCGCACGAAGAAAGCTGCCACGCGAAAAGCCACGAGCGGCGCGCCGGGTAACTCCGCAGAAGACCCTCGGCTTCCGGGCGAGGCGGTGAAAGAAACGCTCTACACGCTTCGCCAGCGAGGTTTCAATCGCCTGCTTCAGAACGGCCGCATCTTCGAGTTTTCGGTGCCGGAATCGCTGCTCGAAATCGATTTTCCGCAGCCGGTTTTCGTCCTGGTGGATAGGCTGTCGGTGAGCCCCGAGAACCGGCAACGTTTGATCGACTCTCTCGAAATCTGTTTTCGCGAAGGCGGCGAAGCGATCCTGGAGTTTCCGCCATCCGAGCCGCAGCAAGCGCCTGAACGGATGACGTTCAACGAGCGGTTTGAGTGCAAACGCTGTGGCAGGACGTTTCCCGAACCGGAGCCGCGCCTTTTTTCATTCAACAACCCGTTCGGAGCTTGTCCGCGATGCCAGGGATTCGGAAACACAATCGATCTTGACCTTGACCTGGTCATTCCTGAAAAAGATCTCTCCCTGGCCGAGGGTGCTGTCAGCCCGTGGACCAAGCCGCGATACCGGGAGTGGTTCAACTGGATGAAGCGCGAGGCAAAGGAGCGCCGGATTCCCCTGAATGTTCCGTATCACCGCTTGACGGAAGAGGAGAAGCAATGGGTGATTGAGGGTGGCGGCGAGTTCCCGGGCGTTCGCGGTTTTTTTGCCGCGCTCGAACGCAAAAAATACAAACTGCACGTGCGCGTTTTTCTGAGCCGCTACCGGGGGTACACGCTCTGCCCCGACTGCGGCGGAGGGCGGCTGCGCCCGGAGGCGCTCAACGTCCTGGTCGGCGGGAAGAACATCTCCGAAGTGTGCAGTTTGCCAATCGGCGCGGCGCGCGAATTTTTCAGCCAGTTGCGCTTCTCCCCGGCGCAGATGACCGTGGCGGACAAGGTGCTGGAAGAGGTGCAATCCCGCCTGGCGTTTCTGGATGAGGTTGGGCTTGAATATCTGACGCTCGACCGGCTGGCCTCCACGCTTTCGGGCGGCGAGTCGCAGCGCATTCAGCTTGCCACTTCGCTCGGTTCAAACCTGGTGGGCGCGCTCTACGTGCTGGACGAGCCGTCAATCGGCCTCCACCCGCGCGATACGGGCCGCCTGATGCAAATCCTGAAGCGGCTGCGCGACCTGGGCAACACGATCCTGGTGGTGGAACACGACCCGGCCATGATCCGGCAGGCGGACCATATTCTCGATCTCGGCCCAGGCGCAGGCGAGCATGGCGGCCGGGTGATTTACGAAGGCAGCCTCGATGGAATGCTGTCGGACCCGGACTCGCTGACGGGGCGCTACCTTTCCGGCGATCTGGAGATACCGTTGCCGCGCGCTCGGCGGAAGCCGGGCAAAAACTGGCTGACGCTGCGCGGGGCGCGCCAGCACAATCTGAAGTCGATTGACGTGTCGATTCCGCTTGAGACGCTCACCTGCGTGAGCGGCGTATCAGGCTCCGGGAAGTCCACGCTGGTGCACGACGTGCTCTATAACGCGCTTCTCGCCCGGCGCGGCGTGGCGGCGCCGCACGCTGACTACGCCGGGATTGAAGGCGATCACCACGTGGGCGGCGTTGTGCTCGTGGACCAATCCCCGCTCGGCCGCACGCCCCGCTCGAACCCGGTTACTTACATCAAGGCGTTCGGAGAAATCCGCGGTCTGTTTGCTTCGACGCCGGAGGCGCGGAGGCGCGGCTACACGCCCGGCTACTTTTCCTTTAACATTCCGGGAGGCCGCTGCGAGGCGTGCCAGGGCGACGGCGTGGTGACGGTTGAAATGCAATTCCTGGCTGACGTGGAATTGGTTTGCGAGGAATGCCGGGGCCGGCGCTACAAGCCCAGCATTCTTGAAGTGCGTTACAAGGGCAAGAACATCGCTCAGGTGCTCGATATGACGGTGCACGAGGCGATCGGTTTTTTCGCTGGAGTGTCGCGCGTGACCAGCAAGTTTCGCATCCTTGAGGAAATCGGCCTCGGCTACTTGCGCCTGGGACAATCCGCCACTACGCTTTCCGGCGGCGAAGCGCAGCGCCTGCGCCTCGCGGCGCACATGGCTGAGGTGACCCATGCGGGCACAATCTTCATCCTGGATGAACCCACCACCGGCCTTCACTTCGATGACATCGGCAAGCTGCTGACGGCGTTTCGCAAACTCATCGATTCCGGAGATACGGTGCTGATCATCGAGCACAACCTGGACGTGCTCAAGTCGGCGGATTGGATCATCGACCTTGGTCCTGAAGGAGGCGATTCGGGCGGATACGTTGTGGCCGCCGGGCCGCCGGAAGCGATCGCCCGCGAACCGCTCTCTCACACGGGCAAGTTCCTGCTCCCGCTGCTTGCTAAGCAGCAGTGACGGGCGGGTCGCGCACACGTCTCGTCCTATGCGATGTATGCGAGCACTGGATTACACGCCAAGCCGTGGCAAGACATATCAGGACAAATACGTCGCCTCGATTCTAACCTTTGAGACCGCATACATTCCTAATACGGAACGGATGCTCCACCCGCCGAAAAATGGTCTAGACTTAGGGGTCCAACTTCAAGGTACCATTAAAAGCGACATGCGATTTTGGCGCCTTTGTGCAAATTTAACCATCGTGGCCCGCGTCCGGCCCGCGGTGGGAGGCATCGCCCAAGTTCTCCTGCTCGGTTGGGCGCTAACTGCATGCCTGTACTCCCAATCGCTGCCGTTCACTTCGCAGCCGCCGGTTCCGGCGGCGCAGCAGGGATTCGAGTCGCAGACCCGGCAAAACGGAACTTGCGGCTTGCGGCTTTTCAATCCGGGCTATGCCCCGTTCCCCAAAGCGCAAGCGCCGCTGGTGTTTCGTGGTCTGTGGCCGTCATCGTCTTCCCGTCCAGCGCAGGGCGGCTCAAGCAGTTGCCATCCCTTCGCGATAACGGGATTGATGGGAAACCCGGTTCTCTTGGGAAATGAAGATTCGCGGGCCAGTGCGCTCCGCCGTACGGAACTTCGCGGCGTCAGCCTAGGCGCTTGGGATCAGAGTCAATCGGCACCCGCATCGGCGCGCTCCGCCGCCGGGAACGGTTCACCGGGACACATTTTTTGGGTCATTCCAGCCTATAAGGTTGATTATCTGAAAAACGTAAAGCCGCTCACTCCCAGGGAGAAATTCACCGAGTGGGCACGCGGGGCCTATGATCCATTAGGCCTTGCAGCAAGCGCCACCGAGGCAGCGCTGGAACATTCTCCCCGCGACGGCTACTGCGGCTACGGCAACGGCTGGGGCGGCTATGGAAAGTGCTACGGTTCGGCGCTGCTGGATTCCAATATTTCCAGCTTCTTCGGCGACTTTCTCTTTCCCGTGCTCATGCACCAGGATCCCCGCTACTTCGCCCTGCGGCAAGGCTCCGCCGGCAAGCGCATTCTCTATGCTGTGTCCCGCGTCTTCATAACCCGCACTGACTCGGGCGGCACAGCCGTGGACTATTCGGCGCTGTCCGGCACCATCCTCGCCGCCGCCGCTTCCAATCTCTACTATCCCCGTCAAGATCGAGGCGTTGGGCTGAGCCTGAGCCACGCCGGATGGGATCTCGGCTATACAGCCCTGTTCAACGTGGCGGCGGAGTTCTGGCCGGAGATCAAACGCGCAGTTGACCGCACGTTCTGAGGACCAGCAGTCCAGTAGCAAGAGTTCTGGTGTTTGAGTGGCCAATCCTTCCTCATTTTTCAGATCTGGCGATCCGGTCCAGTTGTGAAGTGACGGCGGCCACCCGGCGGAACATGATGCCAAAAATTGAACGGCCCACGGCGAGGAAAACCGCTCGCCGTGGCTACCGCCTACGCTACTTCCGACAGCTTTGAATCGCACACATCGCGACCAGCGCGATGTGTGCGCCACCCGCCGGAGAGAAGAACAAAAGCAAGACCACCCCCCGGAACTCACATTATGATTGGTACAAAGAAGGGGGGCAGGTCAAACGATCTCATGAAAGCCGGGAAATCGGAACCTGGCGGCGAGAGTTCCAAACCCAATGAGTTTGCGCCAGCCAGCCGCCTGCGTTTCGCTGTCCTGAAGCCGCCACGCGACGCATGCTGCTATCATACTTTCACGAATCGCACACATGGCATAATTCGCCATGTATGCGCCACCCGCAGGTTTTTAACACTCCACCGATGATTCCCGTCTCATTGGAGTTGCTTGTGCAGGAATTCTGACATTTGAGCGCACCCATCGACAGCATACGAAGGGCCAGTCCTGGCATCAAATTCTTTTAGCATCTCTTTGGCTTTCGACTTGTCGCCGATACCTATATACGCCAATCCACAAAACAGGCGCGGCGTCAGCCATTCCGGCTTGGAGCGAATCTGAGCAAGGCACGCGTTGAGTAAGTCTGCGTATTGTCTAGAGTTGTTAAGACGCCTCATTTCTTGAAATGCAGAGGAGTCGCCACCCATGTTAACCTCTAAACCGGTATTTGCTCCAGGCCCCAAAGTTCTCCACATCCCGTCGCATAAATACGTTTTTTTCGGAACGTTTGGATTTACGGCTTTCAGAATTTCATCCAACTTCGGCATGACCACGTCTGGATCAAGCTGGTTCGTCAAAATCTTGTTCAAGATGTCGAGCATTTTCTGTCCCTGCGTTTGGTTAATCCCGCAGTTGATCTGAAAGGTATTCTGACCTGCCCCCCTTCTTTGTACCAATCATAATGTGAGTTCCGGGGGGTGGTCTTGCTTTTGTTCTTCTCTCCGGGGCGGCT
>NFUN01000064.1 GCA_002197525.1 Acidobacteria subdivision 13 bacterium RH2 MAG17b | reverse complement strand
GGAGGAGCCAGTGCGGGAACCTTGATCGAGGTCGTACTCGATGCGGGCATCGGGAATCTGGATTTGCCGGTCGATAAATGGAAGATTTTGTTCCTGTGCCACCTGCCGCTTGATCTCATTCAGATCGCGCTCAGGTTCTATTTTGCGTGCGGCATAGATGGCTTTCTGGACTTCGGACTTGATCTCGAAGTCGAGCTTCACGCGTGGGTTCGTACCGCCCTGGCGTTCGATTTTTTCCCACTCCTTCAGATAGGCCCGGTAAATCTGCGTGTCGTGCTCCACCTCACGCGGCTTGACCAGTCCGTGATAAAGCTTCTGGTTCGGGTCAATTTCATTGACGGACCGGGCCAGCTTTTCTCCCTCGCGGGTAAGAGTGACAACCTCAAGCCGCTCTACCGGACGGGCACGACCGTCGCGGCGGGCATTCACGATATCGAGCGAGACCAGACCCTGTTCTTTCAGAAAGCGCAAGTCACTGCGCAGGGCACGTTCATCGCCGGAGTAGATGGTCTGCGCGGCGTCTTTCAACGCGAGAACACGGAAACGTCCTACTTCGCCGAGCAACTGCTTTTCTTCCCGATGCAATTTCACGCCAGGAACCGTGTGCGGCAGGTGATGGCGGCTGCGGACGTGGCGGTCGGCAGGTTCGCGATCCAGTTGCCGGTCGTCTGGAACCGGCTTCGGTTCATACCGCCGTTGCGGAATCTCCGGGAAGCAGTTCTGCGCCGCGCGGTCGGCCAATTCCACCGCACGGCGGTCCAGCGGGCCGGCTTCGACCAGAGGTTCCGGTTTTTTCCGGGGAAGCTCCGGCGCGGGATCGCGCCGGGGTTCCCGGCGGAGATACCGGGGATCGTCGTCCTGGGGAATGTCGAGTCTCATGAATGCGGTTCATCCCGGCTCGTACTTTCGTCTGCGGCTGCGGACGGATGTACTTCGCTCTTCCGGCCACGGACGACGCGGACTTCATATTCGGAGACATCCCCAAACGCGTCCATCCTGCGTTGCGCCGCTTCTCTTGCGGCAGGAACACGCGCGACCAGATCGTCGGAACGGTCTATGTATCGGTCGATGTATGGATGCAGCCGCCCATCACTCCATTGCGGATGCCGTTCTTGATCTTCTTCGCTGCGGAAGTCGCAGGCATGATGCAAACGACGCTGTTCCGTC
>NFUN01000063.1 GCA_002197525.1 Acidobacteria subdivision 13 bacterium RH2 MAG17b | reverse complement strand
TATCGCATTATACCGTATATATTTATTTAATAAACCGTATGTATCCGTTTATAGATTCGCTCCTCTAGCCCAAATGTCCCTGGCGTTCAGGGAGGACCAGCATCATGGTTGGAGTTGAAAAAGCGCAGCGCGCGGCAAAGCCGAGGGGACGCGCCATGCCAGGCCGAGACCTTCGAATACTTCTGCTTGCCTTCGCGGTGTTCGTTCGCTGGGGGTCTTTTGCAGTGGCGCAAGTTGCCGCCTCGATTTCCGGGACCGTCATTGACCCCTCTGGAGCCGCTTTGCCCGGCGCGGCCGTGACCGTGAAGAACCTCGAGACGGGATTGCTCCGGCGGACAGTTACCAACCAGAGAGGCCGCTACGTTGTGGCGTCGCTTCCCGTGGGAGGGTATGAAATTGCCGTTGAGAAGCGTGGCTTCAAGACCGAGGTCCGGACCGGAATAAACCTGGTGGTCACCCAGCAGGCGATCGTCGATTTTTCTTTACAAATAGGACGGGTCAAGCAGCAGGTGTTGGTAACCGGGGAGGCGCCGCTCGTCACGACCACAACAGACCAAACCGCCGGGCTGGTCGGGGGAAAACAGGTCAAAGATTTGCCGCTCAATGGCCGAAGTTATGACGAGCTTCTGACGCTCAATCCCGGCATCGTCAACTATACGCCAGAGAAGACAGGAGGAATTGGCGTTTCAAATTCCAGCGTCGGCAACATGTTCGCGGTCTCCGGGCATCGGCCGCAGGAGAATCTTTTCCTGCTCAACGGCGTTGAATTCACGGGAGCGGCAGAAATCAACATGCAGCCCGGAGGAACCAGCGGGCAACTGTTGGGGGTGGATGCGATCCGCGAGTTCAACGTGCTTACAGACGATTACAACGCCGGGTACGGCAAGCGGCCCGGCGCGCAGGTCGTGATCGTCACCTGTTCCGGGAGCAACACCGTGCACGGGAGCGCCTACGAATTTCTTCGCAACAGCGCATTCGACGCGCGGAACTTTTTTGACCACGGACCGATTCCGCCTTTTGAACGAAACCAGTTTGGCGGCGCTCTGGGAGGGCCGATCCGGAAAGACAAAACGTTTCTCTTCGGCGATTACGAGGGCTTCCGCCAGCGTCTGGGATTGAGCGATGTGACGCTCGTGCCGGACAACAACGCGCGCAACGGACTTTTGCCGGGTCCAAATGGAACTCTCACTAACGTGGGGATCGCGCCGGGCGTCGCGCCTTTGCTTTCGCTGTGGCCCGTGCAGAACGGGCCGGAATTGGGCGGAGGAATCGCGGAAACCTTCAGCCATCCCGTGCAGACCGTCCGCGAAGATTTCGGAACCAGCCGGCTTGACCATATTTTTTCCAGCGTGGATTCGCTGAGTGGCGTCATCACGATCGACGACAGCTCCGATTTCACCCCGACTTCGAATCCTCTCAGTGTCGACCTGGAAAGCTTGAGAGAACAGGTGGCGAGCATCGAGGAAACTCATGTGTTTTCGCCTACCATCGTCAACACGGCGCTGTTTGGTTTTTCGCGCGCAGGCTATTTTTATACGGGCGCGCCCACGGTAAACATCCCGGGCTTCGTGGCCGGTGACCCCGTGGGGGCTGTGGTGATTGGAGGAAGCGCATCACCAAATTCGGCAAGCCAGATCAGCCTGGCGGGGAGCAACATCGGAAGCAACTTGCGGGTCGCTCGCAACCTGTTCACCTACGAGGATCATGTTTCCATAACCCGAGGAATTCACCAAATCAGCGCGGGAGCATGGTTTGAGCGCATCCAGTCGAACGAGAATCTGGCGCTCACTCAATACGGGCAGGCCACGTTTTCAAGCCTGACGAGTTTTCTGGAAGGCAATACCGGCAGCTTCCTCGCCGTTCCCACGGCCACGCCGCTCGGCTGGCGCTCACTCGAAGGCGCATTTTACGTCCAGGACGCCATGCGGCTAAGGCCGGACTTGACGCTCTCCTTGGGTTTTCGCGACGAGTTCACGAACGGCTGGAACGAAGCCTCGGGGCGCGCGGCGAATTATGTGTTTGATGCGAGCGGGGTGATCGAGACGCAACCGCGCGTCGCAAACTCTGCCTTCACCGTCAACAATGCGAAATCCCTACCGCAACCCCGGGCCGCACTCGCGTGGAGTCCTTTCGGCGGAGGCAAGACGGTGATCCGCGCCGGTTTTGGCTTGTATAACGATCTACAGGACGCCCTCGGCTACCGGCTGGATCAGAACGCGCCGTTCAACACGACGTTCAGCATTAACAACATCCCGGTATCTCAACTCCAAATCGTCCCTGGCGCGCCTCTGCCATCCGGCGCGAAAGTAGCGCCGGCCGGAGTTCAACCGAGCTTGCAAACGCCTACGATTGAGGCATACAACTTCAGGATTGAACAACAGCTCACGCCGAACACGGTTTTGAGCGTGGGTTACGTGGGTTCGCACGCGTACCACGAAATCGTCAGCGTGGACGCTAATGAGCCATTGCCTGCGATCTGTCCTGCGGCGCCGTGCCCATCTTCGTTTCCAGCCGGGACGTTCTTTTACCCGAAGGGCGCGCCGCTGGCGAATCCTGCCGTCGCAAACACGTGGACGTGGTTTTCCGAGGGAACCAGTTCTTACAATGCCTTGGAAGTGGATGTGAATCACCGCTTCAGCCGCGGCTTGGCCTTGCGCGGAGTCTACACGTGGTCGAAGGCGCTGGATAACGGAGACACTCTGAATGGCAGCGCCGCGGCGAACGCGCCAGGGCTCGTAATGAACCCGCTCGATTTGCGGGCAGACTGGGGGCTCGCCACGTTCGACGTAAGAAACGTTGGCGTGATTGATGGGAGTTACGGTTTGCCGTTTGGCGCGGGAAAGGCTTTTCTGAATGGGCTCCGCGGCTGGCGCAACGCGCTTGCGAGCGGCTGGACCGCGAACGGCATCGCGACGTTACAAGACGGCTTTCCTTTCACGCCGCAGCTCAGTTTCAATCCCTCGAACAACGGGGACACGCGGAATTCCGTGCGCCCGTCCTTGAACCCGGCGTTTGCCGGGCCGGTGATCACCGGAAATCCAAATCAATATTTCAATCCCAATGCCTTCGCCGTCCCTCCCAATGGGACCTACGGCAATGTGGGAAGAGACACGTTCATTGGCCCCGGCCTCGCGACGCTTGACCTATCCTTGCTCAAAGACACGCGGATCAGCGAGAAATTCGACCTACAGTTCCGGGCGGAGTTATTCAACATTTTGAACCGGGCCAATTTCAACACGCCCAATTTGATCGTGTTTACGTCGCCTGCCGGGATTCCATCGAGCGCAGCGGGAACAATCACCAGCATGTCCACAGCTTCTCGGCAGATTCAATTCGGAGTGAAGTTGATCTGGTGAAGTGTTTCGGGGCTGAGATCTGACTGTACCGGCCGTTTTCAAGCCGGGTCCTCGTCTGCAGGCGAAAAGCACGAGCGAAGCAGGTCCAAATCAAGCTTCGCGTCCGGCTCAACAACGTAACAGTCCGGCCGCGCTGGGAATCGATCCTTCCCCGCCATCCAAACCACGTGATACAGCTCAGCGAAAACAAAAGGGTGCGCCGGAGCGCCCTGCCCGCTTATCACCTCGGAGCCGCGACGGACGTTATCCATCAGGCGGCAGGCGTGCAAGAGGTGATACGGATTGCGCGCCATTTCGCCGCCGTGTTCGGCAATGCCGACCAACTGCGCAGCCACCGACTCTGCGCTCAAACCGATCATCAAGTTAGGGTGTTCGATTTGATGCCAGAATTCGGTCTCAAACAGGAGCACGGGCTTTCGGCTGCCCGCCTCGAGGTGGGCGCCGAGAGCTTCGGTCACGAGATCATGAGTGCCGATGTGCGTGCTGTTGAAATCATGCACGTGAGGCAGAAAAACCGCCTCCGGCGACTCACGATCAAAAATTTCCCGCAAGACCTGCACCTTGGCCGCCCACTCAGCCGGTCTTTCGCGCCGCGAGGCTTGATTGACGTTGTCGAATCCCGAAGGGTGCTGAGGCACTACCAGATTGAAACCGAGCGCGCAGCAGGCGGACTCAAGCTCGCGCAGCCTCCTCGGCCGCTGCGCTTTATCGCTCCCAAGCGTGATGGCAACGTTTGTGACTCGCGCGCCCGATTCAAGACGCAGGCGCAGCGCCAGCGCTCCGCTTAACGCTTCATCGTCCGGATGGGGAGCGCAATAGACCACCCTGTTTCCCAACTCGGGCCCGTCCTTCGCGGCGGGTGGGCGGAGCTTCTCGCGAGAAGGCCCAAGCGGGATGTCACGGCCCGCGTCAACGCAATGCGCGACGGCGGTCACGTAGCGCAGCCATCGCTGGTACTGACTCTTCCAGTTTTCATTCGGATCATCAGACATGCTCAGACTCCAGCCGGGCCGCCACTCGCTTGCGCGCTAAGGACTTTTTCAAGCGCAGGCATTTTACACCAGAAAGGCGCTGGCGGTTAGGATCATGGTTCGGAGCAAGTGTTCCATCCGCGCAGCCCGCTTTCGGAGCGATTTAACCGCGCTTCTTCTGCGCCGGCAGGCTCAGCACCAGCCGCGCCAGCCGCCGGGAGTCGTGACGTGCGACCTGGTCCTCAACCAGCAGCCTGGCCGGAACGGGTTGCACGCCAAGCGATTCGATTTGGACCAGATCGTTTACCACCGGCTCCGCCCGGCGTCGCGCATAGCGCTGGCGCAACGCAGGCGAGAACTTGCTGGAATTGAGGATCATGACGTCGAAAATTTTCCGACCGGCGTGTTCGTGCAGGGCGCGAAGGTGGTCCGCCGCCGTGAGACGGCGCGTCTCGCCGGGTTGCGTCATCAGGTTGCCGATATAAATCTTTAGCGCCTTGGAGCGCACCATCTGCTCTGCGACGCCTCGCACCAGCAGGTTCGGGATGAGCGAGGTGTAAAGCGAGCCGGGGCCTACGGTGATCACGTCCGCCGCTTCAATCGCCGCCAGAGCCTCGGGCAGCGGCTTGCAACGGCTGGGCGTAATGTACAGCCGCTCGATAGGGACGCTCGTGCGGGTTATGCGCGATTCGCCGTAAATGATCCGCCCGTCCTTGAGCCGCGCGCGGAGGTGAACATCAGAAAGCGTAGACGGGAAGATATCTCCGCGGACGGCCAGAAGTTCACTCGAAAGGCGAACCGCTGTGGCGAAGTCCCTCGTGACGTTGGTCAATGCGGTGAGGAACAGGTTGCCGAAGCTGTGCCCGCTCAGTCCGACGCCGGATTTGAAACGGTAATCGAATAATTTCGCGATGAGAGTTTCGTCTTCGGAGAGCGCCACCAAGCAGTTGCGGATGTCGCCGGGTGGGAGGATGCGGAAGTCTCTTCGAAGCCTTCCGGAGCTGCCGCCTTCGTCAGTGACCGTTACGATGGCGGTGAGGGAATTGATGCTGGGCTTCAATGGCGGTCTTGCGCCGCCCGCAATGTGGTGCTTGAGGCCGCGCAAGACCGTGGACAAGCCCGTGCCGCCGCCTATAGCAACAACTTTCATGATATGGAGGGACGGTTGATTCCACTGAGCCGGTGAGGGATCCCGCGCTCAGGAACCGGCGCCGGCCGCCATACTCCGCTCGGGGTTCACCAGACTCAGGAATCGAGAGTCGGCGGCGAGCAGATCAAAATCCTCATCTTGCCGCGCTTGGAACCGGTTTTGCGGCCGCAGTTCAATCGACTTCCTCAGGTGTTCGAGCGCCGTCTCAGAGTTGCCTTGTATAGCGTAAGCTGCGGCCAGAGCATATTGTATTTCTTCACGCTTCGGCTCCAGTTTCTCGGCCTTCGCCAAGTACTCGAGGGAGAGATCAAGCCTGCGGGCGTTCAGCTCCGAGATGCCAGCGAGGTAATAATCCTCAGCGCTTTTCAAAGGCTTGGCTGGCGGATGGAGCTTCTGCTCACAAAGACGGAGGTGGACGCGCGCCCGGTCTGCCACCTCAGCCGGAGCGCTCGAAACCAGCTTGTCCAGAATCTCCTTGGCCTTGTCGTAATTCTGCTTCTGGATATGCCGCACCGCGGCTTCATAGTTTTTGACTGCCGTGGCGAACTGTGCTTCGCTATCTCGCTTCTCGGATGGGCCACCGGAATGCATTGTTTTCCGCCTCGCGTTAAGACTTTGGGTCAGAGGAAATCGAACTGTTTCTTCGGACGCGCCGAAGCCCTGATTTGCGGCGGGCTGCGCCTTTAGCAACCACTTTCAATCGCCGGGTGCGCCGCCGCGCATGGAGGCTCACGACGCTCCCCCGGCCGCGTAGTTTAACTGATAATTATAGCGATTCTTCAAATTACCTTTCTGTATACCTATTCTACTAAGTTCACGTTAGTATAACACGATTCAAGTCAACAGGAGGCCAGCCGTGAGTAGTGGGCCAGTTCGAATGTAGAGGCGAATTTACGCCGCCATTTGGCGGGATAAACTCACCGCACCAACACCAAACTGCATTACCGCCTGGCAGCCGGGCGCAGCCGCTGGCAGCGGCGTCCCAAGCCGGGATACAATACCCGTTGGTCATGCCAACATTTCACATCCTTAACTTTGGCTGCCGGGCCAGCCAGGCGGACGGAGTTGCTCTTAAAGGGCAACTCGTGGAGGCTGGTCTGGTGGAGGCTTGCGATGCGCCCGCGAGCGACATCGTCATCTTGAACACCTGCACCGTCACCGCGACAGCCGACGCCGAAGTGCGCCAGACGATCCGCCGCATACGCCGCCAAAATCCCGGCTGCCGCATCCTGGTGACCGGATGTTACGCCCAGCGCGCGCCAGATGAGATCGCGCGTCTGCCAGGCGTGGCGTGGGTCGTAGGTAATTCGCACAAGCATCGCGCGGCGGAAATTATCCAGCAATCCGCGGGCTTGTCTCATGCAACCACTGGCGCGGCTGATGTCGCGACGAGCCAGGGCGCGCCGCCACGCAGCCCGGAACTGCCCGTGCAGCCAGCGAGCGTGTGGGTGGGCGAAATTGGACCAGAATTTCATTTTTCGCCCGCCCTGCCGGACGACCGCACCCGGCCCATTCTCAAGATTCAGGACGGCTGCAACGCGCGCTGTTCCTTCTGCGTCATCCCGGAGGTCCGTGGGCGCAGCCGCAGTCTAACTCCAGCCCAGGTGATCGCACAAATCCGTGAGATAGATCACAGGGGCTACAAGGAAGTCGTGCTCTCCGGGATCAATCTCGGCAGTTACGGACGCGATCTTACGCCGGGAACCACCTTTCTTGGGCTGCTTAAACGGATTCTGGATGAGACGGCAATCGCCCGGCTCCGCATCAGCTCCATTGAGCCGATGGACGTGAGCCCGGAGCTAATCCTCCTCGTAGCCTCGGAGCGGCGCATGGCCGACCATTTTCATGTGCCGCTGCAAAGCGGCTCGGACCGCATCCTGCGCCAGATGAACCGCCGCTACTGGACCTCCCAGTACGCCGGGCGCATTACGGCGATTCGCGAGATGATGCCCCAATGCGGCATCGGCGCTGACGTCATGGTGGGCTTCCCAGGAGAAACCAGCCAGGACCACGCCGCGAGCCTTCGCTTCATTGACTCTTTGCCATTCACCTACCTGCACATCTTTCCGTATTCCTCCCGCCCGTCAACGCCCGCGGCAGAGCGCAGCGATCACGTCGAGGGCCGCGTGGCGCACGAGCGCGGCGCTGAAATGCGCCGCCTTATCGCCAGGAAAAGGGAGGCCTTTCTCGCTGCCCAGCTCGGTCGCGTGCTTTCCGCCGTCACGCTCGGCAAGCCGCAACGCGGTGAGACGGCCGCACTCAGCAGCAACTACCTGCGCGTTTCGGTCCCTGGCTGCGAGATCGCTCCGAACCGCATCGTGAACGTCCGCGCGCGGCGGGTGTGCGAGGATGGCCTTTGGGGAAGCCTGGAAGAACCGCCTCAGCTTTAGACGCCGCGCGAGTCCGCCTCAAGCCTCTGGTTCCATCTGTCGAAGAACAACTATAGAGGGCAACACTCTGCGGGGGTGGACAGGAATCACTGAATCCCCCACAATGAAAATGGCTGGCGGAAGACCCTTCCCGAATTATCATCGCCGTACGAGTAACGGTGCGCTATGAACTCCTCACAAATAACCACGCGTGACGTCATTCCCGCTCACGATTACGTTCGCGAGCGCGCAACGCCGCTTTCAAGCCTGCCGCACGGTTGGGAGTTACATGCAGCTTTGCTGCTAACGCCCGCCGAAGAGCGCACCATGGTGCGCGAGCCCGCACATGCGGTGCCGGAGATATTGGCGGCCCGGCTGGGCAAGTTGCGCGTCCTCGCAGTGCCGTTCGTGGGGTGCTTTGAAACCGGCGACGCGGTCTGCTTTGCGAAACCGGCCGACGAAACCCATTCCGCTGTCTGGCTGGAAGCCGAAGGCCGCACTCACCTGATCCTCGCCTGCCGCGAAATCGACGCTCATGACACCGGCTTCGAGTTCCTGGCGAGCGTCGCTCAGCTTTCCCTGCCCAAGCTCGCTCCTCAAGAGCTCACCAGTTACGCCCGGCTTCTCGAAGAGGAGTTGCGCCAGGGCGTTTCCGGCGAGATCGACAAGGAAGCGCTCGCCGCCAAGGAGTCTTACCTGAAATTCAGCGGCTCAGCCGCCTCAAAGGCCGTGCAATTCGAAAAGTACCGCGATGTTTCCCTAGTGAGTACGCTCGCCGAGTACATGCACGGGCTTTGGCACGACGTGCAGATTCGCGTCGGCCCGGAGCATTTGCCGGTCGAGCAGCTTCGCCGCCGGATGATAAGCCTCGTGGAAATTTTCCCTCCCAATCCTGGGTACAACCTCTTCGCCCGCGACATCGAAAGCAACGCGTAACACTCCGGCTTGCACCCCTGCCCGTTAGCGTCTGTGTGACAACTGCGGCTGTAGCGGCGGTCTGTGACCGCCGGCCTTTATTTTTCAATAGATTCGGCGCTCATAGAGCGCCGCACCAACTCAAAAACGGCAGTTGTCACACAGACTCTTTAGGGTGGCAATGCCGGGCGTAAAGCCCGGCGCTACCGCTTGGCTCGCGCGATTATGCAACCCGCGTGGCGGTTTGCCGAGACGAAAGCGTTCTAGCCGATGACGCAGTGCGAGATGGAGTGGGGAACGGGAATTGAGATCGATTGAGCTATTGGGGGGACTGAAACGCATAGCAAAGCCAGCGGATTGCTTATCTTATTGATTTAAAGCTAGATAAGTGGATTTGCTGGGTAAAACGCATGTTACTGTTGTGTTTTCAATAAGTTAAGTGCTGAACAATGGCTTTGCTTATTGGCTTTGTTCCTCTAATGTTTCTTTAGTTTCAATGACTTGTGGGTTCGCCCCTTAAACATTCTTTTGGGGTCTTGCGTCATTCTTTCTCTCGAATGGAACCTGCTGCGCGCCCAACAAGCTTATTTTCCATAGCTTCGGGTGCACCCCGCGCCGCACAGTGAGTGAACTGCGCATTTTGCTGCAATTCGCGTTCTGGTGAAACTGGCTCATCACAATGGGCTTAGTCTAGCACACTAGGCTAAGTTCGTCAAGATGCTCTCGGTCCGGCGCGCCCATGAACGGGGCTGTAGCGCAGGGTCCGGCTTGTGACCCTGCGGCGTGTCCAGGCCAGTCGTTCGGACAGTAAACAGCCGCAGCGTTCAACGACGAACGCTGCGCTACAACGCTCTGGCCAGCAGGCCACACAGGAACGAGGGAAGCTTTTGTAGCGAAGATTTTGCCCGCGCTGCCACTCCAAAGCTTTCGTGGCCTGCAGATCATTCCCGGCGGGGTTCAGGCAGGGAGAATGCGAAGGCGCTCCGCCTTGGCTAGTTTGCGCTGCCGGTCGTCAAAAGTATAGAAAACGTCCGGCTTGAGGACTAAGACTGCCGCAACATGAAGCAGGTCGAATGTTCTAACCCCGAGTTTCGCCGTATGGCGGAGTGAGAGAATTAACGCCGTATTCCAGATCGCTGCGCTAAGCGGTTCCATTTGGAATACCCCGGCGCCCTGGTGATGCAAAAACTGCTCGCGGCGCGTCCACTGCTTGCGAAACGCGCGAAGCTCGACCGCGTTGGTGAATTTCGCCTCGCCCAGGGGAGTCAGGATAAAAGCTGGCCTAACCTTCACCAGAGCCGTGGCCGCAGCCGAGTTATCATCCTCCCCGTAAAGGCTGAGATCAGGAATCCCGTGTCCGCGTAGGCAATCAATAGCGGCCACGCTCCTCCCAGACGAGTTCGGCACCCGCTTGCGGAGCCTTTTTATGGCCGAAAATCCGCTTGCGAAGGGCGGTGAAGTCGGGATAAGCCTTACGAACCAAGATAGCGGCGAATGTCTTCAAAAACGCTCCGGAACATTTCCATGGTCAGCCGCCCCGTCTGCGTGTTCTGCTGGCTCGGATGATACGAAGCAAAGAGCTTCGGCAGGCCGCCGGGCAGATCAAAGCTCGCGCCGTGGCCAAACCGGAAAGCAGAGCGAGGTTTCCCGCCGAGCTTTCCTTCAACTGCGCCCAGATAAGCTTCAAACGCGATGCGGCCGAGCGCTAGCACGGCCCGCACGCGGGTGAGCAACTCGAGTTCGCGCACCAAATAAGTCCGGCAGTTGAGCAACTCGTCTCTCGCCGGCTTGTTTTGTGGGGGCGCGCAGCGGAGCGAGGCTGTGATGTAGCAGTCTCGCAATTGCAATCCATCGCCGGGACGAATTGAATGCGGCTGGTTGGCGAAGCCTGCCTCGTAAAGCGCCCGGTAGAGGAAATCGCCGGAACGGTCTCCGGTGAACATGCGGCCTGTGCGGTTGCCGCCGTGAGCGGCAGGCGCGAGACCTAGAATGAGCAGGCGGGCATTGGGATCGCCGAAGCCGGGTAATGGCCGTCCCCAATAATCCTCATTCCGGTACATCCTTCGTTTGTTTCTTGCAACCTCGCGGCAGTAGGCGACTAGCCGCGGGCAGCGAGTGCAGCGGATAACCTCCTGCTGGAGCGATTCAAGCGCCTTCGATGACGGTTGCCACATGCAAGGCAGAATACCACGATGCGGGTTCGCCACCAGACTGACCCACTACCGCGGGGGCGCAAACTCTTTACGGCAGTAATAACTACTTGATATAATTGGTGATGAATCTCAAGCTTGATCCGGCGAACAGAAGACGATATAATATGAAGCATGCATAAACGATCTAAGCGATTGAAAAGAAGGCGCAT
>NFUN01000062.1 GCA_002197525.1 Acidobacteria subdivision 13 bacterium RH2 MAG17b | reverse complement strand
CCTTGGGCTATCTCACTCCCCAGCAGTTCTTGGCTCAATCCTCATCTCCTCGAAAGGAACCTGAGTGTCACTAATCTACTGGACGAGTACACGGCCTTGCGTTATTTGCGCAGATATGGGACGAAGAGACGCACACTGGGCAACCCTATGAGGCTCCGAATATTGCTAGGCCAGCCAACCAAATCTGCGGTAATTATAGGGAAGCGCTTATGCAGCTTGAACTTGAGATTTTACAGGCGTCGTCCGCTTAGTTTGGCCTTCCAATTGCCCCTAAATCTTACGAGTGCAAAATCCAAACACTAAGGAGAACCATTGTATGAGTAACACGTTAAGGTTTTTGGCTATCCTGGCGGCTGTGGCCATTGGAACGGCTATGGCTCAGGCGACTAGCGTTACGTTTAACTTTGCAGCGTGTCCGAGTAGTCCGGTGGTCGGCGCTTGCCCCGGCGATTTCGGACAGAATTCGGCAACTTACACTTCCGGCGGATTGAGCATCGTCGCGTCGGGATATTCAAGCACGGGACTCACCAATCCTGATAACCTATTTCTAAAGGATGCGCCAATCGATGAAGACGGCTTGGGCTTGAACGCAACGTCCGATAACGAGGCCAATCCGGGCCAGTACATTTACCTGGATATGTCTAATCTCGTGTCGCACGGTCTCTTTAGCGGGAGCATTGGTCTTTCGAGCGTCCAGAGCGGAGAGATTGGCAGCATCTGCACGACGACCGCGGTCGGGTCGCCGGGGACCGCGTGTGTCAGTGTCAACGACGCAGGCGGGAACATGGGATCGGCAAACATCACCTGGAGCGCGTCCGATCCAGTGCTCAGCATCACAGCGGCAAGTGGAAGCGTCCTGTTAGTTAGCGACGTAACTGCTATTACGCCTGAACCGGCTTCTTTGAGCCTGTTCGGAATTGGCTTGCTTGGTCTTGGCTTGCTATTTCGCCGACAGTTGAGAAGTACTGCGTAGATTCCTTCTGAGCAAGTCGCCTAGCAGTTGTGCTGGGTGTGGGACAGGTGGCGATGTATCGCAGCGAGGATGTCGTTGGCTATCGTGCACGAGTGCGACGTAGAGTGGAAATCGCTGCCTGCTCCATGCTGGTGTTATGGACGGTCATCCTCCTGCGGCTGCCGGTTAGCAGCGCTATGACATTGGACTCTTGCCTTGAGAGGCGGAGGTGAAAAAAAGGATGAACCGAATCGAACCGGCCTTTCGAACCGCAAAATCCGTGCAAACCACTTAATCTAAAATAGATGCAGTGATTTCACGTGCAAACCGGAGCATTCTACAGAAAATAAATCTGTTGTTGGACCCCCCTCGCTGGTTTTGCACCAATGACGGTGCAACTTGCATTTATTTCGCGCTGCTGCGGCCGGTTGCAAGAGGTTTGCCGCGGGCTTGCTCTTTTCTTGACACCGCGCACCTTGCCGATATCATAGTAACCAGAGAGGCAGGTGAGGTTGTCCCACCCGTGAAAGAGCAGCCCACTGGATCAATTCCAAAGCCCGTTGACCAGCTCCGCGAAGAGATGCGGCAAGAAGCGCGAGCGCTGGACCAACGGCTTCAAACTCTCGGGCGCGATGTTGAGGCCTTGCGGGCGCGCCTTGGCGACTTGCTTGCCAGTTGGGAGCGGCAAATCGGCGAAGCACAAATTCCGGCCCAAGTCGCTACCGGTCCTATACACGAAAAGCAACCGCCGAACAGCAGCGAGGCAGGGGTTGACAGGAACGGCGCGCCTTCACAGACCGAAGAATCCAGCGAGAAGATCCACCGCGATGCCATGCGCTACGCCCGGCTGCTGGTTTCTGAAATCGAGCTTTACAATAAGGAACTGGTGGCGCAAGGGCGGGTGAACAAAGACCTTTACTCCAGGCTCAAACCTCACATCGACCGCAGCCGCCGCGCTTATGAGAGCCGCTTCAGCCGCGCCATGACAGCGCCCAAGGACTATTTTCACGAGGAACTGGTCCGCACCCTCGCCTACAACGACTTTTCGCTGCTGGGATCGGATTATCCCGCTCCGCACGAGTGAACCGGCTCATTAGAATTAGCACGCTGATCGTTCTGCTGGCGGCCATCACGGCTGCGCCGGCCGCCGCGCTCACCGCGCTGGGCGCGGTGAGCCCTACGCTGCATCGCCTGGCCTTGCACGCTGCAAACCGCCGCGGCTGGAACGCTCTCCGCCGCTACGCCCGCTCCGCCTCCGGCAGCGAAGCGCGCGGCCTCGCCTACTTCACGCTGGGTTACCGCGAATATGAAGCCAGGCTTTACGAGCCGGCCGCCGAAACTCTGCTGCGCTCTACGCAGACCGGATGTTCGCTCGCCGATTTCGCCGAATATTACGAAGCCGTCACGGACCGGCTCTTGAACCGGGACTCGAATGCCATCGCTGTGCTCGAAGACTTCTCCTCTCGTTATCCTTCCAGCACTTTGCAGCAGCAGGCGGCGGATTTGCTGGGCGAGCTTCTGATCCAGGAAGGCCACCCGCAACGCGCTCTTCAAACACTCACTGCAGAGCCGCAGGCGCTCCGCCGTCCGTCCGCTCTGCTGCTGTTGGCCAAAGCTTACGCCGAAGCTCAAAATCCGCGCAAAGCCGCCCAATTAAACGAGCAGATATTCTATGAATACCCAACCGCCCCCGAGGCGCGCGAAGCCGAAGCGGCGCTCATGAATCTTCGCGTGCGCCTGGGATCTCAATTTCCAGAAGTGTCTGACGAAACCAAAACCGGGCGGGCAGCAGCATTTTTCAACCACTCGGACGTCCGGGACGCGCTTGCCGAATACGACAACCTGCTGCTGAACGAGCCCAGCAGTCCCTTCCGCGTCGAGTGGCAATTGGGGCGGGCGCGTTGCCTGCTGCGGCTGGACCGCTATTCAGAAGCGGTTGAGGCGCTCAAGACCCCGTTGCGTGGAAACCCGGAAGAGGAGGCGCAAAGACTTGCACTCCTGGTTTATGCCGATAACCGCGCGGAGGACGAACCTGCAATGTTGCAGGCGCTTGACGAGCTTTACAAAAGCGCTCCGCATTCGCCTTTTTACGCGCAGGCTCTGGCTTTCGCCGGAGGCTATTTCGCCCGGCATGGTTTCTGGCAGACCGCCGCGCAATATTACCAACCGCTCGCGCAAAATTTTCCCGGCAACTCTTACGCTCAAGAAGCCTCGTGGCGCGTGGCCTGGTACGCGGTGCTGGCAGGCAAGATGGCCCAGGCGCAAACCGCGCTGATGACTTATCTGAAGAATTACCCTTCGGGCCCGCGCGTGCCGGCTGCGCTCTACTGGCTGGCGTGGATCAAGGAGCGCGAAGGTTCGCCAGCAAGCGCGGCAGCAATAGCCGGAGTTCTCGTCCGCCGTTTTACAAACAGTTATTACGGTATAAAGTCGCAGCGCTTCCTGGCGAAAGTTGCCCGCGGTGACAGCGCGGGGGATAACGCTGCCGCATCGTCTTCGGACTCCGCCCCATCCGCTCTTCCCGTCACTCTGCCTTCCCTTCCGCCTCCTGCGCTAAAGCCATGCGAACCCACGCCCGCCGAGCCGCTCCTCACGCCACCCGCTACGCTCGCTGCGCTCGACCTGAAGCCGCTGGTGAACCAGTATGTGCATGCCATTGCCGGGAGCCAACTGGATGATCCGCAGTTCTTCCTCGCGCTGGCCAAGTTCCACTTGGCGGAAGGAAACGCTTCCGCAGCCCTGTTTTCGGCAAAAAGGGCAGTTCCGGATTACGAGGACTATTCCTTTGACGCCTTGCCTAAGCGAGCCTGGGATTTCCTTTATCCCCGGAGCTATTGGCCTATTGTGCGCAGATACGCCCGCGCCTATCACCTGGATCCGTACTTGGTCATGGGTCTCATCCGGCAGGAATCGGCGTTCACCCCGCGAGCCACTTCGGTGGCGGAGGCGCGCGGCCTGATGCAGATGATGCCGCAAACCATCGAGCGCGGCGTGCGCGGACGTTGGCGGAGGCGCATGATGGTGCGTTGGCTTTACAGCCCCGGTTACAACATCCGCGTGAGCTGCCGTTACTTGCACGATCTCTTCCTCATGTTTGGAGGCAACCAGGCTGAGGCTCTGGCCGCTTATAACGCCGGTGACACGCGCGTGAAGCAGTGGCTCACGAACGGCAACTTGCAGGACCCGGCAATGTTTCCTGAAAGCATCCCGTTTATAGATACGCGCGCCTACGTGGAATCGATTCTGCGAGACGCCGTCATTTATCGCGCCCTTCTTACCGGAACCGCCAAATTCAGCAGTTGCGGAAGACGTCACAAAAATCAAGCCGCATCGGCCAACTTCGGCCCGCGGATGGCCTTGCCGCAGGCGCCTTCGGGAATATTCACATTGGAGTGGTTACTCCGGGCAAGCTTGAAACGGAACAGCAGCACTTAGTATGCACAGGCGTGGCCGCAGGCCATAGACCGGCGCTACAACTCCCAAACTGAACCACTACCAGACCTTTGGTAGTGTCTCAGTTTGGACTTTAACCTGGGAAGAGTGGCACGTTAATTGCCCTAACTGAACGGCAGCGCTGCCAAGCCATCACCTGAGAATTTTTGCGACGTGGTAGGCAAGATTCGCTGGATGGATGACGTGATTCCCATGGACCAAGAGCCGCGGGCGATGGAGCACGTCATTGCCGTGAAGCAGTTCGATAGCGAGTGTATCTGGATTAATGCGAACGCAGCCACGGTCGAACAATCGGTGCATGGTCGGCGAAAGAGACAGCATGTTGCTCACGTCATCCATACCGGAATGGGGTGCCCCAAGTGGCCGGATATGGGCACAGTCAATTGAAAAGGACCCGTCCGGCATAATGAGCCTCACGCCAGACAGTTGGCATTCGCCGTTATAGACTGTTTGCAGGAATCGCCGATTTTCTCCGCGCCGAATGATTTGCTGGATGAGCGTTTCTCGCCGTTGGGTTTCCCCTTGCGGCGGGGGCGGCGCTACGCCACGCTTCGCTGCTCGTCGCTCAGCTTCACTTTCTTCAAACCCTAGGAACACGGAGTCCTGATCGGACACGAACATCTCGGCAGCGCCATCGACCCTGCCATCCAACCATGATTTCGGAACACCAATGAGCTTGTAGAGTTCCATGTCCAGCGCGGCAGACACCAGCGCGTTTACATCCGGTGTGGGATTCGTCGCTACATGCCTGTCAAAGAACAGTCGCAGTGCAAGAGCACCCCAAGTATCCGCGAACGTTTCTACGCGACCGTCAGGGGTCCAAACGAACTCGCACTGCTGCGCCATGTAACTGTAATTGTTAACCCACTTCCGAAGAGCGTCATGAGAATTGAAGCCACCGAACCCCTTGACAGCGGGTTCTATTGAGCCATCCTTATCGAAACGTTCTGCGCTAAACCCATCGTTGATAAACAGATGGTCCCGCACGAGAGTATTCTGCATAATGGCTGGATTGCGATGGTCTGCCTTGAGGCGTTCACCGGGCATGTTTAGGTTGAGCGCGAAGAAGTACAGGCGAGCTATCAGCCGGTTGTAGGGCTGGCTTAGCGTTTGGGAAATTAGCGTGTCGGCGAGAATGTATTCTTCGCCGCCATGAATCTGCGTGCCCAGAAAAAATTCCGTGACCACGAACGAGACATCATGGCTCAGACCACAGCGATCTTGAAACTGCTTGACTGTAACTCCTGGTGCATAGCCTGCTCGTATCGCTTTGTATGCTTTCTTAAAACCACCGAGATTCCGAGTGAAACTTAGTGGACGCATGGTTTCCGATTCCGAGCGACTGGCTATGACGAAAAGTTATAGGCACTCCGCTCGTCGCTGTCGTACATTGGATGGGCCTTACGTTCTTCGGCATAGGTATCCACCTCAAGCCCCCATTGCGTCCAGCCATTGATCCGTTCGCGAGCAAATAGTTCAAGACGTGGGCCTGGGCTACACCGCTCGATAAGCCCGTAAACAGCCGATGGTTTACGAGAGTGCTCACGCTTATGTGTGGCTATGATATTAACCTGACGTCGGCCTGGAGCCAGCGTTCGCATCTTGCCGCGCGTCCCGAACAGAAGAATCTCGGTGACATTGCGGAAATAGAAGCCAACGCCCCGGCCATCCGGCCCACCGTCCTTGCGGACTTTGTACCAGATGACGTTGGCCTTATAGCGAAACCCCCATGCCTCCATCACACGGAGTCCCCACGGCAGGAGAGCATTCGGCACCCATAGGTAAAGATGAGCTGGATCGTCGGCGCACGCCGCAACGGGTATTGCGCAGATCTCTTCTATGCTCATGGTTTCGTACCGCCGCAGTCGGGCGTGCTCAGGCGCAACCTTCCCAGTGCGATTTTGAAAGCGCCAGGGCGGATCAGCCAGAATGGTCTTGTATCGCCCCTGAACTGATCGCAAGTCGTACACGGTCGCTACTGCTGTATCACTCATACCTTTCACACATCCTCCAAGCACAATGTCGTGTTCACTGCTGCCCGACTTTACTCAGCATTTCGTCGATTGTCCAGATGTAATCCGTGATCATGCCGTCATTATGCCACGTCCAGAAATCAGATTCCAAGGCGGGAAATTTTCAAACTAAACCACTACCGGACCTTTGCTTGACGCGCCTGTGGTTTATCCCTAGACTGAGAATGGGTTTCTCGGAGCTATTCGCGGTGCAGTTTCAACGCTTTACTAAGCTATTTTTGGCGCTTTCTCTGGGCCTCTTGCCGGTTGCTGTCCAGGCCCAAAGCAACACGCAATTCTTCCCTCTCAGCGAAGTCCGTCCCGGCCTAAAGGGCGTAGGCCGCACCATCTTACAAGGCGACAAAATACAGGAATTTCAGGTCGAGCTGATCGGCGTGCTCAAAAACGTTCTCGCGCCCCGGCATGACGCGATTTTGGCGCGGCTTTCCGGACCGGGCATTGACACGACGGGCGTGGTGGCGGGAATGAGCGGAAGTCCAGTGTATGTGGATGGGAAGCTGCTGGGCGCGGTGGCGATTGCGTTTCCTTTTTCCAAGGAGCCTTACACGCTGATCACTCCCATCCGGGACATGTTGCAGGTGGTCCCGCAGGCAGCCTCCCAAACCGCCTCGCTCTCGGGATTCAACCTGCCGTGGTATGACGTGGCTTCCCCTTCGTCCTCCGGCGTGAGCAGCCGATGGATTCCAGACGCAGAGTCCGGCCCGGCGCTCTGGGCCAACATGCTGAGCCGCTGGGCTAACAACGATTCCCTAGGGCGGTTTCGCCTTCCCCTGCACTTCAGCGGCTTCGGGCAAAGCGTGATGAGCGAATATTCGCCGCTCCTGAATGAGCTTGGTTTTGAACCGGTCGAGTCGGCTGTGATTTCCGGCGGTTCTCCAACCCCCAACTTGGCTTCCGCAGATGGCCGTAACATTACGCCCGGATCGATGATCAGCATGGTTTTGGTGCAGGGCGACCTGAATCTCAACGTGGATTGCACGGTGACTTACCGGCAGGGTAACCACCTCTATGCTTGCGGGCACCAGGTTTTCGGCATGGGTCCGGCGGATGTTCCCTTTGCCGAGTCCCACGTGTTGGCGACGGTTCCGAGCCTCGCCACGTCCTTCAAAGTGGATGCACCGGGACCGGTAGTCGGGAGCATCCGGCAGGACCGCTTCGGTGCAATTTATGGAGTTTTAGGGGACCATGCTCCCACGATTCCGGTGCACGTTCAACTTGCCTCATCGCTTGGCCGCACGACGGACTACAGCTTCCAGGTGGCGCAGCAGCCGCTGCTTTCGCCGCTTCTCGTGAATCTCGCCATCGTCTCGGCGGTGAGTTCCTCCGAGCGGATGGTTGGCCCTTCAACGCTCGACCTTAATGGAAAAATCCAGCTCTCGGACGGCGAAGCGATCCGGATTGAAGACGTCGTTTCGTCGCCGCTCGGCACCGCCGGCAGCGCCGGATCGTCTGTAGCCGTGCCGCTCAGCTATCTGTTGAACGGCCAATTTCCTCAGTTGCGCATCCGCGATGTGGAACTCCACATTGCCGCCCGGAACGAAAGCCGCGTGGCCACGCTCGAGCAAGTTTGGAGCACACGATCGGAAGTTCGCCCCGGCGACCATATTGACGTGACGGCGATGGAACGGACCCCTTCGGGCAAGACCATCATCCAGAAAATTCCCGTGGACATTCCGGCGAGCGTCACGGACAAAACGCTTTCGCTCGTGGTGGGCAGCGGAGCGGCGCTCAACGCTCTGCAACTGCGATTCATCCAGCCGGGCGCACCTCCGCGCAGCCTGCACCAATTGGTCCACGAGCTCAACCGTACCCGCCGCAACAACCGCTTGTACGCGCTCCTGATGGCGCCGCAGCGCTCCTTCGTCATGGAGGGCACGGAATACCCTTCGCCACCGCCTTCGTTGCTTCAAACGTTTATGGCTGACCCCGCCGTATCGAGCAAAATCACGTACCGGGCCAGTTCCGTAGTGGGAGATTTCGAAACTAAAGCGGTCCCCTATTCCATCCACGGGGAGCAAACGCTGTACTTGAAGGTTATCAGCGCTTCGCACTAATCTGCGTGCCAACTTCGCCGGCCGGAGCGGGGCGTCGCAACGAAAGGTTTCCTGTATGAGGCATCGAAAGCTCTTGGGTATCGCGCTTTTGGGAGCATTGCTGCTCCCGGCATGGTTGGCGGGCACGCAAACGGCCTTCTGGAGGATCGGCAGTTTTGAGAATTTTCTCAAAGGTAACCTGCGCGGCGTCTCTGTCAGCATGAACGGTCAGCTCACGCTGGCTCCTGAAACCCGGGCTGTCTTCAATCCGGATGAAGCCGTCGCACTGTCGGTGGCGGCAGACCGCAGCGGCAACCTTTACGTGGGTACCGGCCACCAGGGTAAAGTGTTTGCGCTGGATAGCCAGATGCACGGGCGATTACTCTTCCAGGCTCCAGAGCCGGAAATTCTGGCCTTGACCGTGGGTCCGGACGGCGATCTCTACGTTGGGAGTTCTCCGGAAGGAAAGATATACCGCGTCACGCCGCAGGGCAAGTCTTCGGTCTTTTACGACCCCAAAGTGAAATATATTTGGGCCCTTGGTTTTGACGCGCAAGGCCGCCTTTATGCCGGTACCGGCGACCGGGGCCAGATATTCCGCATCGACCGCAACGGCGAAGGCAAGGTGTTCTTCGCCAGCAATCAAACCCACATCATGTGCCTGGCATTTGACCAGGCCGGGAATCTGCTGGCAGGCAGCGAGCCGAGCGGGCTGATTTACCGCATCACGCCGCAAGGCAAAGCCTTCGTCTTATACCAGGCGAATCTTCCGGAAATCCACGCGCTCTCTACCGATGCTCAAGGCCGCATATACGCAGCAGCGCTGGGCAACGCAGCGCCCAACGTCATGCCGGGCTACTTTTCCGCGCCTGGGTCTCCCACGCTCGTGGCTACGCCTGCGGCGTCCGTCACCGTGGTTGCCTCTGCCGGCGACGTTGCTCGCAATCCGAGCCAAGCTCAGAAACAGCAAAAAATTTCCGCCCAGCAGCCTGCTCCTTCGGTGAATCCAAACGTTTCGGCGGGGATGGGATCGCCTTTTCAGCCCTTCGCGTTTGGCCGGGGCGAACTCATCGAGATTTCGCCCAACTATACGGCGCAGACTCTGTGGACTTCCAGCAAAGAAGGCATTTTTGGTCTCAGCACCCGCGGTCAAGACGTAGTCTTCTCTACGGACGCAGACGGCCACATCTACGACTTACACACCTCGCCCGACGGCCCCCGCCTGACCCTTTTGAGCGAAACACGGGAGTCGCTCCCCACGCGGATCCTCGCCGAAGGGCAAAACCTCTTCGTGGCGACCAGCAACATCGCCAAGCTGATTCAGATCGGCACGACGATGGGTACGCAGGGAACCTATGAATCCCCCGTCAAGGACACTAAATTCGTTTCCCGCTGGGGTCATATTTTCTGGCGCGCCGAGGTTCCCCAGGAAGCCAGCCTGGAGTTCTACGCCCGATCGGGCAATTCAGCGCTTCCCGACAACACTTGGAGCGACTGGGCTGGTCCCTATCGCGATTCCGAGGGAAGCCCAATTTCTGTTACTCCGGCGCGCTACGTGCAATGGAAAGCCTTATTTCACGGATCGGACGGAAAGAGCCCGGAGCTGCGAGAGGTAACGATTTCCTATCTAAATCAAAACCTCCCGCCCGAAATCCGGTCATTTACGATCACCCAAGGCGACCAAAAAACTACGCTGACCGGAACGCCCATCGTCTCCACAGGCCCCGGCGTATCCGTCACGCCAATCAGCGGAGTAACAGTTTCGTCGATCGGAATTTCTCCTTACGACCCGTCCGCTCAGGCAACTCCGGGGCCTGGCAAACCTCCCATCGTTTTTTCCTGGCAGGCTCAGGACCCCAACAACGACCGTCTCAGCTACGCCTTGTACCTCAAGTCTGCCGATGAGCAGCAGTGGCATCTGGTGAAGGGCGAACTTAAAGACACAAGTTTCACCCTAGAGCCAAGCTCGCTGGGGGACGGGGAATATCAGGCTCGGCTAGTGGCCTCCGACGCGCCGTCCAACCCTCCGGAGGAAGCCCTGAAAACGGAACTGGTCAGCGCTCCATTTTGGGTGGATAATACCCCTCCTGTGGTTCGCGTACTCAGCGAGGATATCCACGGCTCATCGGCGGTGGTACGCTTCGAGGCCTCAAGCCAGACGGCTCCGCTCAAAAAGGCGGAAGTCTCGGTGGGTGAAGACCACTGGCGGAATATTATTTCCGACGATGGGATCGTGGATTCGCGAAAGGAAACTTTCACGGTCAAGCTCAGCGGCCTGAAAACGGGAGAGCGAGTGGTTTCACTGCGAGCCACCGACACTTCAGGCAATATCGGGATCGGTAAAGCGGTTATTCGCGTTCCATAGCGCCTCGGCGATATAGGCCATGCGGGCCCGGAAAACGTGCGGCAGAACGGCGCGTCTTGGCCCCCAGACCCTAAGGCTGGCCGGGGGCCTATTGATGCAACTTTCAACTCAGGCGCCGCATCACACGAGGGGTAACAGTGGAGTGCGGCGCGCGATGAAGTCATTTGGCTCAGGAAGAAAACGCACCCACGAAGGCGGCAGCGGACAAGGATCTCATTGCGCGCGCACAGCAAGGCGACGAGCAAGCATTCGCTGCGCTGTTCGAGTTGCATAAGCGCCGTGTATACTCTCTGTGCCTCCGAATGACGGGAGACGCAGCGGAAGCGGAAGATCTGGCTCAGGAAGCGTTTCTGCAGCTTTTCCGCAAGATCTCCACGTTCCGCGGCGAGTCGGCCTTTTCCACTTGGCTTCACCGCCTCGTGGTGAACGTGGTCTTGATGCACCTTCGGAAGAAGGGGATACAAAAGATATCGCTCGATGAAACGGACAACTCGCAGGAAGAACCGGTAAAGCGGGAGTACGGGGAAGACGACCGAAGGCTTCTTGGCTCGGTTGACCGCATTACGCTGAATGATGCCATCGAGCAACTCCCGCCGGGATACCGGTCCATATTCGTTCTTCACGACGTTGAGGGTTACGAGCACAACGAAATCGCGCAGATCATGAGTTGCTCGGTCGGGAATTCGAAATCGCAACTCCATAAAGCCCGGCTTAAACTGCGTGAGGCTTTACGGCGTGATCAGGGAAAGCTGGCACGGGCCGGTCCAGGGGGCCGGCCGCACTAAAAGGAGAACCCCGTGAGGGAAGAAAGGTTAGAGGGGAAGAACGTGAAACCGGGGGATGGTTGCCTGAATTTTGAAGAGGAACTTCCGGCTTATCTAGAGGGAGAAAATCGCCCCGTGATTTTGGAGCACGCCGAAGTTTGTGAATTTTGCCGGTGCGTGCTGACCGATTTGGAGCTGGTTCGGAGCGCGAGCTGGGAATCCGGGTTAGACGAGCCTTCGCCGGTGGTTTGGGCGAGTGTGCGGGCTGCGTTGGTAGCGGAAGGCATCATCCATCCCCGCTTGAGTTTCTGGCAGCGTTGGTTACCGTTCAAGAGCCGCGGCCTGCTCCGGTCTCCAGTTCCTGTCATGGCTACAGCGGCTGCAGCGGTGGCCGCCGTGGTTTTGCTCCGGTTTCCGTACGTCAGCAACCTTTCCCGAACGCATTCCGCAGCCGCCATGCGCCCTGCAGTGCTCGCGGAGAATTACGATGTAAGCTCTCCGAGCGCCTCTCAGACGCAACAGACCATCCAGCAGCTCGAACAGGCCTATTACGCTAATGAGGCCTCGATGGAGCCATCGCTGAAGGCAACCTATGAGAAAAGCCTTCAATCGCTCGACGATGAAATCCGCGAATGTCAGGCTTCAATGCAGCAACAACCTCAAAACACGTTGGCCGGGGAATATCTTTCCAGCGCTTACATGCAGAAGGCGCAATTGCTTCAATCTGCACTGGAATACAACTTAAGGTAAAAATGCGGCAATCCACTTTATCCATGGCGCGAAAAAGCACGAACGGCGAATACAGGTGGCTGGTAGTTCTACTGGCGCTCCTCACTCCAGCCGCGGCTTGGGCGGGTGGACCACCTCAGCAATCGGATACGTTTTACACTTCCCGCACTCCCCACATTAGCGTCACCAACCTGAGAGGAACGATAATCATACAGGGCTGGGAAAAACCGCAGGTTCACGCCGTTTACGTGTTCGCCTCTCCGCGCATCGAGGTGGATAAGGAGAAGGTCCCGTCCAGGGGGCAGGCCGAGAAACTGGAACTCGAGACCCACCTGTTGAACTCTCAGCTTCAGGGACAGGATGCACGAGTGGACTACACCCTGGAAGTGCCGGTGGGTTCAAGCCTGGAGGTTCGCAATCCGCAGGGAATGGTTCGCATTGAGCGCATACAAGGCGACACATGGGTGGAATCCGTGGGCGGGGAGATTGACGTCATCGATACGAGCGGTGATATCGTGGCCCACTCCGTGGGCGGGCTGATTCAGATCATCCGGCCCTCTGGACCGGTCGAAGCCTCGTCGGTGACTGGCAATCTGAGCTTTATGTCTCCGTCAAGCGAACGCATCCGCGCCACCACGACCTCGGGAAAGATTCTTTACCAGGGCAACATGGTAGCCTCAGGCGAATATGTGTTGTCTTCCTATAACGGGGATATCAGTATCCTTTGTCCGCCTTCCGCCTCCTTCGATCTGAATGCAAGGTCAGTGCGAGGCAAGCTGATTAATGCGCTTCAACTGACGCGAAGGCCGCATCACCCGTCCGTCTCCTATTACGGCAACGCCTTGTTTGGGACTCACAACGAGGGCGCAGCCACCCTGGAGCTGACGTCCTTCAGTGGCTCTATTAGCATCGAGCCTGAGCCCCATCAATAACAAATCCGCCATTCGCCACAACAGGCAAATTCGTGCGCTCCCTTCCCGGCGAGCCGCGCAAAGTTGCGTGCGCCGATTGCATTTCCCTATAATCGAACTCTGACACAAGATTTGCCTTGGCAGGTTATTAAAAACCTCGGATTTCAAGGCTTGACGCGCTTTCTGTTTGCGGCAGACGTTGCGAAAAGCGCCGCGGACGGCCCGCCCCGAACGCAGTAGGAAAACATGGCTCATCATCACCGGAAGCTTATTTACCTCCTCGGATTCATGGGCAGCGGCAAAACCACCATCGGAGAGATGCTGGCGCGCCGGATCGGATGCCCTTTCATCGACCTGGATGCCACCATCGAAGCCGGACAGGCTGTTTCAATCCGGGAGATTTTTGAAAACGCGGGGGAACCATTTTTCCGTCAGATCGAGCACGCCGCGCTCGTCGAAGCATCCCGGTCCGAACCTGCGGTGATCTCGCTGGGCGGCGGAACGTGGGTCCAAAAACCGAACATGGATTTCATTCGCGCCGCGGAAGGAACAACGATCTGGCTTGACTGCGGTTTGGAGGAGCTGCGCCGGCGCTGCGCTGGCGTTCAAAACCGGCCGCTCTTCAAAGATCCGGAAAGCTTCGCGCAACTCTACCACGAGCGTGTTCCTTACTACCGCCTTGCCGAGCACCACGTGGCGACCGAAGGGCTCACTCCCGGCGAAGCGGTCGAGAAAATCCTCCGGCTCAAACTCTTTTAGCGCCTGGTTGAAGCATCGGGCCTGCTCGAAGCGCTATTCTGAAGAGCGAGCAAACGGCGAAGAATCTTGAAACTGCCCGATCACATTCCCGGCTAGATTCTTCACTCAGCTCAGAACGAGAGAACTTTGACGTTCCACCGTAACCAGCAACAACCCCGGAAATTGACCGCTTCCAGTCTGGCAAAAGCGCTCGCGTTCGGCGTGGCGTTGCTGATTGCGCGGTCGTGCTTTACTTCCGGTCTTTCCGGTTTCCAAAAGGTGCCGCCGGGCATTCAGGATCACGGTGTTTTTATTCTGCAAGTAGCGGGGAGGCAGATTGGAACCGAGAATTTCGAAATCCGCTCGCGTGGCGGCCAGGTTGAAGCGCGGGCTGAAATCCAAATCCATGTCACGCAAAACGGCAAGACGTTTGCCTTCAAAACCTTCCCCTATCTGATTTTGAACGCCGCGCTTGAGCCCATCGCCTACACCTGGAGCCAAAGAGGCCCGCAGTCTTCGCGCATCTCCATCAATTTTGCCAGGTCGCCCGTGCGAGTACGCTACCATACGGTGAACGGCCGGCAGGATGTTCGCACCTTCGCGCTGCCCCACGGCGTCGTCATCCTGGATGACAACGTGATCGACCAATACGAATTGGCCGCGAGGAGATACTTACGGACGCCGGGCGGGAAACAGACCTTTCAAGCCTTCACGCCACAAGAAGCGTTGCCGGGCGTCATCACCGTCAGCAGCTTGGGCGTGGAAAGCCTTCAGCTCAACGGACACAAGCAGATCTGTCAGCGCCTGGTATTATCCACCAGCCTGGCGCAAATCGATCTCTGGGTGGATAAGCAGGGCCGTTTGCTGCGCATGGAACGGGCTTCCACTCAATTTGTCGCCTCCCGCGCCCGTTGACCGGCGGTCGGGATGTGGGCGCAAAAGAACGGTCTAGAATCCTAGAGTTGTGAAACTTGATGCCAATGAGTCAAGTTTCCGCTGCGCTCTCACCCCCGGCCCCTCTCCCCCAATTGGGGGTGGACCGCGGGTGAGGGGCCATGCCGCGGCAGTCTGAGGCGGAGCCTCGCTAGCGTTTAATCAAAGCGGATGCCGACCTCCTGGAGTCGCGGCTCCAGTTGGCGAGGTTCCTGGCAATGGAGGGTCCGCATTCCGCACTGCGCCGCGCGTTCCAGGTTTAACTCACGGTCATCGATGAACAGGCATTCCTGCGGAGCGCGCTGGGTCAGCTTCAGCGCCATCCGGTAAATCGCGTCATCCGGCTTTTTGAGGCCGAGGAAGCACGAGCTGAAGAAGACGGAGAAAAGCTGGCGCAGACCAAAGCTCTCGATGCGGTGAAGATTCAGTTCGAGCGACTCGTTATTGAGGGTCGCGAGGAAGTAGCGCTTGGAGCGGGCCAAACGTTTGAAAAGCTCAATGGATTCGGGAAATGGTTTCGATTGCGCGAACATAAAATCGCGGAACTGATCCGGCGTGAAGCGGCGCATCCGGTAAAAGACGGTTCGCTGCAGATATTCGCTCAAGCCCAGGTGGCCGAGCTCAAATGAGTTCACCACCAGTTCGTGGCGTTCTTCAAACTCTTGCCAGTCGATCCCGAAATGCTCCACGGCCTTTTTGCGGCCAGCATGGTCCCAGCCGTTCGTGCCGAGAACTCCTCCTACATCTGAAAAGATCGCCGTAATCCCGGTCGCCACGCGCCCTCCGCCGCATCAAGGGATGGTTCGCTAGGCAAGCGCGTGCGCTTAGCGAGTCTGTGTGAAAACTGCCGCTGGTGCGGCGGTCTGTGACCGCCGGTCTTTATTTTTCGATAGCTTCGGCGCTCCCCGACAGCGTCGGGGCAGGCTCCGAGCGCCGCACCAACTCAAAAGCGGTTTTCACCTCGACTCTAACAACCTTCAAGCACCACCGGCAGCGCATCCGTGGGAAGCCCGCCGGCCAGTTCCGGCGCGGGTTCGCCTGCCAGGGCGGCGCGCAGCGCGTCGTCTTCCATGCGCGCGCAAAAACTGCGGAAGTTTTCTCCCTCTTCGCGCTCTTCGAGGTAGGTGTAAAGCAGCCGCTCGATGGCTTCCGGCACTTCTCGCGCCGCGCAACGGTAGCCGATGGGCCGCGCAAAGGCCTGATGCCGCCCCACTCCGCCGCCCACGCAAAAATAGTACGCCTCCACCATCTGTCCGTCCAGCTTGATCCGTTTGCCTTCAAGACCGAGATCAGCGATCCACTGCTGGCCGCAACCGTTGGGGCATCCCGTTATGTCGATCTTCAAGTGCTGGTCGAAACCCGGCATGCGCTTTTCTAGTTCCTCCACCAGCCAGCGCGTAAAACCCTTGGTCTCGGTGATCGCCAGCTTGCAGAATTCCGTTCCCGTGCATGCCACCGCGCCGCGCCAGAACGGCGAAGCCGAAAGTCGCAGGCCAGCCGATTCCAGGCCTTCGGCCAGTGGATCGACGTGATGCTTCGGCACATTCACCACCACCAGATTCTGCATGCCGGTGATGCGAAGCTCACCGCTGCCGTAGCGGTCCGCCAGGTCCGCGGCTGCGAGCATTTGCGCGGCGCTCATGCGCCCGCGCAGCACGGCGATACCGGCGTAAAAGCGGCCGGGCTGCTTCTGCGGATGGATGCCCACGTGATCCCGGTAGGCGTCCTGCGGCGCGTCTTCTTCCTCGGGCTGATCCAGCCAGAAGCCCAGCCGCCGCTCAATCTCTTCAAGAAACGTAACCGCCGTCCAGCCATGGCGCATGAAAAGGTATTTCATCCGCGCCCGCTCCCGGTTCTCCCGCAGGCAATCCGAATCCCGGAAGATTTCCGCGATGGCTTTGGACACCGGCGCCACCTGCTCCCATCGCACAAAGGCCGGCAAACGTACCGCGAAATGCGGTTGAGAGGAAAGCCCTCCGCCCACGCGCAGAGAAAAGCCTACCTCCCGGCGGCCGTTGCGCCGCCGCTCAAGCGCGGTCAGCCCAATGTCGTTGATCTCCGGATAAGAGCACCAGACCGGGCAGCCGGTGATGCAGATCTTGAATTTGCGCGGCAGATTGTAAAACTCGCGCGGACCCACCAGCGTCCGCTCCACTTCGGCAATCAGCGGCGTGGCGTCGCACAGCCCCGCCGCGTCGATCCCCGCGAGCGGGCAGCCGGTGATGTTCCGCGTGTCATCGCCGCAGGCCGCCAGGCTGCCAAGACCGCAGTCGTGCAAGCTGCGGAAGATTTCCGGCAGCGATTCAATTGTCAGCCAGTGGAGCTGGATGTTCTGCCGCACCGTCAGGTCGCCCATCCCGCGCGCGTACCGCTCCGCAAGCTGCGCCACCGTTCGCAGTTGCCCGCTGCGCAGCAGGCCGCCGGGGATGCGGATGCGTAGCATGAAATACGGGGTCGATTTCCCTTCCCCGCCCTTTCCGCCCAGCACTCCCGCGCCGTCGCCCTGCGTGTAAACGCCCCACCAGCGGAAGTAGCTGCTCAGCCATTCCGCTGGGAGCGCGTCATATCCCTTCTTCGCAAATTCCTCGATCTCAGCCAGGCATTCCCAGGGATTCTTGGCGAGCTTTAATCGCTCTGCGCTCTGCGCCTTGGTTTCTTTAATGCTGGCTGTTCTTTCCTGGTCCACGCTCGAAAGCCTCCGGAAAATAAAAAACCCATCGACGGGCTGATGCTTCCCCGAACGATGGGTCTAAACTACAGGGTCACGAATTGGATAATCGCGTCTGGCGTCAGCCCAATGCCGGGGATACACGACAACAACAACATCCCCGCATGTTCCGCATTGGTTGGGCTGAACTCACGGTCCTTATCATGCCTTGTTCTCCATTCGAGTGTCAACAAAAAGAATCGTCCGGCTTTCCCGCCATCCACGATGGCTCGGGCGCGAGATTTCGATTTTTGGCGCGATTCTGGTGTGAATCGCATCCAAAGCCACCGGAGTCATTCCGTATCGTGCTAATTCTAAAAGACATAAGTGGGTTTGCTCTCAAAATTTGACTATGCTGCTTTTTTTCAATCACTTAACTAATTCCAAGTGGCTTTGCTTAGTGGCTTCGAATGGCTTCGTTTTTCTAATGATTATTTGTTTTCAATGAGTTGAAGCTCTAATCTTCCTAAAATAAACAAACTTCATGAATATCAAGCTTGAACCGGCGAATAAAAAGCGATATAATGGTGTTCATGAAAAAGCATAAGCCTTTGAAAATGATGACGATTCGTGAATTCCGGGCGCAGTTTGGCGAGGAGGATGATTGTCTGCGCTATCTGACGGAGCAACGCTGGCCGAAGAGCTTTGCTTGCCCGCGCTGTGGTGGAGGGAGCCGGGGATATATGACCTCGCGCCGAGTCCATGAATGCCGTCAGTGCGGTTACCAGTGTTCGGTGACGGCCGGGACCATCTTCCACAAAACGCGGGTGCCGTTGTCGAGCTGGTTTTGGGCTATCTACCGCATGAGCCACGGCAAGAAGGGTGTCTCGGCTCTACAGTTGAGCAAAGAGATGGGGGTGTCTTATCCCACTGCCTGGTTGATGCAACACAAGATTCGCAAAGCGATGGCAGAGCCGGAACCGTCCCGTCGTTTGGCAGGGCTGCTGGAGATCGACGAAGGCTATCTGGGGGGCGGAGAAAAGGGCAAAGAGCGGTCGGGACGAGGAGCGCAAACCAAGTCGGTCGTGGTGGTTGCGGTGGAGCGCAGCGGGGCAAGGGAAAGAAGGCCGCCTGCCCATTCCCGGTGCGGTCACCCTGGCGGTAGTGCCTGACGCTTCGGCCAACAGCCTGCACGGCTTTCTTCAAGCCACCGCTCAACCGGGCAGCACCCTGCTCACCGATGCCTGGAGCGGTTACCGGGGCATCGAGCAGAAGGGTTTTCGCCACCTGCCGCTGCGACGCGGTTCTGACCCTGCCACCCGTTGTCAGCTCCTTCCCTGGGTTCATATCACGCTGTCCAACTTGAAGCGCTTTCTTTTGGGTACCCATCATAAGGTTGAACGCCAACACCTGAAACGCTATGTCGCCGAATTTGCCTACCGGTTAAACCGGCGCGGTCAGGAGCGCCATCTCTTCCACAACCTCGCCCAAGCGTGTCTGAATACTAACACCCTCACCTATCGCGACTTAATCGCACAGCCGGAGCTAACTTGAGATTCATGACGAATAATTTGCGACACTGCCGAATAGAAACTTCCTGAATTACATTTACCTCTCGTATAATTGCGCATTACGAAGCACGTTCGTAATTACAAGGTGGCCCGTGGCTGATCTCCGCACATTCCGTGACACCCTTCTTACTACGTTCTCTCGGCTATTCACCACGACTCGCGATCTTGGCCTCCAGGTAGATGTTTCTCAACAGGACGACTACCTCTATCTTGACGTCCACCTTTCACATCAGGATGCCACCTATCGCCTGGACAATTTGGGAAAGATACCTCAGAGAATAAAGATAGGATCGCGATATTTCAAAATCTCACAGAAGAACCGACAAACCGTGAAACATTTAGCAGAATGGGACCCGGCTTTTGATGCCAAAAGAGGATTCACGTTTTACGAAAAAGACATTCCGGAAATCTTGCTCTACCTGCGTTCAAAGGGTGCGACTCGTTTTACTGACAAAGCGCAGCAAGTTAAGGTTGACAGCCGTCCCCTTGAGTACGTTCATGACGTGAGCGCAACAGAGAACAGCGTTCAAATAAAAACGGCACTCACAGACCCAGATCTTACTTCACGCATTGACAGCAAGGCTGATGCAAATTTCCTGCAAGGCTCAAAATTTATTCACACATCAAGCGGTTTTTACCGAAAGCCACCCGAGAAGGAATACGCAGTCCTATCTTCCGAGCCGGGAGTAATAGGTCTCACTGGGGATCAGATTCCGCTCTTCTTGCTCTACGATCTGCAGAAATTGCGGGTAGAGACGCACTCCCATATTGACCCAAAGGTTGAAAAACAAAGAGTTGTGACCGGCCCTTTTCAGCCCAAAGTCTCTCTCCATGTGGATGGCCCGTGGATTTGGTTCGATGTTCGATATGAGGCCGATCGATTCAAGCTGCCATATAGCGAAATCGAAAGTCTCAAGATGGCACAACAATTCGTGCGAAAGGAAGATACATGGATCAAAGTCGACAGTGAGACGCACGCGAGAGTTGCAGACCAGATTGGGAAAATTCCTGAACTCGACAGAATTGAAGAGCACTTCAGAACTCCGACTCGAAACTACTCAGAAGTCCAAGCGCTTCTTGCAGCGGTCGCAACTGTCGACGTTTCGGAGGCTTACGCGAAGTTTCTTCAGGGCCTCGCAGAATTTTCCAAGATTGAACGGCTTCCCATGCCCGACACATTCCATGGTGAACTACGCGAATATCAAAAGCACGGGCATGACTGGCTTTGTTTTCTCAGGAAATATGGACTCAACGGAATCTTGGCCGACGAGATGGGCCTAGGCAAGACGGTCCAAGCTATTGTGTGTCTGCTGAGCGCACAATCAGACACGAACACCACGCCATCGCTCATCGTCTGCCCACCTAGCGTTTTAGGTGCTTGGGAAGGTGATCTCTTCAAATTTGTGTCGGTGCTCGACTTCAGAGTGGCGCGTTACGTTGGAACGAGTCGCAGCAAAGTGCTGTCTGGTCTCAAGCATTACGATGCAATCCTGACAACCTATACGACTGTTCTAAACGATATAGAGGACCTATCAAAAATAGTTTGGGAATATGTAATCCTAGATGAAGCTCAGAAGATAAAAAATCACGCTACTGCAACCGCAAAGGCCTGCAAGAGACTTATTGCGAAGCACAAGCTTGCGCTGACTGGCACGCCTGTAGAGAATAGATTAAGTGAACTCTGGTCCATCTACGACTTTCTGATGCCGTCCTACCTGGGATCGTTTACCCGATTTAGAGACACATTTGAAATTCCCATAATGAAGGCTCGCAGCAGGAAGGCGGCGGAAGAGCTTAAGAAAAGAATTGCTCCCTTTAAGCTTCGGCGTTTGAAAAGCCAAGTTGAGTCGGAACTCCCGGCGAAAATTCCTCTCGACCGATATTGTGAATTGACCCCTGAGCAAGTACAGCTTTACAAGACGTTTGCCGCCTCAGAACGAGATCGGATCAGCCGCCTTCCAGGCAACACCGTCAAGATCGATACATCAATACTGACGGCTATTTTGAGACTTAAGCAGATTTGTTGTCATCCAACGCTTATTAAAAAGGATTACGATGCAATCTATCACCGCTCAGGGAAATTGGAAACTTTTGTCGACATCCTCGGCGAAATAGCTGAAGGAGGCGAAAAGGGACTTATATTCAGCCAATTCACTGAAATGCTTTCTATGTTGCGCACCGTTTTGGATGATCGCGGATTAACATATTTCTACCTTGATGGGTCCACTCCTATCAATCAAAGGTCTGAGTTAGTAAAACGATTTCAAGGCGGAGAAGCTTCGTTCTTCCTGATTAGCCTAAGGGCGGGCGGACTCGGGATGACCCTGACGGAAGCAAGCTGCGTTGTTCATTATGATCGGTGGTGGAATCCAGCCGTCGAAGATCAAGCAACAGACCGGGTTCACCGAATCGGCCAGCAAAAGACGGTCAAGGTCTTTCGCATCCACACGCTTGGCACGATCGAAGAGCGTATAGGCGAGTTGCTCGTCAAGAAGAAAGACCTTTTCGATTCCGTGATTGAAGTGGATGACCTGCGAAAAGAGGTTTCCAAAGAGGAGTTACTATCATTATTTGCTCCGCCAAAATGACCAGGGTTTGGCAACACAATCTGGCGGTTGTCCGCGATCGCGTTCATTTCAGTTTGTCGGGCCAGGCGGGCTGGCGCAGACCTTTAGGTCTGCCTGTCAGCAGGGGGGAGCAGGTAGCCACGGTCAATCGGTTTTTGATTGACCGTGGGCTTCTCCCGCACCGAAAGGCCCACGGACGGGAAGGCATTGTCCGTGGCTACCACTGCTTTGAACGGAAATTGTGCGGCCCCGCCAGGGCCGATGCGCTTACCTGCCTTCCGGTTTCCGTGGGTTTCACCCACGGCTATTCATGGTCCACCCCTTCGGGGTGTGACGCCCCATGGATTGCGCGGGCGCGGACCGGCGGCGGAGTCAAGGGTTTTGTGGGAGCGGTGCAGTTTGCTGGTGCGGCGATCTCCGGCCGCCGAAAAGCCCTCACCCACCGCTACGCGGTCCCCCCTCTCCCGCAGGGCGAGGGCGTTGCGGCGCTGAAGGTCATGATCGCAGACGTCGCGCAAAGCGCGACGTCTGCGCCACCCGGCGGTCCACCCCTTCGGGGTTTGTCTAATTTTCGGATGGCTGGCATTTACCTTTGAGTTTCATCCACTGCTATTCGGGGTTCACCTCTTGGGGTGAAGCTGCGGCACGGTTTGTGCGCCGTGAGCCGACGGCAGAGACGCAGCGCGGTTGGCGGCTGCTGGCGCCGCGGACGCAAGCCGAGTCGGGTAGGCGCGCGCGGCAGCACCCCAACGGTCGCGCGCCCGGTAAGAGCGAAAATTGCTTGCCAGGGCGCAATAGCTATGCTTATGTTGTGGGTCAAGTGCATTTCATGCTGCTTGCCAAGATCGCTTTTGGAGGATTCCCCTGTGTTTGCTCTCGACGACATCCGGGTCATTGATGCGGCAGTGCTGTTCGCCGGTCCTACGGCGGCCACCCTACTGGGTGATTTTGGTGCGGATGTGATCAAAGTCGAGCATCCCAAAGGCGACCCGGTTAGAACTCATGGCTACCACAAAGATGGTATTTCTTTGTGGTGGAAGGTGATCAGCCGGAACAAGCGGGCCATCACTCTTAATCTGAGCGCCCCTGAAGGGCAAAAACTGATGGCCGGCATTATCCAAAAGGCCGACGTGCTGATTGAAAGCTTCCGGCCCGGTACCCTGGAGCGTTGGAACTTGGGACCGGGAGCGCTGCACCGGCTGAACCCGCGTTTGGTAGTGGCTCGCGTCTCTGGGTTTGGGCAGTCCGGACCATACAGCGGGCGGCCTGGCTTCGGCACGCTTGCCGAAGCGATGAGCGGGTTTGCGGCGATGACCGGCGAACCCGGCGGGCCGCCGACTCTCCCGCCCTTTGCCCTTGCAGACACGATCGCTGGTTTTGCGACGGCCATAGCGATCCTAACGGCGCTGCACGCCCGCGAGAAAACGGGCCAAGGGCAAGTCATCGACACGGCGCTCATCGAGCCAATCCTTGCGATTCTTGGCCCCCACGCTACGGTTTTCGATCAACTCGGCATCGTCGAGAAGCGGCTAGGAAACCGGTCCGCCAACAACGCCCCTCGCAACACATATAAAACCTCTGACGGGCGCTGGGTGGCCATCTCAACTTCAGCTCAGAGCGTGGCCGAGAGGGTGATGCAGTTGGTGGGCCATCCCGAAGTGATTCAGGAAGGGTGGTTCGCATCCGCCAAGGAGCGAGCCAAGCACGGCGATGAACTGGACCAGATGGTGGCCTCGTGGATATCTAGACATACGCTTGACGAGGTGGTTGCTGCTTTCGAGAAGGCCGAGGCGGCGGTTGCTCCTATATACGACATCCGGCAGGTCATGGAAGACCCGCAGTACAAGGCTCGTGGTACGATCACGAGCGTTGATGATCCTGAACTCGGTCCTCTGAAAATGCAGGATGTGATGGTTCGCCTTTCCGGGACGCCCGGACGCGTCCGTTGGGCAGGACGGCCGAAGGGACAAGATAACGAAGAAGTTTACCGGGAACTGCTCGGCCTGGATTCTGGCCAGCTAAAAGAATTGGCCGCGCAAGGAGTCATCTGATGGTTTGGAGGCCTTTTCGCCAACGGCGGGAACTGAGCGCTACGAACTCGCTAGCAGGCTGCTAACAGATCCTAACGCCATGATTCAACGATCCGGGCAGAATGAAGCTCGCGCTTCCAGCCTTCCTCCGACCAAAGTCCGCTGGCGAATCATTGCGATCCTGATGGCGATCATGGGGGTAACGGCGGTCTGCCGGCTGAACCTCAGCATCGCCATTAAGCCCATTCAGGACGAATTCGGTTTCAGCACGGTAACCACGGGATGGCTCTTTAGCGCTTTCCTTGCTGGCTACGCGATCTTTCAGATTCCTTGGGGATACCTTGGCGACCGCTACGGCCCACGCAAGCTCTTGACGGTTTCAATCTTGTTTTGGTCCGTGTGCACGGCAGCCATAAGCATTGCTCCGCGCCTCGCAACAGGCGGGCTCAGCGTGCTGTGGGCTTTTGTCATCATCCGTTTCTTGACGGGCGTGGCCGAGGCCGGGGTCTCGCCGAACGTAACCCGGTGCGTTGCGTTTTGGGCGAGCACCGGAGATCGCGGGCTTGCCAACGGGCTTCCCATTGCCGGCCTTGGGATCGGCGGGACGCTGACGCCAGCGCTGATCGCTTGGAGCATGGTTCACTGGGGCTGGCGAGTCTCGTTTTATTTGAGTGCAATACTGGCGATCCTGGTGGTTCTTGTTTGGCGCCTTTACGCCACCGACCGGCCTGAACAGCATCCTGGAGTAAATGCCGCCGAATTAGAATTAATCGAAAGCGGCCGGCCGCGACGACCCGCGTCCCGTGGCCGCGTTGCATGGCTCAAGATGCTCCGCAGCCGGTCGGTCTGGGGCTTGGTGCTCGGCTACGGATGTCAGGGATACGCGTTTTACGTGTACTACAACTGGTTCTACCTGTATGCAGTCAAGGTGCGGGGGCTGTCCGTGCTCACGGGGAGCCTGTGGACGTCAATGCCCTTCATCGCCATGGCCGTGCTCTCGCCGTTGGGTGGATGGTTTTCCGACAAGATGACCGGGAAAATCGGCCTGCGCCGGGGACGCCAGACCGCCGTGTGGGTGGGAATGGGGTTTTCGGCGGCGCTTCTCGCTGTGGGCAGCCACACGGCAACCACGTCTGTTGCCCTGCCGCTTATCGCAGCAGCCGCGGGATTCAATATGTTCGCAGGAGCTGTTTTTTGGGCGGGATGCGTCGACTTGGCGCCGAACTACTCAGGTTCGCTCTCGGCGCTGATGAACACGTTCGGCAACGCGGGAGGGTGGATTTCTTCATTGGCCACAGCTTACGTAGCCGTACGCCACGGTTGGAGCCGGTCGCTGGACGTGGCCGCGCTGATCACGGCTTGCTCGGGGCTACTGTGGTTTCTGGTAGACACGAACAAAGGCGTAGAGTAGGAACCGCAACGTATTATTGAGAATTACAAATTATAGTGACGGCTTTTTTTGTAGCGCCGGTGTCCCCACCGGCGTCTTTCGGCGCTGAGAGCCTGCCCTGAGCGAAGCGAAGGGACAGCGCCGCACCAGCAGAAGGTGTTACCATTTAACTGCTCCTAATTATACAGAGTGGCATAACCCCGATGAAACAAAACGCGGTGGTATCTACGAACGCCTCTGTGGTGATTGTTGGGCGGCCCAACGTGGGCAAGTCCACGCTCTTCAACCGCATCGCCGGACGCCGGCGTGCGCTCGTGGGCAACGAGCCGGGGATGACTCGGGACCGGATTTACGCTCCTGCGGAGTGGCTGGGGAAATCGTTTCAGGTGGTGGACACGGGCGGCGTGGACTTCGATGCGGCAAATCCCATGGCCAGCGAGATTTTGAGCCAGGCGAACGTGGCGATTGAGGGTGCTGAGCAGTGCGTGCTGGTGGTGGATGCGCAGCGCGGCGTGACGCCGCTCGATGAAGAGTTGGCCTCGCTGCTGAGACGCCGGGGGAAAAAGGTAGCGCTCGCCGTAAACAAAGTTGATCCGGGCGGTTCCTCGCCGCTCGCCGGGGAATTTTACCGGCTGGGAATTTCCGATCTGTTTGAAATCTCAGCGGAGCACGGGCTGGGCGTGGACGACCTGCTGGAGCACGTCACCAGGGATTTCCCCGCCGGCGCTGAGGCGGCAGGAGACGAAAAACAGGCGGTGATTCGCGTCGCCATCATCGGCCGCCCCAACGTGGGCAAATCCACGCTGCTGAATCGCCTGCTGGGCGAGGAGCGTTCCATCGTGACGCCTGTCGCAGGCACCACGCGCGACGCCGTGGATGCGGAGCTTGAAAGCCGCGGCCATCGCTTCCGCCTGATCGACACGGCGGGCATCCGGCGCAAAGGGAAAACACGGCTGCTTGCGGAAAAGCTGAGCGTGGTGCAGGCGCGGAGACACCTGGAACGCTCCGACGTTGCGTTGCTCATACTGGACGCAGTCGAAGGCGTTTCCGCGCTCGACACCCACATTGGCGGCTACGCGCACGAAAGCGGCCGCTCCGTGGTGGTGGTGGTGAACAAGTGGGACGCCGTAAAGAAGGGGCCAACCACGACCCATGACTACGAGCGCGCCATTCGCGAACGGCTGAAGTATCTGGATTATGCGCCGATCGTTTTCCTCTCCGCGCTCAAGGGCCAGCGGCTCGAGCGGCTGCTTGAAGCCGTAGTGGAGGTTGCGGAGGCGCGCCGCAAGCGAGTGAGCACGGCAGAAATGAATCGCTTCCTCGAAACATTGGACTTCCACCGGGCTCCCGGCCCGGCAGGCAAGCCGCTGCGCCTTTACTACATCACCCAGGCAGGAACGGCGCCGCCCACGTTCGTCGCCTTCACAAACCGTGACGGACCGCTCTACTTCTCGATCGAACGCTTCCTCGAAAACCGGATTCGCGAAAAGTTCGGATTTTTTGGCACACCGATCGTCATCAAAGCCAGGCTGAAGCGGTAGCGGCCGCCAAACAGGCGATAGGGTGCGGCCGCTGACACTTCGGCCTTTCACGCCGCAAATCGGATTCTCCAACCTTCCGCAGTCACGCATTTTTCACTCCCATTACAGAGTGCTATACTCGCTTCATTCGTCATTAGAGTACGTGAAGAGGGGGTTGTCTATTCACGACATGTACACGCATCCATGGAAGAAAGGTGGTGGGTCCTATGTCCCTGGAAATGGGATTGGTGCGGGCGATCCTGGTGATCGCACTAATTGCCGCATCGTATCATTTGCGCCCTTTTGGTATGTCCTCGCCGGAATCCGGCTTACTGGGCGCGCTGCTCGGCGCGCTGTTTGTCGGCGTCGAAATGCGGCTGCAAAAAATAGGCTTGCCGCGGCTGATCGGCGCCGCGATCGGCCTGACTGCCGGCATTCTGGCTGCCCTGATGGTGAGCCACTTGCTGAGTTTGACTACGGTAGAAGTACACACGGTCTCATACATTCAAGTGGCGTTGTTAATTTTCCTAGCCTATCTCGGTTCGGTGATCGGAGCGGCCAAGGGAACGTCCGTAGGCTCGGGGTTCCGGGGCGGTATTTCCGCAGGTGAAGCGCTGGCCTCCTCGGGCCACAAAATTCTTGATACCAGCGTCATCATCGACGGCCGCATCTCCGACGTGTGCGAGACGGGTTTTATCGATGGAACTTTAATGGTCCCTCAATTCGTGCTGCACGAGTTGCAGATGGTGGCGGACTCTTCGGACTCCCTGAAGCGGAACCGGGGGCGGCGCGGCCTGGACATGCTGCAGAAGATACAGAAGATGAGCACAGTGAAAGTTCAGATCGTCGAGCATGATTTTCCAAAAATTCGCGGCGTGGACATGAAACTGATCGAGCTCGCCAAGATAACAGAGGGCAAGATCATCACCAACGATTTCAACCTCAACAAGGTGGCGCAGGTGCAGGGCGTCACCGTGCTGAACATCAATGACCTTGCCAACGCGCTCAAGCCCGTCGTGCTGCCGGGAGAAACGATGCGAGTCTTCATCCTGAAAGAGGGCAAAGAATACAACCAAGGGGTCGCCTACCTCGACGACGGCACGATGGTGGTCGTGGATAACGCACGCAAGATGATCTCCAAAACCATAGACATCGCGGTGACGAGCGTCTTGCAGACCACGGCGGGGCGAATGATTTTCGGCAGATACGACGACCGCACGGTGCGGCCCGAACCCGTCGCGCAAACCACGTGAACGCCTGGCGGCGGAACTGCTCGTTTATGCAGGTAATTGTGCGCCGCCGTACCGCAAGCTACGGAGCGCGGCTCAATACAACGGCGGCTAGAGGCTGCTGCACCAGCGAGTAAAGCATCTCACGCGCGGACATCCCTTGCCTGCGGCGCCCGGTTTTGACTATGCTGCTCGTTCCGGGCGCAACGGCTGGACGAGGTTCCGGCGCTCCCGGTTTACTCCACGATGAGCATTCTGGCCATCATTCCCGCCGCCGGTTCGGGCACTCGCATGGGAGGCGGGACGCCAAAGCAGTTTCTCAGCCTCGAAGGCGCGCCGGTCTTCATTCATACGCTCCGGAAGTTCAATGCGGCGCGCGCCATCGACGAGGTTGTGCTTGCTGTGCGGGAGGAGGAAACAGAGCGGGCGCGACAGGCGCTCGCGGCGGAGCGCTTCTCGAAGCCGGTGCGGCTGGCCTGTGGCGGTGGAACGCGGCAGGATAGTGTGGCGCGGGCGCTGGCCGCTGCGACGGCTTTGCCCGAGATCGTCGTCGTACACGACGCGGTGCGGCCGTTTGTGACTGTGGAGATGATCGAGCGCGCGGTTGAGGCCGCCCGGCGCGATGGCGCGGCGATTTTCGCCATTCCAAGCGTAGACACGCTCAAACAGGTGGAACACGATGTAATTCTGGGAACGGTTCCCCGCGAACGCATCGCGCTTGCACAAACGCCACAAGCTTTCCGATACGCCCTCCTCCGGGAAGCGTTCGACCGCGCCCTGACGGACGAATTTCAGGGTACGGATGAATCGAGCCTGGTCGAGCGGCTTGGCGCTAAGGTAACTGTGCTGAGGGGTTCAGACCGGAATATCAAAATTACGAAGCCGTCGGATTTACCGGTTGCCCGGCTTTTCATCGCTCTCGAGCGCGAGGGCCAGAGCGAAGAATCCGCCCCGTAAGATGGCAATTGCGCTATCGCGGAAAGATGGAATTCCCCCAATGCCTGCCAAGAAGAACCCGAAAATAGCGCATTGCAATCACCGCGCCGGCTTCGGCAATGACGTGCACCGCCTGGCCGCAGGAAGAAAACTTATCCTGGGCGGCGTGCGCATTCCCTTTGATAAAGGCCCTGTGGGCCACTCGGACGGCGACGCGCTGGCTCATGCGCTTTGCGATGCGCTCCTTGGCGCGGCGGCGCTCGGCGACATCGGGCAACACTTTCCGGACAGTTCACCCAAGTGGCACAACGCTTCAAGCCTCGAATTCTTGCGCCACGTGCGGGAGCTCTTTAAGCAGGCGGGCTACAGGATTATCAGCTTGGATGCCACGGTCGGACTCGAACGGCCCAAGCTCGCGCCGCACATTCCGCATATGAAAACGAAGATTGCGCGCGCCCTGGGCGTGACGGCGGAACAGATCAGCGTAAAAGCGAAGACAGGTGAAGGGCTTGATGCGGTGGGACGCGGAGAAGCCGTGCGCGCCGAAGCCGTCGCGCTGATCGAGCGGCTTCGTTAAACAAAAAACTATCCCAGCCACTTGGGGTTGTAATGGGGCGCGTTGAACTGATGGGAGTTTTTGAACGGCTCGTACTGGCCGTTTTTTCCCGCCATCGCCGTCTTCTTCAGCAGCGCCCCTAACCCGGCCTTGCCCAGAGGCCGGAAAGTCCGCGCCGCCTCCAGCCCCTGCTGCAACCGCTCCATCGAGTCGCACCCGTTGATCACTACGCTAGTCGGCAGGTTCATGGCGTAATGCAGGCACTCGAGTGCGGTTACGGTCCCACTGCTAAGAATGGCGCCGTCGCCGCCCAGCGTCTTCATCCCGAGCACGCCGATCCTGTGCTCAACGAGCACTGGCAACACTTCCTTCGCGAAGCTGCTGCGGTGGTGCGCGTCCATCACGCTGAGCGGCATCTGAACGGTATCGAATGTGAATCCACGCGCAAAGGCGGTGTTCAGCATTTTGAGGTGAACCGCCGGGTCAGAATGGCCGGTAAAGCCGATGGTGCGGACCTTGCCCGCTTTCTTCGCCGCCATCACCGCCTCAAACGCTCCACCTGGGCCGAAGATTCGATCCGGCTCGCTCATGTCCGTGAGCTGGTGGAACTGAAGCAAATCGAGGTGATCGACCTCGAGGCGCTTAAGTGATGTTTCGAGCTGCCGCGTGGCCGAGCCCGCCGTGCGCCCGTTGATCTTGGTCATCAGGAAGACCTTCTGGCGGTATCCGCCGCGCAGCGCCTTGCCCATGCGAATCTCGCTCTGGCCATCGTTGTAGTCCCAGCAGTTGTCCATGAAATTGACGCCATGGTCGATGGCTGAGCGGATGATGCGAATGCTTTCCCGCTCATCCGCCTGCACGCCGATGTGATAACCGCCCAAGCCGAGCAGCGAAACTTTTTCGCCGGTACGGCCGAGCGTCCGGTAAGGCATTCCCTGCCGGGTTTCAGCTTCCCCCCGGACACGATCGAGAAGGCCGTCAGCAACACTTGCGCTGGCGACGCCGGTCACAATCTTGCTCAGAAACTCCCGCCGGCCATGTTTGTCCGCGCTCATTAGGACCTCCTCGGGCGTAAAGCGGTAGGAAATGGGGGGCGCATACTCGACCCGTTCCCCCTTTTGCCAATCATAATATCACGGGATATCAAGGGCGGGTGGCGCATCGCGCCTTTTGCGATGTATGCGATGATGAGGGGCAACGCATAAGCAGCGATGCGCTACAGGTTGCGAATTATCTCTTCGAGCTTCTCCTTCGTAACTCCTTTTTTCTTCAAAATATCCACAAGCGTTTCAAGTGGGAGACCAGCGAGCCGCCTCGCCAGCCTCTTCTCGAGGGTGTCATTCAACAACTCGAAATCTTGGTGCCGGAGGACCTTGCAGCAAAGGGCCTCCAGCAGACGACGGACGAGCGGGTCTTTCAACTCGTTCTCGGAGAAAGCTACGCCGTTTATTGCAAACTCTCCGAATCGCAAGGTCTCAAGCCCGATTTGTCCACGCGACCCAGTATATTGGTCGAAACGCCTTCGGATGTCGCTGTGGTGCTTCCCCCGGTTGCTCAGGTATTCGCCGAACCTTCTGCCGAGGTCGTCTGTTTCCCCCACCAGGTAGGTGTCCCTCTTTTTTTCTCGACGTATCGCCCACCTGTAGACTGCGGGCCGATGAAGGTCTGCTGCACGAAGCAATCGTTTTTCCCCAGGGTAAAGGTATGGCTGCCCATCGGCGGTTCGCACCGGCATCCAATCCAATGCTATCCAAATCTCTGGCATCTCGAACCCTTCTGTGATTCCACCTCATTATATGCCACCGAGCACAGCCTCGTTCTTGAAGGCTACGGGTTTTGGGGACAAACTGAAAAAGCCGCGGAGGGAAATAAAAACTCCACGTCCCTGCTTCCCGCCGGTTCCCGCGTGACGCGAGCGTGCTACCCCAGCGGGCAGTTAGCGGGTGTTTACCACGGCGAAAACGACAAGCAACAAGAGACCGATGAAGAAAAATAGTTCCGCAGCATATTCGCAGCCGCGCCACATGACTTCGGCAACCCTTGCCTTACGTGAGGATCTGTGTGCTTCTTTCCCGAGGCTCTCCGCCTTTCCACGCAGTTCTCCCGCGAATTTTTGGCGTTCTTCTTCGCTCATCGCCGCGTCCTCTGGAGTGAGAAGCAGCCGTACCTTGTCCTCAACAAGGGACACCTCGAACGAGACTAACTCCGCTCGCTTCCGAAGGTATGAGGAGGCGCCGAAGTAATAAAAGTAATCCTGGTGCCTCAGGTTTCGGAGCAAGGCAGTCACCAGGCATCCAAGGAGGAAAACCAGGCTGTGTAAATGAGCGCTGGGTCCGAAAGGCCTGCCCTGGGCCTTGACTGGATGTACCCAAGGAATGTGAGGCTCAAGGCTATCGAACTGCCGCTCAGGATCGCGAGGCGTTCAAAGAATTGTACGCGCTCTCTTGCGACTTCAGACTGGACCACCTCGAACTTCTGGTAAGCGACAGTGGCCTGTTTCGAGAGTTCCTGGAGCTGGTCTTGCTTGGGCTTTTCGGGCTGTGACATAAAACGAGCTGATTCTTTTTTCTCTTTCAAGGGAGGCTTATATTTTCGAGATAGCTGAGGGACCCCTCACGACAGAACCGCCTCCCGAAAGAATTGTTCAGCCAGTTTGGGATCAAGAGCCTTTAGCCGCTGGCAGGCTTCGATGGCTCTTCGAGGCCTGCCTTGGTGAGGATGAAAACACTGCCATCTGGGGCCTGTTGCAGCCGACCCTTCCAGCGTTGTGACTCCAGTGCCCCCATAATCTCCCGCAGTTGGCGGTCAGCAAGGACTGCCCGCATGACCTTGAGGCACCATCTCCATTCGAGCGCCGGTGAGCCCTTCTTATGGAAAGAGAAGGATACCAGGTCCTTGTCGACATCTGAATCAGTTTGCCTCGCATCAACGGACATTTCGGGCATCTTGCTCTGAAAGTAATCCTTCAATCCGACCACCTTCTTATCGTCAAGCGGGACAAGCATCGGAATTCCTCCCTGTTGGATGGCCCCCTTCTCTCGCGTTCCTCTTCCCTGCCGCGGGGTCGTATCTCAGGGAAGAACTTCCGCTCGAAAGAATTTGTCAGCCAGCTTGGGATCGAGGACTTTCAGCTTCTCGTAAACCCTCACGACATCGGACTGCCGACCCTCCCCCTTGAAGGCAAGGCCAAGTTCCAACCAAGGGCGTGCGTCATCGGGTTTCAGTCGGATCGCTTCCTGTTCGGACTCGGCCGCCTTGTCGTATTTGGCGAGAAAGTTGTAAGCGGTGCCCATGTTGTCCCACGCCCCCTCGTCATCCGGCTTCAACTTGACTGCTTCTTGCCCGGCGCTGAGCGCCTCGTTGTACTGCCCGAGCTGCAGATCGGCAACTTCCAAGCTCTCCCACGCCATCTCGTTATCGGGCGACAGCCGAACCGTCTCTTGGTAGGCAAAAGCCGCCTTTTTGTAGTCGCCGCGTCCAAGGTAGGCGTCGCCCAACCACCACCACAAGAGCCCGTCGCTTGGCACCATCCGGACACCCTGCTCGTAGGCCTCGATCTCTTTGTCACGCTGACCAAGCTCCTCATAGGCGAGGGCAAGACCGGCCCACCGTATGCCCTCGTTCGGTTTCAGCCGGAGGCCCTCCTTAAGGGCACGCGCGGCGGCATCGTATTTGCCTTCATCGAAGGCCTTGTCGCCGGCCTCGAACCACACAAGAGCTTGGAACGCGGGGCTGTTCTCGGTAGCGGCGGGCGCGCCGTTGGCGGGCTGGCGGTTGAGGGCGAGCGTCCACTCGGCAGGCAGGGCGAAGTTCAGGCTTTGGCCCTCTTTCAGATAAAACGTTGTGATGCCTACGAGCCGCCCTTCGGCGTCGAACAGACCGCCACCGCTTGAGCCGGGCGAGATGGCAGCGGACGTTTGAATTACGCGGTCCTTATCGAAATCGCGCAAGCCGGAAATCAAGCCTTCGGAAATCGTCAGCTCCAGACCTTCCGGCGCGCCAATGGCGTAAACCATTTCGCCCACGGCCAGTGTGGATGAATCGCGGACGCGAACGGCGGGCGCGTCAAACCCGGCAATTGATAGCTCCGCGAGGTCGTGGTCAGGATCGACTCGAACAAGCGTGGCGGGCCATTTGTTGCCGCCGTGTTCCACGCGGTAGCTCACGCCATCCTCGATCACATGGCGGTTGGTGACTATGTGCCCCGGAGCGATTACTACGCCGCTGCCGGAGACAGTGACGGAACCTTTCGCGTCCAGCGATTCGACGACCATCACGGAAGGCGAAACGCGCTTGAAGATTTGCTGCGGAGAAAGCACGGGAAGGGGCCGTTGGCTCGGCGGCAGGGTAGGCTTTCTTGGCGTTTGACCGCCTGCGCCAGCGGCGCACAGAGCGAGGCAAAGGAAGGAGAGATAAACGGCCTCTCGGCGAATCATCATCTTGTCCATCCGCGCCTCGGCATTGGGTGGCTAGCACGGATTATATCAGTCCGCCGGGTGGCGCACACATCGCGCTTTTTTTGCGATGTGTGCGATCCACAAGCGCAGGATGCCCTGCCTCCCGTTTGACCTATTATCACAGCTCAAACCACGCGCATTATTTCATCACCCGCATCACCCCCTGCATCCGATTGCTGATGAGGTCGCTGCACGCGAATCACCCCGCCCTTGAGAGCGAGGTAGCGCAGAGTTTGTGCGTTTCAAACTCTGCGGCTGTTGCTTTGAAATTCACATTGTCCCTGAAGCAACCGGCAGGTTACAAAAAACGGCCGGAGAGAACGAGCCGCTGCACACGAGACATCAGGACGAATCATAACGATATTGCCAGGGAAATGCCGCAGAGTTTTTTAAATACGAAACTCTGCGCTACCCCGCTTTCCTTGACGCGCTGCACATAGCGTAGTAAACTACGCTAGTACTGCGGCGGCGCGAAAACATGATACATCCATACCGAGTTTCGGACTTCATAAACCCAGCGGAAAAAGAGCGCCGGGAAGCCTCAAAATGGGGGCTAAACCATGCCCAAAAAGACCTGCTTAGGGAGGGAACGGAAGCGAAAAAGAGAATGTTTAACCTAGCAAACCGGCATCCTATTGAAAACAAAGAAACATTAGACGAGCAAACCGGAGCAAACCGGCCGAGCAAACCGGAGCGAAGCGGAGAAACCAGTTGAATCGAAAGGCGATAGGTCGCGCTCCGCTTATGTCTTGTGGAATAAATAAGATGCCGGCTTGACTGGAGCGTCGAACCGGCGGTTTGCAGGCCCAGGTTGTGGGCGCGGCCATCCGTTTTTCCGGCTACTCGACTTGCCCCTCACGGAAGGACTTTGAAAGTCGCTAATCTACCGGACGAGAACATTGGGTTGAACTCATCGGCGCGGACGCATACCATGAAAGTGTGAGATCTCGCCGCGTTATTCCGCTATGCGCAATTCTCAGTGTTGCACTCTGCCTCGGCGTCAGCGCAGGTGGGAGGCTGCTGGCGCAGAGCTCCGGAATCCCGGCTGAGTAAACTGCTCCGCCCCCTTATCGACGGATTGGGGTCACACTTTCTCGTTAGCATGTGAAGCGGGAAGCCAAAGCACACTGCCGCAACTACTCCTAATCCTAATGCCTTGTCCGGCCTTGCGCGATGTCCACGGCGTGGGGTAATAGCTCCACGATGCTTTCCAGCGACTCCTGTGCGCCGCGTGGACTGCCGGGCAGATTGACGATTAATGTGCCGCGACGCACGCCGGCCAATCCGCGCGAGAGCGCCGCGCGCCGGGTTTTCTTCAGACCTTCCGCGCGCATCAGTTCCGCCAGCCCTGGAATTTCTTTTTGAATCACGGCGCGCGTCGCCTCCGGCGTCACGTCGCGCGGAGCGAGGCCCGTGCCCCCGCTCGTGAAGATGGCGTCGCATTCGCCTGCGTCCGCCCATTCCTCAAGCGTCTTGCTGATCAAATCGAAATCGTCAGGCAGAACCTTTGAATCCACAACCGTCCAATCGCGCGCCTCAAGGATTGCACGCACAGCCGGGCCTGAAAGGTCTTGGCGTTCGCCGCGCGAGCACGCATCGCTCAAGACCAGAATTTTAGCGCGAAGAGGATTTGCCATGGGGACCACGAAGACGATGTAATGGCTCAGAAGTTGCTCGAAAGAGCTATCTCATCCAAAGGCGCTGAGGCGCAAAGCGGCCAGCAAGCGTTTTGACGGAGCCGAAGCCTACCGCTTTCTTCGGAACGCCCCGCTCTTGCCGCCCGATTTCTCCAGCAACCGAATGCCAGTGATCTCGATGCCGCGGTCGAGAGCCTTGCACATGTCGTAGACGGTAAGAGCGGCCAGGGCGGCGGCGGTGAGCGCTTCCATCTCCACGCCCGTCGGTCCTGTGGAACGCACGGTCGAGATCAGGTGAATTCCGCCGCGCACCACGCGCGCCTCGACATCCACGTGGCTCAAGAGCAGGGGATGGCAGAGCGGAATCAGCTCCGCGGTGCGCTTGGCCGCGGCGATGCCGGCGATGCGGGCGATTTCAAGCGGATCGCCTTTGGGATTGTTTCGCAGGGCCTTGAGCGTCTTAGCGCTCATCTTCACCCGCGCCTCAGCCACCGCCTGCCGGACCGTTTCGGTCTTTGCGGAAACGTCAACCATGCGGGCGCGGCCGCGCGCATCGTAATGGCTGAGCTTTCGAGGTGTGGTCACTGCCGTTGTTCCGTTCTCGCGTCAACTGGATTGCAGCAACACGTCAACCCAGTCGCCCGCGTTCATCAAAGTCTGCTCCGGGTGTTGCACCAGAAAGCAATTCGCCGCGGCCAGGCTTACCAGGTCGCCCGAGCCCTGCGATGACACCCAATCCACCACGGGCTCGCCGTCAATCTTCCGAACGCGCGCAGGCACGAACACAGTGAGGCCAGCCTTGCCCGCGCGGGCGTTTGCCAGACGGGCGCGCAAGAACACCGGCTCTTCAAACGCCGCCCCGGCCAGCACGCCAAGCGCGGGTCGAACGAACAGCTCAAACGTCACGAAGGTGGAAACTGGGTTTCCGGGCAGACCGAAGAAAAACCTGTCTCGCACGCGGCCAAAAACCACCGGCTTGCCAGGCCGTATGGCGGCGGCGCGAAAATAAAATTCCGCTCCGAGTTGTTCCAAAACGCGCTCCACCAGGTCGTACTTCCCCACCGAGACGCCGCCCGTGATAAGCAACAGATCAGCTTCGAGGCCTTGCTCGATGAGCGCCCGTAAAATTTCCTCCCGGTCGGCAGCAATCCCGATCCGCCAGGGTTCACCGCAGCTCCCAGTCACCTGCGCGGCGAGCGCGGCGGCATTGCTATCGCGAATCTGGAACCACTGCGGGTTTGTTCCGGCCCGCACAAGCTCATTGCCGGTGGGAAGAATGGCGACGCGCGGCTTGCGGAAAACCTCAGCCTGCGTGACGCCGTTCGCCGCAAGAAGACCTATCTCGCTAGCGCCCAGCTTGCTTCCCCGAGGCAGCGCCAGGCTTCCTGCCGGGGCTTCGCTTCCCTTCCGGACGATGTTATCGAAAGGCCGCGCCGTCTGCCGGAATTCGATACGAGAGCCCTGCGCGGCGGTCTGTTCGATCATCACCACAGCATCCGCGCCGTCGGGGAGCGGAGCGCCGGTCATGATGCCGGTGCATTGTCCGGCCCCGACCTCACCTTCAAAATGGCCGCCCGCCGCAACCTCGCCGATGCATTCCAGCGCGACAGGCGCAGTGAGCAGGTCCTGCGATCGCACAGCGTAACCATCACGTGCGGAACGGTGAAAGGGAGGGTAGTCGCGGTCCGCCCTTACGTCGACAGCGAGAACGCGGCCGAGCGCCTGTTCGAGAGGTACGAACTGGGTAGCAAGCCGGAGTGGAACGGCCGTTATCTTCTCTTTGACCGTGCACAAGGCTTGCTCGTAACTAAGGATCATCGGAGGTCCGCGTGGCTGGGCCTGGAAGATTATTAACCGGAGCAGTTAAATGGTGGCGAAGGCTGCCATCATTTACCGTTCTCCCTAGAATCTTAGATTTGCGACACCTGATGCGAATGAGTCAAGTTTCCGCCCCCCCCACTTCCAGACCCTCTCCCCCGATCGGGGGTGGACCGCAAAGCGGGATGGGTGAGGGGCCACGGCTCGCCGGTCTGAGGCGAAGCCTGCATTACTCGCTACTATTACTGCCGAAGCGTGAGACGGCTCATCCAGCGGCTGTTTTCCATCCATATGGTCTGCTCCCGGCCGGGCCCGGTGGAGACCATCGCGATCTCCACTCCTACCTGTTCAGAGATGAAACGCAGGTACGCCTGGGCGTTTGGAGGAAGCTGCGCATAATCCTGCAGCCCGAACGTGGATTGCTGCCAGCCGGGCAGAACCTCATACCGCACCGTCACGCGCTCGAGCACTTCAACCTCCGCCGGAAAATCGGAGATTGGGCGGCCCTCATACTCATACTCAACGCCCACCGGAATTTCGCCGAGCTGATCCAGAATATCGAGCTTGGTGATGACCAGGGCGGTCAAGTGGTTGAGCCGGGCGCTGTAGCGCGCAGCGGGCGCGTCAAACCAGCCGCAACGGCGAGGACGGCCGGTGACAGCGCCATACTCGCTCCCCCGCTCGCGGAGTTTTCCGCCTTCCTCTCCGTGAAGCTCGGTGGGAAACGGCCCGCTGCCGACCCGCGTGGTATATGCCTTTAATACCCCCAACGTAGACCCAATGCGCGTGGGTCCGACACCGGTACCGGAGCACGCTCCGCCCGCCGCGGCGCTCGAAGACGTAACGAAGGGATACGTCCCGTGATCCACGTCCAGCAGCGTGCCCTGAGCGCCTTCAAACAGGACGGTCTTTCCGCGGTCCATCTCGCGATTTAGGTACGCTGAAACGTCTGTTATATAGGGAACGATGGGGCGCGACATGGACCAACAATTTTCTATGAACGTTTCGGAATCGGAGACCACTTCTCCGCCCAAGGCCGCGGCGTAACGATTCTTCTCCGCTAAAGCCTCGCGGCATTTGCTGCGAAATAATTCCGCGTCCCGAAGGTCGCAACAGCGCAAGCCGCGGCGCGCCGCTTTGTCTTCATAAGAAGGGCCGATGCCTTTGAAGGTGGTTCCGATCTTGCCGGCTCCACGCGCGGCCTCGGCGGCCCGCTCATAGGAGCGGTGATAGGGAAGAATCAGGTGCGAGCGGTCGCTGATGCGAAGCCGGTCGCCTACGCGAACCCCGCCGCTTTCTATCGCCTCGATTTCGGAGAGCAACGACTGCGGATCCAGCACGACGCCGTTGCCGATCACGGCGATCTTGCCTGGGCGCAGAATACCGCTGGGGATGAGCTGAAGGATGAATTTCTTGCCGTCCACCACCACCGTGTGTCCGGCGTTGGCTCCGCCCTGGTAGCGGGCCACGATGTCAAACTGGTCCGACAGGGCGTCCACCACCTTGCCTTTACCTTCGTCGCCCCACTGAACGCCCACAAGGACCGTGTTTTTTTCCATAGGAACGTATCTTGCGTGTAATAAACGGCACCCTATTTTAACCTGAAATGCGGAAAACAAAGCACAATCGCCGGGCGTTGAGGGAGACGCGCCCGGCGCGCAGGTTATTCGCGCCTGGGTCTGGGCCGGGCAGCATTTGACGCCAACGCCGTTATGCGGGAACGGGAAGGTGCGGTGATCCCGCTTCTTAACCCGTAGCACTGGGCGATGCGAGTGATTTCTTGGCTGCGAGGAGCGAAAAGACCGGATTAAAGGTGCTTTTCAATCATGCGGGTGATCACGTCTTTGGAAGTTGCCCCGACCACCTGCTCCTGAACTTGCCCGCCTTTGAACAACAGCAGCGTTGGAATACCCCGGATGTTGTAACGGCTGGCGATGCCTTGATTGTCATCCACGTTGACTTTGCCAACGACAGCGCGGTCCGCATACTCTCCGGCGATGGCCTCAACCGTCGGGGCAATCATCCGGCAAGGGGCGCACCAAGGGGCCCAGAAATCCAGCAGAACGGGCTTTGCGGATTTGAGCACCTGTTCTTCAAAATTAGTTTCGGTGATTTCAACCATGTAGTTTCCTATCCTCTAAATTTGGGCGGGTCAGTTTTCCCGCCCACATCCATTAGATGTTCAAGAGGCTGCTTGGATTCTAGCCCCAGCAGCGCTCGCCTGCTGATAGACCTGGGCGTAGGCCCGGGCCGAGACAGGCCAGGAGAAGTCCTTGCTCATCCCGTTTTGCAAGAGGCGCGTCCAGGACGCGGGCTGGCGGTAGGCATCGATGGCGCGTTGGAGCGCGCCGAGCAGCGCGGGAGCGGAATATTCGCTGAACTTAAAGCCGGTGCCATTCGTTCCGTCAAAGTCCTGAATGGTGTCATCCAACCCGCCGGTGGCCCTCACCACGGGTACGGCGCCGTACTTGAGGCTGTAAATCTGATTCAGCCCGCAAGGCTCATAGCGCGAGGGCATCAGGAAAATATCTGAGCCGGCCTCAATCTGATGCGCCAACTCATTATCGTAAGCCACTCTCACGAGAAATTTATCGGGATGCTGCTCGGCGAGCGCCCGGAAGAGCGATTCGTACTGAGGCTCTCCAGCACCCAGCGCGACCACGTAAGCATCCATGGCCGCCAGATCCGCGGCAATGTGTTCGATGAGGTCGAACCCCTTCTGCGTGGCGAAGCGCGAAACGATGCCAATGACCGGGAGATCGAGATTTGGGGCGGAAACGCCCATCTTGACGAGCAGCTCTTTTTTGCAAACCCTTTTGCCCGCTAAATTCGCCGCCGTGTAATGCGCCGGGATCAGAGGATCAGTGGCGGGGTTCCAAGCGTCGTAATCAACGCCGTTCAGAATGCCCTGCAGACGGCCGGCGCGCGAACGCAGGACGCCGTCCAGCCCGTAGCCGAATTCCGGGGTCTGAATTTCAGCGGCGTACTTGCGGCTGACGGTGGTGATGAAATCAGAGAATAGAATGCCGCCTTTCAGATAATTCACCTTGCTGAAAAACTCCAGCCCCTCGATGTGAAACACGCTCCAATCCAGCGTAATTTTCGGCAGAATATCTGCCGGAAACAGGCCCTGGTAGCCCAGATTGTGAATGGTGAGCACGGTGGACGTCTCCCGGAAGAACCGGTCACCGGCGTAAAGCGTGTTCAAATAAACCGGGACGAGCGAGGTCTGCCAGTCGTGGCAGTGAATGACGCGCGGCGGCTCCCCCAGGCGCTTGATGCCCTCGATTGCGGCCAGGGAGAACGCTGCAAAGCGCGTGGCGTTATCGGGGTAATCCTTTCCGTCCTTGGTCTGATACAGGCCGTCGCGGTCAAACAGCTCCGGGCAATCCACGAGATAGTGTTGCACGCCCTTCACCACGCCGCCCCGCTGAAGCGCGGCAAATTTGAAACCCGAGCTGAGCGGTATGGTCAGGTTCTCAGTGGTAGGCAGCGGAGAGCCGGGCTTGGTCGCCCGGTAACGCGGGATGATCACGCTCACTTCGTGGCCGAGAGCAGCCAGCGCTTCCGGCAATGCGCCCACCACGTCCGCCAGACCGCCGGTCTTTGAGAAAGGTACGCACTCGGATGCTACAAAGAAGACTTTCATCTGCCGGTCTTTCTGCTGGCGTCAGAACTCATACGTTACGTTAGAGGATGGTACAAACGGATGTCAAGTGATCAGGCCGCGCAGCCGTTAGCCTATGAAATGTCCGGTTGAGAGTGCGCATGATCTGTCCGCTGAAGGCGGGAGCAGGCGATGGCGGAACGCATCACCTGGTGACACGCGGCGGAGTTAATGTCTGCCCATGAGGCGAGCGCTGATGTTCCGGACTTCTGCATGAATGCGACGACAGATGAAATCGCCGCGCGCTTAAATCGGTCAAAACTTGAAGAAACTCAGCTATCCTGTGGGAATGTGAGCTGACTGATGAATGCCCTGATTGAAAGCAAGTTGGATGATCTAACTCAGATATGCCGCGAGCGCCACGTGCGGAGACTCGCGCTTTTCGGTTCGGCGTTGGACAGCAGTTTTAACCCGGCATCGAGTGACGTGGACTTGCTGGTTGAGTTTGAGCCTCTCACCCCTTCTCAACATGCCGATAGCTATTTCGGCTTGCAGGAAGACCTCGAACAGTTGTTGGGCCTTCCGGTTGATTTGGTCGAACCCGGTCCCATTCGAAACCCATATTTCAAGCGGGCTGTTGAAGAAACCCAGGTGCTGCTCTATGCCGCGGCTTGAGGTTCGCAAGTACCTTTTCGATATCGCTGAAGCCTGCGAGTTGCTGGTGCAGTTCACGGCTGGCAAAAGCCTTGCAGATTACGAGGCGAGCCCTCTGCTCCAATCCGCCGTTGAGCGGTAGTTTGAGGTCGCCGGAGAGGCTCTGAATCAGGCCTTGCTCGTGGACCCGGGCGTTGCTAATCGCATCACTGACTCGCGCCGGATCATTGCCTTCCGCAATCGTTTGAGCCATGGCTATGCCTCCGTTTCGAACGAAGTCGTTTGGGGAGTGCTGGAAGCAAGCCTGCCGGCGTTGCGTCGCGAGATACGAAGCCTGCTCGACGAGCCGGAAGGCGAGAACTGACTGCGGTGTTGTTTGGCACGGGCGCATCGACTCCCGACAGGGTGGCGGATTTCGGCCCGCGTAGATCGCACACATCGAAAAGATGTGTGCGCCACCCGGCGTAGCGCAGAGTTGTCCGCCCCAGGCGGATTACTCTGCGGCTTTTCAGGTTGGATTTCAACAGATTCCCCCTCTGCAATTCAACAGCGACGCGCAACAAACGCACAAGCCGCAGAGTTACAGAACAACTCTGCGCTACGCGACTCCAAACCATGGGCTAAATAAGGCGGCAGCTACGCTGCCGCACTCCAAGGCTCATCGCGGGTGGCGCATCGCGCTGTTTGCGATGTGTGCGATGATGAGGGGCAACGCATAAGCGGCGCGGAAGGGCGTGTCATCCAAAAGAAATGAGGGGGAGTCGTGACCTGCCCCCCAAAAACTGGAGCAGTAGCAATGTGAGTCTTCCGGGGTATAACAAGCCCAGGAGGACGAGCGATGAAATCAAACCGGTTCACGGAGG
>NFUN01000061.1 GCA_002197525.1 Acidobacteria subdivision 13 bacterium RH2 MAG17b | reverse complement strand
TGTCGCCGAGTTTGCTTATCGTCTTAATCGTCGCACCATGGAGGTCAATCTCTTCCATCGCCTGGCCCGCGCTTGTCTGGCCACCAACACCGTCATCTACAAGGACTTGGTTGCCATGCCGGATCAAACTTGAGAATCATCTAATTGGTTTTACCCTGTGCCAGACTGCAACTCCACGTCGGGAGGCTTTAATGGCGCGTAAGCAAACTCTGCCGTTTGATCCCAAGGCATTCTTCGCAAAAGCCGACCGCGGAAAGACGATTTGGGAGTGCCGGGAAAAGCAGGTCATCTTTTCCCAAGGAGACGCTGCTGACGCCGTCTTTTACACCCTGAGAGGCAAAGTCAAGCTGTCCGTTGTCTCGAAGCGCGGTAAAGAGGCCGTCGTCGCCATTTTAGAGCCGCATAGCTTTCTGGGCGAGGCCTGCCTGGCAGGGCAACAACTGCGCTTCTCAACCGCAACATGCGCCGAGCCGTCTACCCTAGTCCGATTCAAGAGGGAGGCGATGGTGCGACTCCTTCACGAAGAACCCGCGTTCGCTGCTTTCTTCACGTCCTATCTGCTATCGCGCACCATTCGGGTGGAAGAGGATCTCATGGACCAGTTATTTAATTCAAGTGAGAAACGGCTGGCCCGGGCCCTCTTGCTGCTTGCCCACTACGGCAAGGAAGGCAAACCCGAGACCCTCATTGCGAGCATCAGCCAGGAAACTCTGGCGGAAATGGTTGGTACTACGCGGTCCAGGATCAGCTTCTTCATGAACAAGTTCAGGAAGTTGGGCTTTATTGATTACAACGGTGGGCTGCAGGTTCACAGTTCACTGCTGAATATCGTGCTCCATGACTAATGCAAACGCATTAAGTGGCGTGATGTCTGCTGGTGCGGCGATGTCCTCATCGCCGGGTTTTCGCCGGTGGGGACACCGGCGCACCAGAGTGGCGTCACATCAACCAATGCGTTTGTATCAGCCGCGGGCAGCGAGTGCAGCGGATGACCTCCTGTTCGAACGATTCAAGCGACTTCGATGACGGCTGCCGCACGCAAGGCAGAATATCACGAGGCCGTGATTGACTCGGCTCAAGTTCAGGAACTATGCTTCAGCTTCGGCGCGGCGGCTGATCCTTGTGACTTCTTGTGGGCAGAGCCGCCTCGCCCGCCGGGCAGCAAGTTGCGATGCCCCAAGGTAAGGTATAACTCCTGTTGATCATTCGGCGTGCGCTCCTCTTATCTCTCTTGTGTTGCTCCCTGGCCGGCGCAGCCCAGCTTCCCCTTACGCCTTATCCCCGTCAACTTGAATTGAACCAGGGCGCGTTTCGCACGAAGTCGCGGATCACGATTGGCGTTCCAGGAAAGTCTGAGCAGGACCGTTTTGCCGCGGTACTGCTTGCTGAGGACCTTCAGTCCATCGACGGGGTTCAGGCCGCCGTCAAACCTCGCGCTTCGGGATCGCCGCGCATCGTGCTCGCGCGCGCGGGCAGCCGTGACGGCCAGCGCATTTTGGAGCAGGCGGGCCTCACGTTTCCCGCCGAAGCGCGCGCGGAGGGTTACGTCTTGGTTGTGACGCCGCGCCAAGCGTCCGTGGTGGCTGAGGCCGCGGCGGGCGTGTTCTACGGCGTGCAAACCCTCCGGCAGCTTCTTCACCCTGTTGCAGGAGGCGGCGCGGTTTCCCCGTCCGTGCGCATCGTGGATTGGCCGGCAATTCGCTGGCGTGGCGTGAGCATCGATATCAGCCGCGGACCTATTCCGGCGCTCGCTTCGATCAAGCGCGAAATCGCGCTGCTCGCCGAATTCAAAATTAATCTTTATTCGCTCTACATGGAAAACACGTTCGCCTATCCGCAGTTGCCGCTGGTGGCCGGGCCGGGCGGAGCGATCACGCCGGAGGAGGCTGGCAAGATCGTTAGCTTCGCGAAGCAGTATCACGTCTTGGTGGTTCCCGAACAGGAGTCTTTCGGCCATCTGCACCTGGCGCTCGAAAACGAGATTTATCAAAATCTGGCTGAAGTCCCTTATGGGAACGTGCTCTCGCCCGCCGCGCCAGGCTCGATTCAGTTCATCAAAGAAATGTTCGGCGAACTCGCCCAAGTCTTTCCAGGGCCGTTCTTCCATATCGGCGCGGATGAAACCCAGGAACTCGGCGAAGGGCAAGCCGCGGCCATGGTCCAGAAAGACGGCTACGGCCAGGTTTACGTCAACACCCTCCGTCAGATCGACGGCGCGCTGCGCCCATATCATCGCAAGCTGTTATTCTGGGGCGATATGGGCGTGAAGCACCCTGAGCGCCTGAGCGAAATCCCTCACGATATGATTGCCGTGCCTTGGGACTACACTCCGCGCCCATCTTATGCAAATGAGATCAAACCTTTCCGGGACGCCAGACTTGAAACGTGGGTGGCGCCGGGAGTGAGCAATTGGAGCCGGATTTTTCCCGACTATGCGCTCGCACTGCCCAACATCCGGCAGTTTGTGAGCGATGGCAAAAGCCTGGGCGCGGCGGGCGTTTTGAACAGCGCGTGGATGGACGATGGCGAAAGCATGGTGAACTTCGCCTGGTACGGACTAGTTTACGGAGCGGCGGCGAGCTGGCAGCAGACGGTGGATGACCAGCCGTTTTCGGATGCCTGGGACTGGGCGTTCTATCGCGCCGACGGCCACAACTTCGCCGCTGAGATTGCCAAGCTGACGGAGATTCATCAAACGTTGCGGGCGGCAACCCAATCGGATGGCGAAGACTGGCTCATCTGGATTGACGCATTGAGTCCGTGGGGGCAGCAATTTTATGCTCAGATGCAGCCGGCGGCGCATCAGATCCGGCTGCTGGCCGAGGGCGTGACCGGCGACCTTATCACTCACCGGCATCTCGCGCGCCGCAACGCGGACCTGCTCGATTACGTCGATTTCGCCGCCCGCCGGTTCGACTTGCTCGGCCAGAAGGCCATCTATGCGGCCACCATCGCGGACCTTTACGCCCAAGCGCAGGCGAACGTAGCAAACCCCAAGCAAGCCGATGAAACGCTTTATCGGATCGACGGCATGAACGGCCTGCTGCAAGATATGCGCAACCGCACTTCGGCCTTGCGCGCGCAATACCGCAAGCTCTGGCTCGGCGAGAACCTGCCCTACTTCCTGCCCAACATCCTCATCCGCTATGACCTTGAACTCGTCCGCTGGCAGAAAGCGGCGGACCGGCTCACTCACATCCACACGCTGTATCACCAAACGCATCAGTTGCCACCTTGGAGCGAGGTGGAGACCTCATCTGCCCAGCCTATGGTGAAGTAAAACGGCAGAAGGGCTGCGGGTGCGGCGCCTCGGTTGAGGAATCCACCCTAAAATCCGGTCAGCAGTATGGAAGGGCGTAGTCTCTTCAGCCGGGCAGATCGAGCCATCACCTGTCCCGTAGCGCTGGCATCATCGCGCGAAAGCCTCGAACCGCTCTGCACGCAAACCCCCGGCACGCGCGTGGCGCTGCTTAACTGCGGAAGTGTTTGCTTAACGGGCAGGTAGAGTTAGAATGACGTTTAGGCGAGCGCCGTTCGTAGGAACGCCGGGAAACACCGGCTGGGCGCCCCGGAGGGCAAACATGGACGTTCAGCCTCGTTTGCGGCAGCGCTGGACGTGCTTTTTCGCTGCCGCACTGATTACTTGCGCGCCTGCGTCGCTGTGTGGAAAGCAGTCCATAGGGCATTACGATCAGTTGTTGTTGGTTCGCGGACTGGCGCATGAAGTCGCGGTGGCCAAAATTCCGTTGCCTTGGGGCAAACACGGAATTCGGGTACACGCGGACGGCCAAGTCGACCAGAACCAGGCGGTCAAAGAGCTTCACAAGGAGGGCGAATCCGTAGGGCCAGGCACGCCGGTTGAGATCACAGGAATCAAGTTCAAGGGCCGGAGCATCGTTTTCGCGATTAACGGGGGTGGCAAGGGCGGTTTCCATTGGTGGCAGCACGTAGAGCTTGGCATGGGACCCAACCTGACGCCCATAGCTCCCAACCAAGATGCGGTCACGCCTCAGAACGGTTCATATATCACTGTGGAACTGCTGGCCAAGAATCACAACCCGACCGTGGGCCAAGTGAAAACCTTGCTGAGCGAGGTTTTGGATTTCTCCCGCCGGGCGCCGACCGTGCTCTACTCCCCTTCCGTGCCACCAAAATACAAAGACGCCATCAAGGGTCATCAGGTGGTGGTGGGCATGAACCGCAGCGACGTTTTGTCCGCCAAAGGACCCCCGGATCGCAAGGTGCGAGAGCAAAAGCCGGACGGCACGGAAGAGGTAGACTGGCTGTACGGGCAACCTCCGCACGTGTTGTTCGTGATTTTTAACTATGACTCGGTGGTGGCGGTCCACCAGTACTGACGGCGCCCTCACCCACCGCTCCGCGGTCCCCCCTCTCCCGCCCAGCGGGAGAGGGGATGGGAAGGTTGAGGGGTTCGCCGTCACAGCGGGGTTAAAACCCAGGCCTACGGAGCGCCGCGTAAGCGCCACCAAAATTCCAAACGCTATGTTTGATGTGAAAGTGATCACGAATCAGAGATGTCCCACGAAAGTCACATTGTGAAAGCCCGGCTAGCCGTGCGACGGCCGGTGTGGATCGCCACAGTTTCGATTCTTCTGCTCTGCGTGGGCGCGGCAGGAAGCTCCCCGCGCAATAGCGCCCAGAAGCCGCAGAGCCTTCCAGACCAGATCAATCAGTTGGCGAAGCAGCTCGAGGGCGTCCGGCTCTACGATGCGGGCGCTATTCCCAATCAAATTCAGACGCTCGTGCTCGGCTCGCTTACGGCCTGGATCGCCAAGAACGCCTCTTCAACCACGCCTTCGAGCTACCCATTCGACGTGCGCGTGCGAATGCAACTGGAACGGGACTTTTCCGAGCTTCACTATCCCGTGTTTGGACATCCCGCCGTTTTTGTGCGCCCGTGGGAGAACGGCGAAGTGATCGGGGCGGGCTATACGCTGGGATGGTCAGACTTCGCCCGCGTCAACGTGCTGGCGCTGTTCCGCGTCCGTGCGGGCAGCTCGCGCTTGGCGGCGGTCACGCACTTCGTTACGCGAACTGACCTGCATTACACTTTCGTGAGTCCGTCCGCTTCAGGAGATTTCCGGTTCCTCGTTTATGGCAACCGGCTGGGCAAGAGCCAGCCACGGCTGACGGCAGCCTTCTATTTGTTCGACGGTAAGAGTCTGAAAAAGGTGTGGCAACGGCAGGATCTGTATGCCGGACGGCTCGAAGCCGCCCCGCAGAGCGTAACGCTGACCTACCTAATCGAAGACGAGTATATCCAGGCGGTTCAACAGGGGCAGCTTCCGCCGCGCCACGAGGCGATCTATCAAGTGACTCCGCAGGGCCTGACGCTTGAAACCGAGCGCCAGATTCCCTTTTCAGCGAGCCGTTAAAAAGCTCTCCCTCGCGCCCTGCTGCAATTCTGAGCTTATTTTACCCGTTCGAGGTAGGCGCCGCTAATGGTGTCCACCCGGATCATCTCACCTTCGGAGATGAAGGGCGGGACCTGGACAATCACTCCGCTCTCAAGCTTGGCGGGTTTGGTGACGTTGGTGGCAGAGCCCCCTTTGATGCCCGGCTCCGTTTCGATCACTTTGAGGTCCACGGTGGGCGGCAGGACGACGTCGATGGGCCGGCCTTCATAAAAGGTTACGGTCAGCGTGACATCCGGCATCATATACTGCGCCCGGTCTCCGATCATCTCTTTGGACAGATGCAGTTGCTCATAAGTCTCGGTGTTCATGAAATGATAGGAGTCGCCGTCGGAGTACAGGTACTGCATTCCGGCTTCATCCATGATGGCGCGCTCGACTTCGTCCTCTGACCGGAAGCGGTGGTCGGAAATTGCCCCGGTGCGCAGGTTGCGCATCCGCGCTTGGACGAAGGCGCGCAGGTTGCCGGGCGTGCGATGCTCGGCTTTGAAGATGGAAAAGAGCTCGTTGTTGTGCTTGATGACCATGCCCGGTCGAAGGTCGTTCGCATTCATTCAAAATTCCTCGGTCTGTTTTAGGTGGGGCTGTTAGGCCGGGGCGGGATATGATACCGAAGCCTTTGCCGTTTGAAGCCCGTGAACCTATTATTCTAACTTCCGCCTCGAACAGGCGTCAACGAATGTACTCGTCATAAAAATTTCTTCAAAACGCCGCTGCCGCCTGGGCACCTTCCACGCAGAAAACGATATACGCCATGCGCTATGAGTTCAGCCGGGCCGGTCAGCATCACTTCCCCACCTTCGGGCCACTCGACGCCAAGCATGCCCGCCACGGTCCGCACCCCTACCCGGCGGCTCGTGTAGCCGTTCAGTATGCTAGCTACCACCGCCCCGCAAGATCCGGTTCCTGAAGAAGCCGTTTGGCCCACCCCGCGCTCCCAGTATCTCACCTCAATCTCACGGCGGGAGATCACTCGCACGAACTCCACGTTCGTTCGATTTGGGAAAAACGGATGGCTCTCAATCTCGCGGCCAATCGCGCGCCAGTCAACGCCGTCAAAATTTTTCAAAAAGAGCGAGCAGTGCGGATTGCCCATGGAGGTCACTGTCACGCGGAACTTTCCGAGCTTGGTAAGCAGTGAATAACCCACCACTGGTCCGGTAATCCTTGGCGCTTGAAACGGGATTTTTTCCGGCTCAAGGATTGGGCGGCCCATCGCCACCCGGAATATCCACCGTCCGTCACCTGCCTCAATGGTCTCGATGGGTTTCAGGCCGGCGCGGGTTTCGATGCGTAGCGTTCGCATCTGATCCCGAGTCAACGATAAAAATCCCGCAACGCAACGTATACCGTTCCCGGACATCTCCGCTTCGCTGCCGTCGGCATTAAAAAATCGAACTCGCGCATCGTTGCCTCTTGCGCGCGACGGGGAAACCACCAGGAAACCGTCTGCCCCGACGCCCGTGTGACGTTCGCAAATGGCGCGCGCCAAGCGGCTCAAAAGGGCAGTGCCCGGAAGATTTCCACTTCCCCGCAATCCTGTGGCTCTTCCTTTACCCGCGATTTGGCCTGCATCCGCAACGATGAAATCGTTGCCAAGCCCGTGAAGCTTCGTGAAGTGAATTTCAAAAGCCTTTTTCATTTGTCACCTGATTCAGTCAATTCAACTGCCATCGTCAACGAAGCGTACGGCGATAGATTTCAACATACGAACCGTGCGGAAGAACGTCCTTACTAGCCAGCTCGAAATCCGCGAACGCGCCAGGGTAGGTTCTCATCAGTTCATCCACGCTGTCGCCTCTCTTAACGACGATGAGCCCCACGTATCGCGATGCGCCAAAACGCAGCTTCCGCCAATACCTCTGGTTCGCTTCGGTCAGCGTATTTCGAAATGGGATTCCGAGCTGAGGCATGATACACGGCCATTCCCCGGAGGCTAGCAGCACAGTCTCTCCTTCATAATGCCTGCGCAAGAAACGAATTACGTCCAGTTCCGCCGGCGACTTGCAGGGTGTATTCAGAATGCCCTCTTGAACTGTCGCCAAGCCCCGCGGCCCAAAGCGGAGCATCGCTCCTGCCTGTAGTGCCAGCAATCCGCAAGCCGCAACCACCACGCCCGTGCGCCCCGCCTTTCCGAGGCGGGACGAGAGCACAAACGCAGTGAACACAGCCAGACCAGGCGCCATCTCAAGCCCGTACCGCAAATTGTAATAGGTGTGCGGAGCCAATGCCGGTACGTAAATGGGCACGCCGCCATACGCCAACGCCTGTGAATAAAAGAGCAGTGGAATCAACAATAGCAGCGCGGCTGAGCGCCGGCTTCGAAGCCGCCGGTCCAAGACCCAAGCGATGAAGCCCGCCGTGGCTAGCGCCAGCGGCCAAGCGCCGAAAATCAGCTTGAGGTCCTCGATGTAGTAGTGCGCGGAAATCCACAAGCTTCCGTCCGTTGGATAGCGGAATCCCGTCGTAGACACTTGGACCGCATAAATAGCCTTGGCTGAATACGGACCTTGATAAAAATCCAGAGGGTTATGAAAGCGATAAGCGTTATGCAACAGCCAAAGCAATGGGCCAGCGCCTGCAATCAAGCAGAAAAGGAGCGTCTCTCCGATCCGGTCTCTTAGCGCCCGCGAACGGCAGAAAAATACAAACGCTGCGGCGAAGGGCAGCAGATACCATCCGTCATAGCGGGTGAGCGTCCCGCAAAAAGCCGCCAGGCCCGCGCCCGCAACTGACCCTCCGGTCTGTTGAAAGCGGAAGAGCGCGCATACCGTCAGGGTAGCCCAAAAGATTGCCAGCGGCTCGGTGAGCGGCGTCGTGGCAGCGTAAAGCAAATTGGGCGAAAGCAAGAAGGCAGACAGCGCCAAAACGCCCGGCGCGAGAGAACCGCCCATCGCGCAAGACAACCAGAAGGCCAGCCATGCGGTCCCTGCGAACGCGGCGGCTGAAATCAGGCTGCCAGCAAGCCCTGTGCGCCACAACGTGTCATTGATCGCTAGCGGCGCCGCCAACAGGTGTGCCAGGGGAAGCCAGACTCTGCCGATTTCCGCGTAGCCTGGAGTCAGGGAATCGAAGATGCGCCGCGCAGCCTCGACGTGCGAGATGCCATCGCCGTAGAGGTTGCTGAGGCCGCAAAGTTGGAAAATGGCGAGGCTCGCGCCATCGACAGCCAGAATAGCGATCCAGCATAGCGCCGCTGCCTTTCGCGAGATAGCAGGAGCCTCCCGCCGGCCGGTACCTGGCGCGCCCGCCTCATACATCGAAATGCGTCATAGCTTTGAACTCGCGGAAGCGTTCGTGAATCTCGCGTGGTTCGACGTGCAGCAACCGCTCCAGACCGAACTTTTCAACGGCAAAGCTGGCCATCACCGAGCCGTAGACCAGCGCCCGCCGCAGGTGCGCTTCAGAAAGGTCTCCTTGCTGAGCTAGATAACCCATGAAGCCGCCGGCAAACGAATCCCCTGCACCCGTCGGATCATGGACTTCCTCAAGAGGAAAAGCAGGTGCGAAAAAGATGGACTTGCCTTCAAAAAAGCAGGCGCCGTGTTCGCCCCGCTTCACAATCACGATGCGAGGGCCAAGCCGCTGAATCTCCGCCGCTGCACGGCGCAGATTGTCCGCACCCGAGAGCATGCGCGCCTCGCCTTCATTGATGACCAAGGCATCGACGGACGCCAGGGTTTTCTTGAGATCGCTGGACTTGCCCTTGATCCAGAAGTTCATCGTGTCGCATGCAACGAGGCGGGCTTTTGGAAGTTGCTTCCGCACATGAAGTTGCAAAACCGGGTCGATGTTCCCAAGGAACACGAACTCGGAACTGAGGTAGGCTTCCGGAATCTTGGGTGCGAAGGATTCAAACACGTTCAACTGTGTCTCCAATGTTTGCGCCTCGTTCATGTCCCCGGTGTACTCCCCGCGCCACCGGAACGTTTTGCCTTGGGCCTTCTCCAGACCTTGCAGGTCAATGCGCCGCCCGCGAAACAACCTGAGATGCTCTTCGCCGAAATCCTCGCCCACCACGGCCACCACGTTCACCGGTGTAAAGTAGCTCGCGGTCACCGAGAAATAGGTCGCCGAACCGCCTGGAATTGCTTCAGCCTGGCCGTAAGGCGTCCGGATGCTGTCAAAAGCCACCGAACCCACCACTAACAACGCCATCGCTAATCATTCCTCCTTCACCGCCTCGAATCCGAGGCGGGAATAACCTTCCACTGTGCCGCAATGCCTCAGGCGGCGCGCTCATTTGAAATATTTCCCGGCAATCAAGAACAGCCTCTTCCGCGTCGCGGCAGGCACTTTGCGCCGGTCGGTAATGAATGCGTGAGCCAGGGCAGAACCGCATTTACAGTTGCGCTCCTTGGGGAGCCGCCTTACCGTATGGCGGATAATTTTCTGGGCGTTCTCAGCGTTACGCTGCAGATATTCGTAAATCTGCTCCACCGTCACCGCGTCGTGTTCTTCATGCCAGCAGTCGTAGTCCGTGACCATGGCAAGCGTGGCGTAGCAAAGCTCCGCCTCGCGGGCAAGCTTTGCTTCCTGCAGGTTGGTCATGCCGATGATGTCCATGCCCCACGCGCGATAAGCGTAAGATTCCGCCTTGGTGGAAAACGCCGGGCCTTCCATGCACAAATAAGTTCCGCCGCGATGATGGGTGACTCCGGCCGCCTTACAGGATTCCTCCAAGGCGTCTTGCACTGCTGGGCAGAACGGGTCGGCAAAACTGATATGGGCGGCCAAGCCGCCTCCGAAAAATGTGGAAATACGCCCCTTGGTGCGGTCAAAGAACTGCGATGGGATCGCCATATCCATCGGCCTGATATCCTCGCGCAACGAACCCACGGCGCTCAAAGCCACAATGCGTTCTGCGCCGAGCTTTTTGAAACCATAAATGTTGGCGCGAAAATTCAACTCCGAGGGGAGCAGTACATGCCCTTTGCCGTGGCGGGCGAGGAACGCCACCCGGCGCCCTTCAAGCTCTCCCAAAACGTAGGCGTCCGACGGCTTGCCGAAAGGCGTCGCGACCCGCACCGTACGCTTACGCTTCAGGCCCTCCATCTGATAGATCCCGCTGCCGCCGATGATTCCAATTTCCACCTGGGACATGGTCGATGACCACCTTAACCTTTCCGAATCTCCGCAGTCGATAGGCGTCAAACGTTCTATTGAGGCACAAAAATCCTGCCGTTGTCTATGGCTGATTAAAATCAATCAAAGCTAGGAAGAAATTGGGATCGCGGAGATTTTCCCGTCCCGCTCTTCCAAATGCGCCCAGCGAATCGCCGGGTCGTGCGGAAAAACCACGAGGGCGCCTTCCGCCGCAAGACGGGGCAGCAAACGCTTCTTGTTCGCCAGCGTCTCAAGGGGGTAAAGGTCAAAACTCATAATCCATGGATATGGCAGATGAGCGCAAGTGGGAACGAGATCCGAGATGAAGTAAGCCTCCTGGCCTTCGGATGTAATCCGCACTCCCTGCATGTGCCGCGTGTGGCCGGAAAGAACCTCCACATGGATTCCTGGCGCGATCTCGCCATCGCCTTCCAGAAATTCGGTTTGCCGCTCAGCGGCGGCGAAGCATTCTTCCATATAGCTGGCCCGGTCCCGCTCGGTAGGTTGGAGCGCGTGATCCCATTCGCCTCGCTGTACAAAGTAACGGGCGCGGGGAAAAGTGGGAAGCAAGGCGGATCCCTCACGCCGGGTATTCCAGCCGCAATGGTCGAAGTGAAGGTGAGTATTGATTACCAGATTGACTTCCTCCGGCCTGACGCCGCGCCCGTCAAGACAGGCTAGCAGTGTAGTCGATGAGTGATCGATGCCGTAAATGTCTGCACGCTTCGCATCAAACTTGTCGCCGATTCCTGTTTCAATCAAAATATTGTGCTTGCCGGTTTGCACCAGCAGGCAAGTCAAACCCAATCGCAAGCGATTCTGGGAGTCAGCCGGAAGCTTCTTCTCCCACAAAGGCTTCGGAACCACTCCGAACATCTGGCCCCCGTCCAAGGTAAAGGTTCCATCGGTCAGTGCATAAATTTCGAATCGTCCCAATCTCATCCCATCTTGACCTTTCCTTCCAAGCCAGTTAAACCGCAGCCTTTCGATGCTTTTTACCGTGGCCGCCCATGCGATGGCAATACTAATACCAACGCATTTGTTGATGTGACGCCACTTTGTAGCGCCGGTGTCCCCACCGGCGAAAAACCGGCGATGACGACATCGCCGCACCAGCAGACATCACGCCACTTAATGCGTTGGTATTAGTTCACGATTCTTCAACGAGCTCGATAAGTACACCCGCCGTGCTGCGAGGATGAAGAAAAGCAATCCGTTTGCCCCCGGCGCCAGCGCGCGGGGAGCGGTCCACTAGCCGGAAACCAGCTGTCTCATATTTCGCTAGAGCGGCTTCCAGATCAGGAACAGCCAGGGTCAGGTGATGGATTCCCGGCCCGCGCTCCGCAACAAACCGCGCGATGGGCGAGTCCGGCGCTGTGGCCTCAAGAAGCTCAATACGGCCACACTCGAGATCAAAAACCGCCACGCGCACCTTCTGTTCGGGGACGGCTTCCTCTGCGACTGGCGCTTCGCCCAGAAGCTTTTCGAAGACCGGAACCGCTTCGGCGAGAGATTTCACGGCTATGCCGAGATGATGAATCCTCATAAAAATCGGTTCATTGCCGGATTGACGCATTGAATCATCAAAACGCGATCTGTTATCCGCAATGTCTGCAAGAAATCGCCAATAACACAATTGGTATCAATGCTTTAATGGCTCAACGAAAAAGTCTCTGACGAGTTCCTCTGCCGCGGAATAAGGATCCTGCTCCCTCCGCGTGATCCTTTCAACTTGAGCGTCCACTGATCCGCTCATCAACCTTTTTTGAGTCCAGCACTCGAAGAGTTTTTGCCGGATCAGATCGAGCAGCCGGCGACGCCACTTCTCACGCTGGCGTTTCTGGTGCAGGGGGCCTGTTCCACGATAGGCGCGGAAGTCATCGAGCGCCTTTCCCACCCCGTCCACCCCTTGGCCGGTGGTAGCAACAGTTTGCAGAATCGGCGGAGTCCAGCCGTCACTGCGCGGCGCGAGCGCCATCGTCGAGCGGAGATCATGCTCAAGGCGGCCTGCCCCAGGATGATCTGCCTTGTTAATCACAAAGAGGTCCGCAATTTCCAGAATCCCAGCCTTTAACGCTTGCACGTCATCACCCATGCCGGGCACAAGAATCACGAGGGTGGCGTCAGCTAGATCGGCAACCTCGACCTCGTCCTGGCCCACTCCTACAGTCTCCACCAATACGATCTGGCAACCGGCGGCTTCGAGTACGGTTATTGCATCACCTGTTGCCGCCGCGATTCCACCCAGGCAGCCACGAGTCGCCATGCTGCGAATATAGACTCCCTCATCGGTAGAAAGGCCCTGCATGCGGATCCGGTCGCCCAAAAGCGCGCCGCCGCTGAAAGGGCTAGTCGGGTCCACGGCCAGAATGCCTACTTTCAGGCCCCGGCCACGATAACCGGCGGCAAGTTTTTCAACCAGCGTGCTCTTCCCCGCGCCCGGCGGCCCAGTTACGCCGAGCACATGGGCCGTGTTGCTGGAGGGAAACAGCAATTTTAGGAGAGGAATGGCCGACGGATCACCGCTCTCCATCAGGGAGATAGCCCGGCCAACCGCCCGGCGGTCACCGGCTCTAATCCTTGCGGCCCAATCTTCATATGGCTCAGCCATGCCAAGGAGAGCGCCCGGAGTCACCAACTCTCGGGGCAGCTCAGTTCTCCGATTCCGGGGCGGCGCTAAAGCAGGTCACTTTCCAGAGCTACGCAGCAACTCGCGTGCGATTACGAGATGCTGGATCTCGCTCGTGCCCTCGCCGATGGTGCACAACTTGACGTCGCGGTAGAATTTTTCAACCGGATAATCCTTGATCAAACCGTAGCCGCCGTGTATCTGCACCGCTTCGTTCGCCACTCTCACCGCCATCTCTCCGGCCATGAGCTTGGCCATGGCGCTTTCCCGGGTTAGCGGCAAACCGCGGTCGGCAAGCGCCGCAGCACGTAAGGTCAGAAGCCGGGCCGCTTCAATCTCCGTGGCCATGTCTGCAAGTTTCCACTGTATGGCCTCGAACTCAGCAATGGGCTTTCCGAACTGCTGCCGCTGCTTCGCATAGTTCAGGCTCGCTTCGAAAGCGCCCTGCGCGATGCCCACAGCGAGCGCGGCTATGGAGATGCGCCCCTTATCAAGCACCTTCAAACTGTCAATGAAACCCTCGCCCGGCTTACCCAGGCAATTCTCTTTGGGGATGCGGCAATCCTCGAAGATGATCTCCGCCGTGTCGCTTGCCCGCAAGCCCATCTTGTTTTCCTTTTTTCCAGAGCGAAACCCTGGAGTTCCACGTTCGATAATAAAGGCGGAAATGCCGTGTTTATGCGCTGTCTTGTCGGTCACCGCCATGGCAACGCAAACATCTGCGTAGCTGCCGTTTGAAGTGAACGTCTTCGAACCGTTCAGCACCCACGTGTCCCCCTCAAGCCGCGCCGTGGTGCGTGTTCCGCCCGCATCGCTCCCTGCTTGCGGCTCCGTCAGGCTCCAACAGCCGAGCTTTTCGCCCCGCGCGAGCGGAACCAGATACTTCCGCTTCTGCTCCTCGGTTCCAGCGACATCGATGTGCCCGATGCACAGAGAGTTATGGGCCGCCACGATGATGGCCACTGAACCATCTACGCGCGCCAGTTCCTCTACGATCGTGGCGTATTCGACGTATCCGAGTCCTGCGCCGCCGTATGCGGCTGGGATGGTAACTCCCATCAATCCCAACTTGGCCAATTGAGGAATGATTTCCTGCGGGAAGATCTGGGATTCGTCCCATTCAGAAACGTGGGGACGCACCTCTCGTTCAGCGAATTCCCGGACGGATCGCTTGATTTCTTTCTGCTCTTCAGACAGATCGAAGTCCAACCATCACCTCGGGCGCCTTCCGCTGTGGCCTCGAACGCAGGCCTTATCCATAGCATACCAGCTTGATTGCCCCGGATCGAGGGTTCATAGCCCTCGAAGCATCGGTCGGGCCGGGAACACGTGCTGCGCCATTATGTTAAGATGATTCCGCCGTGATCCGTCAGGCCGCAGTCCGAGGGAGTGTTCTGAAAGCTTCCCTGGCCGTTGCGGCCGCGGCATCCTGTCTTCTGGCCACGCCACTGCGAAAGCGCGGCCCGCGTTTTGCAAAGGTCGAAATTCATTCTGGCAAGCCGGGGTGCGCTGTGGATGTTGACGGGACCCCGAACGACCAGACCAATACACGAGGCGACCTCAGCCTAACCGATGTGACCCCGTCCGACCATTATGTCCACGTCGATTGTCCAGGGCGGCCTGCGCAGACGTATTTTATCTCGCCTCAGCCGGGGTCAGATATGGAACTCAAGGCGCAGACGTCTGGCTCTTCGAGTGGCGCGGACAACTCATCCCTCGCACTTGCTGAACGGAATATGGAGGTGCGAAGGCTCTTTCGCGAGGCAGCGGATTTTCGCTCGAACGGCCAATTCCCCGAGGCAATCAACACACTACGGCGCGCCATAGAGATCGACCCGGAAAACCCCAATCTTCACCATGAGCTAGGCATGACGTTTCTTATGGTTCGCGACTGGCAGCGCGCCCGCGTGGAACTGATCGAGGCCATCCGCCACGACCCCAATAGCGCCGACCTGCACAATGGTTTGGGCTACGCTTTGGAAAAGACCGGAGAGATTCGCCCCGCCCTGGATCAATTTCGCTTGGCAACCCGGCTAGACCCCACAGACGCCTCTTACCGCGATCAGTATTTTGAAGCGCTCGGCTTGCTGACGGCTCAGCAGTCGCAGAACAAGAAAAAACACAAGAAGAAGTAGGCAGGCGACGCTATCGGCTGTTTGCGTTCATAGCAGTGACGGCGCGGGTTCTGCGACACGAATCGAGCCGAACCGCGAAAGGGCTTGCGGAGACGGTCCATGCACTCACGCCGATGGCCCAAGGCGGCGTCAGAGCCGCGGCGCCGCGCTATTTAACTAAACCCCTGTATGGGCCGCCCGCCATTTGAGCGCTCGAACCAGGCCAAGTGCAGCCAGGCCGGTAGCCACCAGAACCCAGTCGCCACTCTCCGGAGTCGGCGAAGGCGGGGGCGGAGTGGGCTGGCCGCAATCAGCGGGTGTAGAACAAGCTGGCGGAGGCTGTTTGGTCTTGGTGCATTTAGCGCTGGGCTCGCAAGGAGGAGGAGACAAAAGAGGATCGTAGCCGATGGGTGTGAACGTAGTGGGAGCTGTCGAAGCCATTTCGCGTACTCCCGGAGGAAACATGGACAGGCTGGGGCTAGCCGGCAGACCCTTCAGGAACGCCAAACCTGGAGGAGCAACCGCGGAGAAGGCTTCCGTCTCTATGGTCGGTTTGACCGGCGTGTTCAGCGTCTCGGCAGATGGCTCGTGCCGGTAGAACGGAAGACGGGTGGTTTTCGATATGCGATTACCACAGCGGGCGCAGCCGTAACGCTTCCCATCGGTGATAAGCGTCTCACCCTTGCACAGCTTCACTTTGTGACTGGTCCAATAAACGTCGTCTCCAACTCGAAATGAGACATAAGCATATTCGTCGTGCTGCAGCTTCACCAGTTTGGTTTTCGCCGGATCGAAGTCCGCGTATTGCGCGCCAGCGACGGGATCCTCCTCGATCGCCTTGCGCAACTCCTGCGGGCTGTGCACGCCACCCGCGATGATCGAATACGGTAGCACGAGCCGCTGGGAATTCTGTGCATCCGCCTGTCGCAGCTCACGTTTCCCAAACGCCAGCGCCTGGCGCCAGATCGAATGCGCCGAAAGCGTTAACGTAGACGAAGCGGGAGAAAACGCGGCGAACGTAACGAAAGCCGCAGCGGCAAACAACCCTGCAATCCCAAGGTATAGGCCCCTGGTCGCACGGAATTTGTGGCGAGAGTGATGACGGCGATGCCGCGACATGGTCCCCTACCCTCATGGCGCTCCAGGCCCGCTCTAAAAGCCGGGCGCTGTCAGCGTCACATACCAGTCAAGCAATCACCTTGCCAAATGCTTGGATGAGTCTCCGGTCCTCACGCCAGTCGAGTGCGTTTTTATGCCAGTCAAACGCAACCACCGTTATGATTCTATTTCCAAAGGCGGTTGCGTCCCTGCCGGGTACCACGAAGCTACTCCGGGAACCACTCGCTAAGCTAAATGTTTGGGCCGTAACTTACCGCGTTGGTATTATACACATTAGAGAGTCGAAGGCAAGCGCTTCCTTAAAGTTAACTGAGAGTCTCCAATTTGGGAAAATCTTTTCCCACGGTGACGTAAATTTGTGTGTGTAAAAGCGAGGAGGGTGTAAGTTGGTTGGGAGCCGGCAACTGCTCGGTTTCCTGCGCAGCGACGGGGAAAGCCAAGCGCCTGGGAAGGGTTATTGCAGGATATCTACCGGCGCGGGCTGGAAGGGAAGAACCTGAATCTGATCGTCACGGATGGGTGTGAAGGCTTAGCTGCTGCTGTTCGGAATTACGGTTACGTATTTCCCCTCACCCGGCGCTCCGCGCCACCCTCTCCCAGGGGGAGAGGGTGGACCGCGTCACAGCAGCACTTAGCTGCGGCGATCCAGAGCGTCTACCCGCACCTGCTGCATCAACGCTGCTGGGTGCACAAGATGCGGAACATCCTGGAGAAAGTTCGCAAGCGGGATTACGAGGCGGTGAAGAGCGACGCGCAGGCCATTTACCGGGCCGAGAACCGCAAGGAGGCGCAAGCCGCTTTCCGGGTCTTCCAGGCCCACTGGAAGGACTGCTATCCGGCGAGGGTGAAGCGGCTGGAGCAGGACTTGCCGGAGCGGCTCAGCTTCTTTGACTTTCCCCGCCGCCTCTGGCGCAGCCTGCGGACCACGAACGTGATTGAACGCTGCTTCGTCGAGGTCCGGCGAAGGACGCGGCCCATGGTCTGCTTTGTCAACGTGCAGAGCGTGGACCGGATTATTTCCACGATCTATAACCGCTTCAATGAAGATTGGCGAAACCGCATCCTCCATGCTTTTACACAAGCAGCTTGACGTTACCGCTGCTTTGATCTGCATTGACTTGCTTATGCGCAGCGGCTAGCATAATCGCGCATCGCCGGATTTCCAAAAGGCCCAATCAAAGGGCTGGTTGCTCCTCCCGCGGCTTGCCGCTCAGTTCGGGCGATTGAGATATGCGCATGAGCGTTGGCCGAGGCATGCTCGTCGAAGGCTAGAAGAAGAGGACAGGACAGTTTAACCACTGGTTAGCAAGGAGACTTTCATGAGAAATTGCAGGATTCACCGCCTTTTGGCATTTGCCGCCAGCTTGATGTTTGTTTTAGCCAGCGGCCTAACCGCCAAGGCCCAACCGCCCGGTCCCTCCGCGCCGGTCGCCGTCAAGTTCGATCACGCCCTGGTTTGCGTTTCTGACCTCACGGCCGTGCGGCAGGGTTTTGCCAGTGTGGGGCTAAAGTCCGATTACGGTGGGCCGCACCCGGGCGCGGTTACGCAAATGGCGCTCGTCGGTTTTCCAGATGGCACCTACATTGGCTTGATGTCGCCCATAACGCCGCCGGCGCCAGCAGGAGCCGACTGGGCCAAATCCATGAACGGGAATATTGGCTCCTGCGCGTGGGCGGCTTACGTCCCTGACATCAAGAGCGCGGTAGAACGCTTCTCCCGTTTGGGCATTAAGGTCACGGGACCAGCGCCGGGCGCCAGGAAGAGGCCGGACGGAGTCCTAATTAAATGGGAAAGGGCAAACCTGGGACAAGGCGAGCCAGGCGCCAAGCTGCCATTTCTGATTCAGGATGTTACTCCGCGAAGTTATCGCGATCACGTCTCAGCGAGCACCAAGGGGACGGACCTGACGGGCGTCAAAATGGTTGTACTTGGAGTGAAGAATTTGGACTCAGGCATTGCGTTATTCCGGCGCGTCTACGGCTGGCCAGCGCCTGAAGTGAGCGCCGATTCCCGCTTCGGCGCCAAGCTGGCGTACTTCAAAGGAACGCCCGTCATTCTGGGCGCTCCACTTGAGCCGCATTCGTGGCTGGCTGCGCGCCTGGCCCGCTTTGGCGATTGTCCGATCGGATTCTTGATGGGCACGAGCAACTTCCAGGCGACTGCATCGCACTTTTCCCTTCCGGCGGCCACGCAGTGGTTCAATTGGAAAGTTTCGTGGTTCGATCCGCATAAACTAGACGGGGTGAGGGTAGGAATCATAGGGCGATAGACTCGGGCATTGTTGATCTACCGAACGCCGTGCAGCACACAGCTTGAAAATACGAGAGGAGCAACGAGATGAAGCCGAATCGGCGCGAATTCATGAAGGTTGTAATGGCGGGCTCGGTAGCCGCCGGTTATCCGGTGGACTCGATGCTCGCGGCGGCGCATAGCCAGCCGCAGGTGCAGAGTGGTGGCAAGACGATGGGTTGTCCTGCGCCGCGTTTCCCCTCGTATTTGAATCCGGGCGTAAAGCCTACGCTGGCCGAGGTGATGCCGAACGCGCGCGTGCTCGCGAGCGCTACGGGCGGGGTTCAGGGCGTGGGGATGGGCCACCTCAATCCGGGGCAGACGATGCTGATCGTGACAGACGTCACGGCCGAGCCGCTCATGGTGGAGGCGGTCGAGAAAGCCCTGAAGGAGCGAAAGATCAACACGGTGTTCCTTCCCGATTACACGTTCGTAGGGGCGACGCGGGAGGAGGCGGAGGAGGTGCGCCGGGCCACCGTAATCCCAGGCGCGAATTACGGCTATTTGGAAGCGCGGAACTATTGGATCGCCGATCCCCGCGTTTGGTCTGACGAAAGCGTTCCGGTGAACTACCTGAAGCAGAAGAGTCCGTATCTTTATGAGAAGCTCTTTCCGAAGCGCACGGAGCTGCCTGCCAGCCTGCAGGGGCTGCCGAAAAAATTTACCCTGGCGGGCATGGGTCCGCACATCGCGGATTATCTGACGAAGCACCCGGAAATCAACGCGGTTTACTGGGGGAAATACGGCGGCGGCTTCTACGGGCGCTATATGGCGCCTTTTGAAAGCAAGTTCATGGGAATGTGCCCGTTCACCAATCACTGGGACCTGATGAGCGAACTGCCGACTTATCCGGCCGATGTTTTTCACCTGATCGAGGCGAAGACTCTGGCACCGTTGGCCGACGCGGCCGAAGTTCACATCACGGGCGCCGAGGGCACCGACATCGGCTGGGAAGTTCCGGAGGAGATGGCCAAGCGATGGTCGCATAACGCCTATTGGCGCGGACATCTGCTGATGTTTCCAGACTCGGCCACGGGCCAGTATAGCTACAGCTTTGAGCATTACCCGCAGCCGCACAAGCATTGGACGCCGCGCGAACCCATCGCCATGGTTAACGGCGTGGTGGCCGGAACGAACGGCTCCGGCGGATTCTTCCCGCGCATGGAAATCCATTTCAAAGACGCCACCATGAGCGAGGTAAAAGGCGGCGGAATTTATGGCGATGTCATTCGCGAGTTTATGAACTATCCGCACATCAACGATCTAACCTACCCTTACTACAATCACCCTGGGTACTGGCATTTGTGGGAACTGGCTCTCGGAACCCTGCCCAAGTACTTCCGCAACCCTTCGGACTTCTATGGAAGCGGCCACGCGGGAGTTTACTGCCTGACGTATGAACGCTACCGCTCGGGCGTGTTCCATTGGGGATTCGGCAACGAGATGCCGAACGAGCCCGGCTCCTACGGTCCGCCTAAGAAATGGAACGAGTTCTGCACGGAACACAAACTTCCAGCCGGGCACGACTTCCACATCCACAATTACTTCATCACCTACAAGCTCCGCAGGCGGAGCACCGGCGAGTGGGTGACGTTGGTGGACAAGGGACACCTGACGGCTCTCGATGACCCGGAGGTCCGCGCGCTGGCGGCCCGCCACGGCGACCCGGACAAGATTTTGGCAGAAGATTGGATTCCGGAAGTTCCGGGCATCAACGTTCCAGGCAGCTATGCGGATTATGGCAAGGACCCTTGGCAGTACGCCAACGCGCAAATGAAAAGGATTTTGGCCGGAACGTACGAGCACTATTACCCAAAACCACAAACCCGAAAATAGCGGTGAATGCCTGGATCGTAAGATAGTGTGACAACAAACGCTGCAGCGGCGCTCAGAGAGCGCCACTACAGAAGAAGCGCCGTCACGCTATTTTGTGAAGATTATTGAGAATTACAAATTATAGTGACGGCCTTTTTTGTAGCGCCGGTGTCCTCACCGGTGTCTTTCGGCGCTGAGGACAGCGCCGCACCAGCGGATGTTGTCACTATAATTTGTAAACCTCAATACTAGTGTGAAGGGAACGATTGAAGGCCGCGGCATGGATATCAGCGGAAACTGGTTTCACTCCGCCGCTGCACAGCTTATGGGGCCAGCTTTTCCGCCAGAGTTTTTGCTTGCAGGAACAGCAGCAGGTAGTCGTAGCCGCCGGCCTTGGAATCCGTCCCGGACATATTGAAGCCGCCGAACGGATGAGCGCCCACCATGGCGCCCGTGCACTTGCGGTTGAAATAGAGGTTGCCGACGTGGAATTCTTCCGCTGCCCGCTCGATCTTGTGCCGGTTCTTGGTGTAAACCGCTCCGGTAAGGCCGTACTCCGTGTTGTTTGCGATCTTGAGCGCCTCGTCAAAGTTCGCGGCCCGGATGACGGCCAGCACCGGCCCGAAAATTTCCTCCTGTGCGATGCGCGCCGTGGGCGGCACGTCCGCAATCACAGTCGGCTCCACGAATTGGCCGGTAGCAGAACCCCCTCCGCCGCCGGTCAGGAGCCGGCCTTCCTTTTTGCCAATCTCGATGTAGTTCAAAATCGATTTCTTGGCGCCGGCGTTGATCACCGGACCCATGTCGCTCTCGGGGTCATCCGGCGCTCCCACGCGGATTTTTTCCACCCGCTCCTTCAGCTTGCTTAGGAAGGCTTCGTAAACCTTTTCCACCACGATGGCCCGCGAGCAGGCGGAACACTTCTGCCCTTGATAGCCGAAGGCGGCGGCGGCCACGCCCTCGACGGCCAGATCGAGGTCGGTTTCGCTGTCAACCACGATGGAATCCTTGCCCCCCATTTCAAGCACGGTGCGTTTCACCCAGATCTGACCCGGCGCGCGCTTTGAAGCGAGATCGTGAATCCGCAAGCCCACATCCTTCGAGCCGGTGAAGGCGATAAAGCGCGTGCGCGGATGGCCCACCAGGCTGTCGCCCACGCTGCCACCCGGCCCGGGAAGGTAATTCACCACTCCCAGCGGCATCCCGGCTTGCTCCAGCGCTTCAAAAAATTTGTAGGCGGTGGTGGGAGCGTCACTCGATGGTTTCAGCACCACCGTGTTGCCGGTCACAATCGCCGCCGTCGTCATCCCCACGGTGATGGCAAGCGGAAAGTTCCACGGCGGAATTACGACTCCGGCGCCGAGCGGAATGTAGCGTAGCGTGTTTCGCTCTCCCGGCACGGGGACCAGGGGGCGCGGCTTCGCCAGACGCAGCATCTCGCGCGCGTAGAATTCTGCAAAGTCGATGGCCTCGGCCACGTCTGCATCCGCCTCTGGCCAGGTTTTCCCAACCTCATACACCAGCCACGCAGCGTATTGAAACTTTCGCTCGCGGATGATCTTGGCTGCGTCCAGCACGAGCTTTACCCGCTGCTCGACCGGCGCGCGGCTCCAAGAACCGAAGGACTCCTCTGCCGCGCGAAGCGCCCGCTCCGCAAGCTCTGGCGAAGCCTTTGAGAAGCTGCCTACCACCTGGTTTTTGCGGCTGGGGTTGACGGACGTGAACTTTTCCGGCGTCTTCACCCGTTCGCCGCCGATCACAAGGTCATACTCCCGGCCCAACTCCTGGGCGACTTCCCGCAGTGCCCCCTTCATTTTCCGGTCGTGCTCCGGATTGCCCTTGAAATCGCTTAGCGGTTCGTTACGAAAGTCTGGAAGATTCATATGCAAGTCCACGTTCGCCTTTACAGGATTACATTGATTGGATGCTTCAGGATCGTTCCGGTTGCCGTGCCAAGGCCGCCTGCGAAGCGCCCGGCGCGTGCTCCGCAACTTTTGCTTTTTTCGCGTGTTTAACAAGGCGGGTCATGCTACGATCCCCACAATAGTTATCAATAAGTAATGGGTAGTCGGGTTGGCGGCGATGCCTGCCCCCGTATGCTGCAAAATTCCAACTTCTGAATTGAGGAGGCTGAATGAAAATCAAAAGCATCACTTGCTTTGTTGTTCTCGCGCTCGCCATGCTTCTGGCCCATCCCGTTCCGCGCGCGACAGCGGCCGGTACGCCGCCTGAGCCGCACCCCCAAATCCGCATCGCGTTAAGGGCGCTGATGAATGCGCGCGCGCACCTCGCGCACGGCGCGCATGATTTTGGCGGCCATCGCGCCAAAGCTCTCGAATTAACCAATGCCGCCATCGAACAGTGCCGCATAGCGCTTCACTACGACAGGCGCTAGCAAGTCTTGCCTCAGATCGAAGAGCCGCTAGCGGTCCTGGGGGGATCGGCCACTCCCCCACGGTTTGCTCACGCTTTCGCGGCAGACTCGCCCACTCGTACTTGAACGCCTGCAATCTCTTCGAGAAAGGTGATGACGGCGGCGTAATCCTGATCGCCGCGCCCCTTGGCTTTAGCAGCTCCGTAAACCTCTTTCACAGCCGCAGCCACCGGCATGATCACGTTCTGCGAGTAAGCCGTTTCCATGGCCAGCTCCAGGTCTTTGTGCATCAGCTTCAGCGGGAAATAAGGCGTGAAATCGCCTTTGAAAATGAAGGGCGCCTTGAAATCCGTCAAGCTGGCGCGCGCCATGCTCGACTGGATGATCTCGAACATCGTCTCCGGCTTCACGCCCGCCTTAGCCGCCAGCACAAAACCCTCGCAGAAAACTTCAACCATCGTAGCCTGAATGGCGTTCTGCGCCACCTTGGCCGCCAGCCCTGTGCCGTTTGGGCCGCAGTGGATGTGCTTTTTGCCGAGCGCCTGCAGGATGGGCAGGACGCGGTCAAGCGTCTGGCGTTCGCCGCCGATCATGAACGTGAGTTCGCCTTTTTCCGCGCCGTGCTTGCTGCCAGTCACCGGAGCGTCCAGCATCTGGGCGCCTTTGCCGGCGACGTGGCAGGCGATTTTGCGGCTTACCACCGGGCTGATAGTGCTTGAATCAATCACTACGGAACCGGAACGCAACGTCTCCAGCACTCCGTTTTTGCCGAGCGCCACTTCCTCCATTGCCGCTGTGTCGCTGACAATGGTCATCACGACGTCCGCCTCGCGAGCAGCCTCAGCGGGAGTCGAGACCACACGCGCGCCAGCCCGCTGGAGCGGTTCAGCCTTGCTCTTCGTGCGGTTGCACACGGTCACCTGATATCCCGCCTTCACCAAATTCAAGGCCATCGGCTGGCCCATAATTCCCAGTCCAATAAATCCGATCGATTGCGGCATGGCACTCCTCCTGTTCGAGACTTTGCGCAGCGTCAAAGGCTATGTATAAGCCTCGTTACCGTAAGGCGCTGGGGCGCTGCTTGCTGCGCCCTGATGGTATAAGCGGCCTAGCTGCTGGCGCCGCTCAGCACCCGGTTTGTTCTGGTCCTCCACCACCGACTCATGCACACCCCCTGGCTGCCTATTGCGAACCTCCGGCCGCCCGCTTCGTCGCGCCCAGCCCTTCCTCCCGCCGCCCCAGCTCGCTGTAACGGTTGCCCAGGTTGTTCAGGCTCATCGCCAGATCAGGCTCGAAGGCGTCGGGATTCCGCTGCGCCAGCCGCTCCCGAATCGCCACCGCTCGCTCCGTCACGCCCAGCGCTTCCTCCCGCCGCCCCAGCTCGCTGTAACGGACGCCCAGGTTGTTGAGGCTGCCTGCCAGGTCCGGCTCGAAGGCATCGGGATTCCGCTTCGCCAGCCGCTCCCGAATCGCCACCGCTCGCTCCGTCACGCCCAGCGCTTCCTCCCGCCGCCCCAGTTCGCTGTAACAATTGCCCAGGTTGTTAAAAATTCTGGCTTGCTCCGCCTCGGCTTCTGATGTTGTGGGCAGCCCCTGGAGCTGCCTTTCACCCACTACGACAGCGATGCGGGCCAGGGCTACACTACGCTCGGGTATCAGGGCTTCAAGCAAGGCCAGCGCTCCAACGGGCTGCCGTTGCGCCAAGTCGATGAGCCACGACTCGATAACACCGAGCGCACCCAGGCCATAAAGATCAACGAGGGCTCGGAGCAGGTTGTTCCAGGCTTGTGCTCCACAACAATCGAGCACCGCTTGCATGGCTCCCGCCGCCAAATCTGGGCGCCGGCCGAGCACCGTCACCGCGAAAGCTTCAGCCAGTAGATCGGGGGTAAGCGGCACGAGCACGGGTGTGCCAGCGGCATCAGTGTCACTCAAGAGGCCTGAAATTGCATCGCTTATCTCGGCAGGCTGGGCATAGGGATAACCACAAGCGCGGGCGTCCGCTTGAAGCAGCTTGAGCCAGGCGGAGGTCCCTTTGGCCAAAGGCCCGGTGAACGTGAGCAAGGCGATGCCACGCTCCGTGAGCACGACGCGGGTGGAGTTTGAATCGCAGTGCCGCTTCACATAATCACGCTCGCGCCCCACCGCATCCTGAAGCAAGTCCTCTTGGCCCCACTGGGTGAGCTTGGAAGTGTTGTTTTCGGCGCACGCCCGGAGCGCTGCCATTTGCAAAAACAAGGGCCGGCCCTGCGTCCCTCGGCGGAGATCCCGCAATTCCTGATCGTCAAGCTTCGAAAGCGTGGGCGGCGGGTCGCCGGGGAGCCTTGCCCAGCTCCTGAACGTAGCCTGCAGAATCGCCTCTATCACCGCGTCTGAATCGTCGCGTCCCGGCGCTCTAATCTCCTGCACCGGCTCCAGGCTATCCCGGATCTGGTCGCGGAGCGCGCCCTCTGCTGAGCTCTGCAGGTCGTGAAACCACCCGTTGTCGGGATCAGCCTGCCGCTCAAGCAACAGAAGCCGCAGCCTCGTGGATTCCTCATTGTCTTCGGCCCACTGGCCGCACCGCTCGATCAAAGGCTTGAGATCCTCCGCCTTCGCGGCGGCATAATCGATCACCACCAGCGTCTCTGCCAGGGGCGACCAGCGCGGAAAGCCCTCATGTCGAACCCAATGCGCCAGAGACTCAGCGGAAAGAAAGCCGGCGCTCCACCCTGCTTCTTCACGTGTCTTGGCCAGTTCGAGCGCCAGCCGGGTTTTCCCCACCCCGCCCTCGCCGGTCAATACCTTCCATCGAAACGCTGCCGGATGGTCGCAGAAAGCAGCCAGGGAGTTGACTTCCGGCTCCCGTCCGATGAGGTCAATAAAAGCGTTATAGGGCCTGAGCAGGCGACTGAGGGGCGTTCTTGCGAGTTGTTGCGGCCGGTCGATGCGGAGCGAAACCTGGACCTTAAGATCGTCGAGCGCCAGGGCGATAAGGTCGAGCTTCTCAACCTGCACCAGCCATTGCTTAGTCTGCTCATTGATCTTCTTCCAGTCTTCGGCGCCGACGCCGGAAGGCGGCTGGTCAATGTACGGACCCATGAGTTTGTTGGGTGTGCGCCGGTCTTCTATCATGAGGAATAGCCACTTCCCAATCCTTAAGGCCAGATCATCATAGAAGTCCCAATGCTTGCGAAGCAGCTCGTGCAGCCGTTCAGCAGCACGGCCCGCCGTGGCCGTAAGCAGCCTTTGAAGAGCGGGGATCAGGAGCTTGGCAACGAGCTTTGCCCGGAAGGGGCTGATGCCCCAATCTTGAAGCCATTGCGCAATGAGGTCCGTGTGCTCTTTCTCATCGAGGAACGAAAGGATGGTCTTCTTTTCGTGATCCGTCAGAGCGAGCGGGGCTGGAATGTTTAGAATCACTCTATTTCGGCATACCCGGGAAATTGCATCAGATCAAAAATGAGGGAAAGCGCCGTCTGCCCTACAGTGTGTCGGCAGGCGAGGCTTGCTGCGCCCTGATGGTGTAAGCGGCCTAGCCGCTGGCGGGCCTCAGCCAGTTCCTACTCAAAGCTCATGAGCAGGCGCAGGTCGCGCAGATTGTTATCCGTAAAACCCGTTTCAATCGTGTCGCCGAGGGTTCGAAAGAAGTGGTAAGCGTCGCTCTCCGCCAGGAACTGCGCGGCGTCCATTCCCAGCGCGCGGGCGCGGGAAGTAGTGTGCCCGTCCGCCACAGCGCCGCACGAAGGACTGTTGCCGTCGCGGCCGTCGGTGGCGCCACTCAGCGCCACGCGCGGCAGTCCTTCGATCAGTTGCGCCGCGCGCAGCGCGAAGGAGAGATTGCGACCGCCGATGCCGTGCCCGGTCACGCGGCAGGTGACTTCGCCGCCGAGCACAAGGCACACCGGCCGCCCTGGGTGCGCCTGCACGCACTGGTCAAGCGACGCCAGGGAGCCCGTCACAACCCGCTCGTAATCTGCGTCCCACGCTCCAGAATCGATCTCCGCGTGGAAGCCCGCGTCTCCCGCTATCCTCACCGCCGCTTCCACCGCGTCGCGGTTCGAAAGCAGGCAGAAATAGCTTGAGCGCGCAAAGCGCTCGTCGCCCGGCTTCGGAGTCTCTTCGAGCGAGCGCTTTTCAACTCGCTCCCGGATTGCCGCTGGAAGTTTTGCCGTCAGGCCGCTCCGCTCCGCGATCTCGTAACACTGCTGGCACGTGGATTCATCCGGCATGGTCGGGCCCGAAGCGACCATGGAGGGGAAATCTTCAGGAACATCCGAGACGTATAGGGTGAGTTGCCGCGCCGGGCTTGCGGCCGCCGCCAACCTTCCGCCCTTCACCGCCGAGATGTGCTTGCGCAGCACATTGATCTGCTCGATCGGGAGGTCGCCGGTCACGAGCAGGCGGTTGAATTCCACAAGCGCGGCGAGCGTCACTGCCGGGTCCAGCGGCTTTTCGAACAGAGCGGAGCCGCCGCCCGAAATCAAGAAGATCACCAAGTCGTCCGGCGCAAGTCCCGAAACCAATTCGAGCGCCGCCTGCGCGCCTTCCAAGCTGCCTGGCGTGGGGTAAGGATGCCCGCCCAGAAAATACCGGTATCCCTCCAGCTTCTTGCCCGGCTCGACCGGAGCCACCACCACTCCCGCCTCCACCCGGCCGCACAGAATTTCGTCCAACGCTCTAGACATGCGCATCGCCGCCTTGCCGACCGCCACCACGCGCGGAAGCTTCGCCACCGGAACTGCGAGCTCTCCCACCCGGAGTTCGCCGCCTTCAAATTTCAATTTGCTGAGCATGGCGCGCCGCACGTCCACGAGCGCCATGGTGGCCATGAAGATGTGCTGGGCGATCTGCCTGCCGTGAGCGTAGGTAGGCTTCGGTTCCGTCAAAGGCCTGCGCAGAGTTGCCATAATGAGTTTCGCTCTCTGATTTCCATTATTGGGATGTAGCGCGCCAAACGCAAGCGGGCCGAACGTGGGCGCCGTGTCAATTTGCGCAGCGGCGCTCTATGAGCGCCGATCTGGCGCGCGCAGCGCCTCAGTGTTAATCAGGTTTGGCGGGCGCTCGCCCGCGAACGCTGCAAGCAAATTCTGTGCAGCTTGCATCGCCATTCTGGTGCGTGTTTCTTCGGTAGCGCTCCCGATGTGCGGCAGGAGCACGACGTTTTCCATCTTGGGCAGCTCGGGATGCACTTGCGGCTCCCGCTCGAAGACGTCAAGCCCCGCTCCTGCCAGCCGCCCCGCCTTGAGCGCGGCCACCAGGGCTTCCTCATCCACCACCTGCCCGCGCGAGGTGTTCACCAGAAACGCGGTGGGTTTCATCCAGCCAAGCTCACGCTCGCCGATCATGTGCCTGGTCTCGGGCGTGAGCGGCACGTGCAGGCTCAAAAAATCCGCCTCTCGGATCAGCGCTTCACGGTCCCGGTATTCAGCGCCCATCTCGCGCTCCACGCTTTCCGGCGCGCGATGGCGGGAGTGGTAAAGGATACGCATGGAAAATCCTGCGCCCCGCCGGGCCATCACCCGCCCGATGTTTCCAAAACCGTAGATGCCGAGCGTCTTATGGTGCACGTCCGCACCCCAAAGCAATCTGAATCCCCAATGCTTCCACTGTCCACCGCGAAGGAACCGCTCCGCTTCTCCCACGCGCCGCGCCGCTGTCAACAACAAAGCGAAGGCCAGATCGGCCGTGGTTTCATCCAGAGAGCCGGCGGTGTTCGTCACCAGAATCCCTCGCTTCGTGCATTCCGCTAGGTCTATGTGGTCGTACCCGACGCTGCAGCCTGCCACCACGCGCAACTGCGCAGCCTCACGGATCACTTCGGCAGGCACAGCCCCACCTGCCACCATAAGCCCTTCGACCTTTTGTTCGTGGCAGATGCGCGCCAGCTCTACAGGCGGGACCGGAACATCTTGATCCGGCGCTTGCACGTCGCAGTGTGGGGCCAGAAAGTCGAGTACGGTTTGCGGCATCGGACGAGTTGCGAAAACGCGGTGTTTCACAGAAGCCTCCTTGGTGATGGAAGTACAGCATTATAGCTTCTGTGCCGCCGCGCGTCACTGGTAGGGCAAGCCGGTGATCCACTACCCGGTTTCACCGCGCTGGCCGGCGTGCTAACATAAATGCCTAGAGTATCTCCAACGGGAGGCAATGTTATGGGAGTCGTACAGGCAGTTGAGGAGCGCATCGCCGCCGGGCGGATGACCGATCGCGTGCGTGAGATTCTGAGCTGGTATGAACCCGACAATGCCGGATCGAAGACCAACATCTCCCGATTGCTGAATCACGGGCGGCTGGCCGGGACGGGCAAGCTGGTTATTTTGCCGGTGGACCAGGGCTTCGAGCACGGGCCGGCGCGCAGCTTCGCCGTCAATCCGGCGGGCTACGATCCGAATTATCACTTCGAGCTTGCCATTGAGGCCGGGTGCAACGCTTATGCGGCGCCGCTCGGATTTCTGGAAGCCGCGGCGGCGCGCCACGCGGGCGAAATTCCGCTCATCCTGAAGCTGAACAACCATGACGTGCTTTCCCCCGACAAAGATCCTATCTCCGCCGTAACAGGCAGCGTGCAGGACGCCTTGCGGTTGGGCTGCGTAGCCATCGGCTTCACGATTTATCCCGGCTCGATGCATTCCAAGGAAATGTACCAGGAGCTTCGCGCCCTGGCAGAGGAAGCCAAGAACAACGGCTTGGCGGTGGTGGTGTGGTCCTACCCGCGCGGCTCCGCGATGAGCAAGGACGGCGAGACGGCTATCGACGTGGTCGCTTACGCCGCGCAGATCGCCGCCCAGCTCGGGGCGCATATCATCAAAGTAAAGCTGCCCACCGCGCACATCGAGCAGCCGGAAGCGCAAAAAGCGTACACGCAGGCGGCAGTGCCCATCGGCACGCTCGCAGAGCGCGTGCGGCACGTTGTGCAAAGCTCTTTTGACGGCAGGCGGATCGTCATCTTCTCCGGCGGCGCGAAGAAGAGCAACGACGAGGATGTGTACGATGAGGCGCGCGCCATCCGCGACGGAGGCGGCTTCGGCTCCATCATCGGCCGCAACTCGTTCCAGAGGCCCAAGGCTCACGCCGTGAAGTTTCTGGAAACGATTATGCAGATTTACGCCGGGGACTTGAAGTAGACAATGCGCACTCAACGCGGGCCGTGTTGCGGCGCGGAAGTCGCCTGGCGCGCCGGAACCTTGGTCGCTGGCTCTCCGCCTTTCGGAGAGTACTTCTCTAGAATTCCGTCGAGCGGCTTTGCGGAGGCAGGCGGCGCAACTTTTCCCGAGAGCAGGATTTCCTTGGGTTCAAGGCTGCGCCTGTAAAGCTGCCGGTTGGCCTTTGCATCTTCTTTCAGCGCTGCTCCGCTCAGCGACAACCCTGCAAACAAGCCTCGCGAACGTGAATAACTCAAGATACCGACATTGAAGTGCGCGTTCGTGGCTGCCTCCGTGTGGCGGCCTACAGGTCCGGCGGCGGCGGAAACGTCCACGCCCAACTTCAGGTTGCTCTGCATGATCCTCTCCGCCGCTTTGACGCTCATGACGATAAAGACGACGTCCGTGGCTTGCCCGCCCAGTTGCAAGCCGTAACTCGCGCCGCTGAGCAGAATCATCGAAGGCGCGCCCCACGCGCCGTTCCCACCTTCGCGGCACGCCAGCGCACCCCGTCCATACGTGGCGCCAAGGCCGAACGCCAGCTTCTTGGCCGAAGGAATTACGCCCACGCACACCGCGCGATCCAAAAGGTTCTGCGGAATGCCGTTGTCCGGCGCCTGCAGGATGGCGTTCATCACGAGCGCAGCGCGCTGCACCCTGTCGTCTATCTTCGTCTGCGCGCGCGCCTGGCGGGCCAAGCCGAACCCGGCCACGATCGCCATCGTGATTATGAGCGGCCATTTTCTCATTCGCCTCTCCTTTCCGCACCCGGTGCTGGCGCGGCACTCAGGCAGAAAACGCCTGCCCGCCGTGCGGCGAGTACTTATTCAGAGCCCGGTCAAGTGGCGCGGCGGCGCGCGGAACGCCTACGATCTGCTCGATGAGGATTTGCTTGGGCGTCAGTTTGCGGCCGTAAAGGCTCTGGTTGTTCTTGCTATCCTGTTTCAGAACGGAGCCGGCAAGCGAGATTCCGGCGAAAAGGCCGCGCGAGCGCGAATAGGTGAGAATCTCCGCGTGCATTTGCGCATCCGTCGCGGCGGCTGCGGAGCGGCCCACCGGCCCTGCGGCCGCTGAGGCGTCCGCGCCCAGCTTCACGCTCGAACTCAGCAATTTCTTTGCTCCCGAAGCATTCATCACCAGGAAGATCACGTCAGTCGCCTGCCCGCCAAGCTGAAAGCCGAAATTCCCGCCGCCCAGGATGAACATGGAAGGTCCGCCCCATGGTCCGTTGCCGTGCCGCCGGCACACCATCATCCCGCGCCCGTAACTGCCGCCGAATCCAAACGCGAAGTGCAGTTCGGAAGGGATGATGCCCACGCACACCGCCTTGTTGAGCAAATCTCGTGGGATGCTCTTATCCGGCGCCGCCATGATTTCATTGAGGACGTTCGTGGCCTTCTGGATTTGGTCTTGCGCTTTCGATTCGTTTCCCTTTGCAAGCGTTGCCGCCGGCAAGGTAAAAAGAAAGAAGATCATTAGGTATGATTTCATGGAATGCTCCTTTCTAGTTCACCGTTAGGATGACAAGACAAAAACACGCGACTCAGCCCTTGGCGATGCACTCGGCAGAGCCGGAAGCTCTGCGGTCCGTGTATTACCCTCACTGCTTGCGGACGCTCACATCACGGTCCAAAGTCTCTATCATCCCGATCTCCAGGTTAGCATACTAGCGAGGCTCCACCGAAGACTTGCCGAGGCATCGCCCTCTCCCCCAATTGGGGGAGAGGGGCTGGGGGTGAGGGGGGCAGCGGAAACTTGACTCATTCGCGTCAAGCTTTCGTTTCAAAGCTTTCGCAGATCAGCTCCGCAATCACCGCCCCGTCCGAGTGCTCCGCATCGCGCGCGCCGGTCAAGAGCGTCACGCGGCCGTTGCGCGCTCGCTGGACCAAGCTTTCGAGATATTCGCTCGCGGGTGGTTTGCTCAGTTCGCGCCGGTAGCGTTCGCGGAATGCCGCCCATTTCCCGGCTTCGTGGCCATACCACTTCCGCAGCTCTGTGGAAGGAGCAATTTCCTTCATCCACTCGTTCATCTTGAGCTTTTCTTTGCTCACGCCGCGCGGCCACAAGCGGTCCACCAAGACGCGATACCCATCGCCGGGCGCTGGCGGCTCATAGGCCCGTTTCACCTGTACGGACATTGGTTTGAACCTCCTTCGTTCACAGGAAGTTTCGCTCCCATTTCAATCCGATTCACACGTTCCGAGGCCGCCGCTACAACAACCAAACTGACCCACTACCAAACACCGCCATTGATTTTCCGCAGGTGCAGGTTATAATTCCCTGAAGGATTCCTCTCGCGGAAACCGGTGCGAAAGGGTCTCTTGTGACTGACGGCCTTGGAAAAACGGCTCGGCGATTTAATCGACGATTACTGCCCGCGCTGCCGGCTTCTTCTGAACCACGCCATCGCTGGCATGGTTAACAGCGAAGTCGCGAAGGTGGTCTGCCAGACCTGCCACACTGAGCATCCTTATCGCCATGGCGAAGGCGGCAAGAAGAAGCCGGAACCTCGCACGGTGTTGTTCGACCAGGTGGTGGCTAAGATGCCCGCTCCCCCTGCCCCTGTTGAACCTCCTGCCGCGCCGGCCCCGCCGAAGAAGCGAACCGCCACCCCGGCCCGCTACATTTCCCGCCATCAGGGAAAGCCTCCTCGCAGACCTCGCTAATCCGAACCCTCAACGTTGGCCCGAAGCCGCGCTCGCAGCACTCTGGCTCCGCTTCAAGATTTTCAGCTCGTGCGGAGATCGCAGCTCGTAGACCGCTCCGGCCCACTCAATCCGCCGCTTAAATCCGGCGGCAACGAAATTCCAAAGCATGACCCAAGGCAGGAGAGGCGCGAGCTTCCAATGGCAGGACCCGTAGCGCTGCAGAAGCTCGCGCTCGCCGGGAAAAATCTCCCGCGTCACGCGCGTGCGCACCGCTCCTTTGGCCGCGCCCGCGCCCAGAATGGCTGCGAGCAGCGCCACCGCCGCGATCCGGTGCGAGGCCGGAACTCCCGGCCAGGCGGCCAAGGAGAGGCCGGAAAAGAAGGTGAGCGCATATAGACTATAAAACGCTAGCCCCTTCCTCCAATAGTGCGAGGCGTAAACGCGCGTGATGATGATCTGGCGGTTGCTCCAACGCAGGAAATTGCCGAAGCTCGTCTCGCCGCGCGAAGCGAGCAGGCAGCGCGGCTCAAAACGGATCGTTCCACCGGACTCCTGGACAGCGCGAGTGATCGCATAGTCGTCACTCACGGTTTGCTGCCAGTAACGCTCCGCTACGCGAAGCCGCCGGAAATCCGCGGCGCGAATCGCCATCGAACCGCCCCACGCGAAATTGTGACCATGGTCGCCGTACACCATGGCAATCGCCGTGTCCCACGCGGCCCGCAACCGTGAACCGAAGCCGGCGCCGGGAAGATACCACCGGTAGCCCGTGCTCACGGTAATGGCCGGATCGGCCAGAGGCGCCACCAGCGCGCGCAGCCAATCCGCCGAAGGCTGCGCGTCAATATCCGCAAACGCCAGCACTTCCGCCTCGGAGTTCACGGCGGCAACGCCCGCCAGCAGATTGTTCACTTTTTCGCCGTTGCTCTCCGCTTGCCCGGCGACAACCACGCGCGCCTTTGGGGCGCGCCCGCGCTGCGAAGAGGCCACGAGGTCCGCGAGAAAGCCGTAGGCTGGATCATCCTGTGAGGCTACCGCGAAGATTAACTGAGTGGCGGGATAGCTCTGGCTGAGAAAACGTGCTGCATTCCGGCGCAGGTCGTCATCGACTCCCTTGCACGGAACAATCACCGCAGCAAGCGGGCAATAGTCGCCGAGCGGAGCGCGTCGGCTCTTACGTACAAGGTCAAGAAACCGGAACCCTCCCCGCAGGGACCACAAGCTTTCGATCAGGAGGAAGATTGCCGGAATGAGGAAAAGGTTCATCAGCGTCTGTGGTAGGATCGTCGCTTACGGACTCGATGCGAAAACCACGGCTGGTGCGGCGGCCTCTGGCCGCCGCCATCGTTAGGGATTGAAGTATTCACACTCTTAACAGTTTGTTGAAAAACACAAAAGGGCTGTCATCCTGAGCGGAGCAAAGGATCTGCTTTCATTTTGAATCAGCAATATACGAGATTCTTCGTCGCCTTCGGCTCCTCAGAATGACAGTGTGTCCGGGTTTTTCAACAAACTGTTAAGGCACCGAGTCTAGCACAGCCGCCGCCATTCTCGTGGCAAGCGATCGCCCGGTCCATGGAAACCATCTATTTCAGCGCCGGTGCTCCCACAGGAGTGCTTCGGCGCTGCGGACTGACTTTGTGGAGGCCCGCGCCCCCAGCGTAGATCCCCCAATAAATCTGTTGCACTTACACCTGACCCTCGATAAGAATGGCCGGGCGGCGCAGGCGCGACGCGCAGACACAGCAGACCGCTGTCATTCTGAGCGCAGCGAAGAATCCCGCTCTGGCTTCACTTTCCGTGTCGCCTAACAGTTTGTTGAAAAACCCGGACACACTGTCATTCTGAGGAGCCGAAGGCGACGAAGAATCTCGTATATTGCTGATTCAATCGGAACCGCCCGCAAAGGAACTCCCTGAGTACTGGGGTCAGGTTACCGCTGGTGACAATTTCATCTCGGACACGGAATCCTATCCCTGGATGCCAGTGAGGGTGTCAGAAGAAGAAGACGTCCCATTTTAGCTTGCAGGGTGGCGCAGCTTTCGGTCGTGTCTGCGAGGTTCCGAGCAGGATTTGTAGCGCAGCGTTCGCCGTCTAACGCTGCGGTTCTTCCATCCAGGCTTACGCGCAACGAAAAACCGCAGGGTCGCACGGCGGACCCTGCGCTACAAACCCACGTCCACCCGGAGTGGCATGGGCTTCCAGCCCATGAAGAACCAATTCCCGGAATGCCCTTCCTTTCCTTGCACCAGCATAGCTAGCGTAGTATACTACGCTATCGCACAATGGCGCGCGACCCCCATGACGCATTCATATCGCCTTTCGGCCCCCGCACATCCGGCAGAAAGAGGAGTTGCTTGACGGCCCCTCGCCACTTTTGCACCAATGACGATGCAACTTGCATGGATTGCCTGCCCTTGCGGCAAGCCACCGGAATGAGAAAGGGTTAGGAATTCTTCCCGGCAAGCTCGGACTCAAGCTGAACGAGGGGAGTGGAGGCCCGGTCAAACGCTTTGCGAGTCTGCGGGTGGCGCCAGTTGTCAAATATCCCGATCACCTGTACGCATGAGACGGTGCAGCGGGGGGCGCAGGCCTTTTCGGTAAAATACTCGTGCTCGATGTGGGCGGGAGTGTAGTCCTCGAGCGGAATAGCCGGATAGCCGCGCTGCTGCGAGCAGTAGTGGACCAGGCCATCCTCGCAGACGTAGAGGTAGCGGCTCCCGGCGCGGCAGCGCCAGCGGTTTTCCTTGCCGCGCGCGATGTTCCTTTGGAAGATTTCATAGAAGCGCGCATAAGAGCGCTTATCCATCGCCGCGACCTCGTCAAAAATCTCCTGCTGCCGCGAATTCAGCGGCATGAGCTGGCCGGAATGGTCGTGAATGACGCCCACGGTAGTCGTAAAGCCTAGGGCCACGGCGCGGCGGGCGACGGCGATGGCGTCCTCCGGATTGCGAATGGCGCTGCCCAGCACGGAGTTGATGTTCACGCCGAATTCGGCGTGCGCTGCAAGTACCTGAAGCTTTTTGTCCAGCACCTTAAGGCTCTTGTTGGAAACGTCGTCTGGCTGGACGTTATCGATGCTGATCTGCATGTGGTCCAGGCCGGCGCGGTTCAGCCGCTGGACGCGGTCCGGAGTAAGCAAGTAACCGTTGGTGATGAGGCCGGCGATCATGCCGCGGCGGCGGATGGCGCGAATCAGGTCATCCAACTCAGGATGGAGCAAAGGCTCTCCGCCGCTGATCGTGACGATGGAAGCACCTAAATTCGCGAGGTGATTGACGCGTTTCCGCAACTCCTCGATCGGAACGGGCTTTGAGAAATCGTCAAACTCGTTGCAGTAGCCGCAAGAGAGGTTGCACCTGCGGATGGGGATCAGGTGAACATCAATAGGATGCCGGGTGGAGAGAAGCCCTCGTGCGATCATCCGCAGCTCCCGGAGCCGGAGATGAGCGAATCGAATTTTCCGGCGAAGCGCCAACCGGTTCATTGCAAATCCAAACCTTTCGTAAAGCTGTGCACGGAGAGGCGAAGGATGCACTGCATTTATGAGCGGCTCACGCCTTTCCGGCTTGAATGCTACCCATAAAAACGCCCAGTGGATCTTTCAAGCGTCTCATTAACGCTACGCCCGCCCGCTACCTTCTGACAATGCCAACCCTACTGAACGGAGAAAAAATCGCCCCGAACCGCTGACCCATGCGTTAAGTTGAAGTAAGGAAAAGACGTTATTTGCGCGGCAACCGCGAGCATCCGATGCGCCGTGATTCCTTGCCCTAGGCGGCGCTAATTCATTTTCACCCGTTCGGCGCCATGCTTGGCTCGAATCTTGAAAGTGGACGATCCGAGGGGTTCATTAATTCGCATATGGCTATAGCTCGCGATCAGGTAATCGCCGCTGGCTTCAAAAAACTCCTGCTGGACGGGAAGCCATGATTGCGGACTGATCCACAAGTCCACTTTGCTGAGCTGGGCGGCGACGTCTTTTGGAATCGGGGTCAGTTCCAGAACGGGCGTCATGGTTCCGCCCAACGTTTTCTCACCTAAGTACCGCACGTGGTAAGTTCCCTCGAGTTTCCCGCTTCCTGTGCCGAAACCCAGCAACAGAAACTGCTGCAGTAGATCGCGGCGCTTCTCGAGATCATATTCCTGAATTTGATTGATTCGCGGGTAATAGACTTCAGCCCGGTTCTTTTTGAACAGGATCACCTTGGTCTCTGGTTTGGAAAACCGGACCAGGACTTCCGGACGCCTTCCCTTGCGGAAAAAGAGATATCCACTCTGAGTGGCCCGATCGTTCACGAGCACGGTGACGGTGGTATAGCTGAGGCGTGCGGAAATGGTCTTCAAACGCCGCGCGGCATCGTCCATATGTGACAGAACGTCGCCCACGGTGAGAGGAATCTTGTGAACGGCCTGGCTGAACATGCCAGCGCCGCGTAGTCCCGCAGGCAGCGCCATGATGCCCATCAGCATGAATGCGGCGCGAAGTCGGACAGCGCTGAGCTTCAATTGCCTCCATTCCCCGGCAAGAATCGGATTTCGAAGACGGTATTCAGAAAAAGTAAGGCTGAGCGGCTTGACTTCACCTGCTCAGACATTCCTCAAGAATGAAGACGAACGCCAAGTTGAGAAGGTTTCAAGCGGCAACCGGACGTTGTTGATAGAGCACGGCAACCAACCCCGCCGGAGAGGCTCGCAATTACGCGCCAATTAACGCGCCAACACCACAGTATAACCGAGGATGACGTTGTTCCGGTCACGCAGAGCGATGATGGATTTTATTTCGACTGGCTTGTGGAGGCGGAGTTCGAGAATCCGCTGGACGGCGTCTTTCGGCTGAAGGGGAGCCAGGGAGGAAGCGAGGCGGGCATCCACCAGATAGTGCCAGCCATCGCTGGCTCGTCCGATTTCGATGATGCCCTGGGTGTTGCGAAGGTTCGTGAGGCCGAGCGTGGGCCGGTCATGAAACCATGAAGCCGGGGTGAGAAAGATAAACGCGAGAATAAAGGCGCAGATCAGGTCGTATTGCCAGGAACCGCGCTCGTAAGACCAGAAAAGGGACCGGCTGACAACCAGTTTCACCTTTTCCCAGACGCGGCGGCCCGCACTCAAGCCTTCAGGGGCGAGAGCGCCTGGCAGGGGTCTATCGTGAAATTCCATGCTTTCCGCCATGTTTCAACCGTTAGAAAATAACCGAGAACTGATTCCAAATCAATCATCAACAATTTGGCCGTCTCGCATTCGGATGATGCGATCCGCCACCGCCGCCGCCTCAGGATTGTGCGTGATCATCAAAATGGTCTGCTCCAGCGAGCGATTCAAGGTGCGCATCATGGCGAGGACCGCCTGGGAATTTTCGGTGTCCAGATTTCCGGTGGGCTCATCAGCCAACAGGATTTTCGGCTCGCAAATGACTGCGCGTGCAATGGCCACCCGCTGTTGTTCGCCGCCGGAAAGCGCGTACGGGCGGTTGTCGAGGCGGCTCGCAATCCCCAGCATCTCCACGACCATTTCGAACCGGTGAGGATTGAATCCATTACCCTGAATGTGCTGAGCCAAATGGATATTCTGCCTCGCCGTCAGCGTGGGGAGCAGGTTGAAGCGCTGAAACACGAAGCCGACCTTATGGCGGCGGAAGCGCGTGCGTTCGGCATCCGTCATGGAGCTGAAGTCGTTGCCGTCAACCAGAATCTTGCCGCTGGTTGGTGAAGTCAGGCCTCCCAACAAATGTAGCAACGTGGACTTGCCGCAGCCGGAGGGGCCTACAATGGCGACGAATTCACCTTCCTGCACATGCAGGTTGACGCCGCGCAGGGCGAGCGTTTCCACCTTGCCCACCCGGTAGGCCTTCTTCAACTCGTGAGTGACGATAATCGGTTCCACTTTTTTCGTGCGCGGCCGGGCGGCCTTCCCCGTCACTCTGCGCTGCTCTGCCATGCGGCTTACTTCGCTGCAGCCGGGCCTGGGAGATGGTCCTAGCAGAGCCACAGCAGAAGGCTTCCGCAATAGGAGCCTGGATCGGCAAAAAACCCACCGTGCCGTGGATTCGCCTACTCGTAGCCGAGCGCGTCAACCGGATCCAGTTGCGCCGCCCGTAGCGCTGGATAAAAGGCTCCGATTAGGCTGCCAACTAGCGCCAATACGGCAGCCCGCAAGACCCAATCTATTGTAAGGTGAACCGGGAGCGTCGGGAAGTACGAGACAATCAACCTTTTCACAAGCAGCGTGCCCGCATAACCCACGGCGATTCCCGCAATTGACATCAGTCCAGCCTCTTCCAGAATCGCTTGGATGATGTAGATCTTGGAAGCGCCAAGGGACTTCAGGATGCCGATCTCGCGCGTGCGTTCCGTAATGGTGGTGTACATGGACAGGAAAATGACCAGAAATCCGATGCCCACCGCAACCGCGATCATGGTGGTGACGAAGTCCGCGAGCGCCGGAAGGCTGTTCGACGTCATCATGGACATATATTCTCTCACCGACAGCACCTGGTAACGGGGCAGCAGCTTGCGGATAGAACCCAGAACTTCGCTTGTGTAAACGGGGTCCGTGCATTTCACGAAGAAGATCGACGCCCGGTCCAGCGCGCCGGTCATCTGCTGCGCGGTTGAGAGCGAGATGAAGAGCCGGGCGCCCTTGCCGTGCTGGACGATGCCGCAGACGTGGAAATCGTGGTTCAGCAGGTTCAGCGTGTCACCCACTTTCACGTTATTGGCGCGGGCGTAAAAATCATCCACCAAAATGTCCCAGGTGTTCTTAAGCGGGCCGCCGGAATAATAGACAAACCCTCCGCTTACCTGGTCAAAAGTCTCCATGTCGATCCCATAAATCAGATTCAATCCGCCGCTGGTATTGAATTGCAAAAGGACGGGCGCCACCTTGGCGACGTGGGGTATCTCTTCCAGCCGACCGGCGATCTTGGCAGGCATAGGGGCGGCGGTGACGCCCAGGAAAAACGATGCTCCAGGCGGCTGCACCATGATTTCCGCGCCCACGCCTTCCACGCGCTTGGCGCTTTCGCTCAACACGCCTGTGGTCATGCCCACCACAAGCAGCACCATTCCCACCTCAATAGCAACTGCGAGGATACTGACCGCCGTCCGCACAGGCCGGTGGAAGACGTTGGCGACGATCATCCTACCGACCATGGGAAACCTCCGCATCGCCCGGCGAACCCAGGTCTATCTCCTGTGCGCTTTGGGGTTTTGTGAGCGTGAATTTGGAAAGCGGAAGAGGCTGGTTGAAGCGCGCATTGAGAATCCTGATGGTCAAGAAATAATCCTCAACAGGCCGCTGGATGGCTATCTGCGCTGGATAGCGCACGCCGCCGAAATCTCTGTAATCGGAATAGCGAATGTCCTCCAAATATCTGCCGTCTACTCCATAAAGCTGGACGCGGGAGATTGCCAGGTTTGAGCGGTCAAACCAAATTTTGCGCTTCAGGCGCACCGGCCCTGGTCCGCAGCCGCTAATCTCCGTAATCACGTAGTCCTGCTCAATTCCCTGCGAGGCTTCTTCCCGAAAATAGCATGCTCGCGCGGCGTCGAGAGGTTGCAGCAGCAGCGCGTCCAGGACGTGTTGGGGGCGGAGGTTTTCAAGCGAATTCCGGGAAGGCGTTGTCAGCGTTGTCGGTCCCACGTAAAACTTGTTCCGGGAAGGAATGTAGAGGCTAAAGCGCTTGCCGTCGGAAACCATATCGAAGATGTCGGTGCGTACAACAGGCGCCTGCCCTACCATGCGGATCCATTCGGGCCGCTCGGTCAGAATGAAGCCGCGCACATCGTGATATTGCTTAATTACGCCGGAGTACGCCGATCCGGCTGACGGTTCCAAGTCCACCGTGGCCGTGAAGCTGCGGACGGCGCCGCTTTGCGAATTAATCTCCGCGACCAGTTGCGCCACAGAAGCCTCTCGCGGCGGGGACGGCGCTTGAGACCGGGCGATGTGCCGTGTCTGGCTCACGGCGCAACCCAACGTTTGCAGGGCGAGCAGAAAGAGGACGGGGATGTTTTGAAACCGCTGGCGTATCGGCAGAAAACCCCTTGGCGAATCTCGACCTGTCCTCGAATTTAACAGAGGGTTCTCGAAGGTGTCAATTGAGCGCCCAGTGGGTAATATTGTTAGCCTATGAAGTGCCTAGTTCAGCAACCTAATGCAAACGCATTAAGTGGCGTGATGCCTGCTGGTGCGGCGATGTCGTCATCGCCGGTTTTTCGCCGGTGGAGACACCGGCGCACCAGAGTGGCGTCACATCAACCAATGCGTTTGTATTAGCTTTCAACGCGCACAGATGCAACCCTGCGTTGCAGACGCTTGCCGGCGCACGAAACTCTTTGGGATCTACGCAGGAAAGCTATTGTGCCTACCCCAAAGACTGGCAGGAGGCCATTCGGCAGCCCTGGCGCCGTGATGTGAACGGATTGCTGAACAACCTGAACGCAGGGAGGCGTGTTCAACCCGAGGTGAATATGAGCAATAGAAAAGCCTGGTGCGGAGGGCGGGAATCGAACCCGCACAGCCCTTGCGGGCCGAGGGATTTTAAGTCCCTTGCGTCTACCAGTTCCGCCACCCCCGCATCCGCTAAATGAGAATTGCGCCGGCGCCTCAGCGCACCGATTAGCTCAAGAGCGGCCGCGCTTGGTGGCACCCGAGTCCACATTGTATGACGGAGCCGGAGAATAACAAAGTCCTTGGGCAGTGCGCAAGCACAGGCGCTTGACTTGGAGGTCCTCAACTCGTAGACTAAGGGATTTATAACCTCATCGCGTCACGGGATGTCGGAAGGGCTATGGATAAGAAGAAAGTTGAACTTTACCGTAAGCGCTTGCTTGAAAAGCAAAACGAGCTTCTTCAAAGGGTATCGCAATCCGATCAGGAAGGCCGCGAGGCCGATGAAGAAGGCACGCAGGATCTCGCGGACAAGGCGGCCAACGCCTATACCAAGGAATTTTTATTTCACCAGAGCAACGACAACCGCCAGATTCTGGTTCTGGTGAATGAAGCTCTTGAACGAATCAAGGTAGGCACATATGGCGTTTGCGTAGAATGCCATGATGACGTTCAGACGAAGCGTCTGGAAGCTGTCCCTTGGGCTCGCCACTGCATTGAATGCCAGGCCAAGCAAGACCAGGGCGAACTCTGACGGGATTTCGCTTGGGGCTTCACGCCCTCTCTGCCTGAACCAAGCGGCCCGATCGCCTGCCGTCCCTGCCCATAAGGATGCCGATGCCGACCGTTCCTACTCCCCTCGGTTCCTCCACCGTTCCCCAGAGTCCCGCTTCGCGGTGGCCCTCGCCAGTCTCTAAGGCCGCAGCAGGCTTCCTCGCTGTTATTTTTCCTACGCTATGCCCAGTCTGCGGTCAGGAGGCCTCAAGCCCCGGCTGGATCAGCGTCTGCACAAGCTGCTGGGAAACGCTGAAGCCGTGGCAGGGGGCAGGTTGCGCTCGTTGCGGACTCCCATTCGCTTCGGTTCACGCGGCGGACTCATCGGAAGCTCTGTGCGGGCCGTGCCGCAATGGAACCTCGGATTTTGACTTGGCGAGGAGCTACGGCGTCTATATGTTCCCGCTCCGCGAGCTGATTTTGGAAGTGAAATTCCGCCGGCGCGAACGCTGGGGCCGCACCCTTGGGAAGCTGTTGGCTTCTCTATGGCCCGGCATTTCATCGCGCTTGCTTGATGGGCAGCCGTTGATCGTTCCGGTTCCTCTGCACGCGGCGCGGCAGCGCGAGCGAGGATTCAATCAGGCGGATCTGCTGGCGCACGGCCTTCGCCGGAAGCTCGGGCGTGGCGGCGTACAGCCGCCGCAGCTTGATAGCAGTTGCTTACGCCGCACCCTCCCTACCCGGCCGCAGACCGGCTTAAGCCATCGCACCCGCTTTGAGAACGTGCGCGGCGCGTTCGCTGTCAGCCACCCGGAGCGCGTCCGGGGCCGTTCAGTGATCCTGATCGATGATGTCATGACCACCGGCGCCACGATTTCAGCTTGTGCTCGCGCGCTGAAGCAAGCTGGAGCAAGCCAGGTGCTGGGGCTGACGCTTGCTCGGGCCACGCCGCAGTTCCCCGACGCGGGTCGTCCGGCGACGCCTGTTGACGAGCCACCGGCGGGATGATGATAATAATGATGAGTAAAGCAGCGGGTAACTCGGGCTGCGGGTCCGGGGGTTGAAGAAACCCGGCGGCAGCCGGCAGAACGCAGTCATGGTGAACAGACGGTGCCCGAATCTGACAAACGTGTGTTGCAAGCGCCGGTGCTTGTCCTAAATGCTTCCTACGAGCCTATCAATGTCACCGCGGTACGGCGCGCCGTGGTGCTGATCTTCAAGGGTGTTGCGACGACGGAAGAAGTGGACGGTAACTTCGTCCACTCGTCGCGCATGACGATTCGCATCCCTTCCGTCATCCGCCTGCGCGAGTTCCGTCACATTCCGCGCCAAACACGCGCCCTCTCACGCAAGAACATTCTGCTGCGCGACCGTTACACCTGCCAATTCTGCGGCAGCACTCTACCCGCTGGGGAGCTGACGCTCGATCACGTGGTTCCGCGCTCGCGTGGCGGAAAGACCGACTGGGACAATCTCGTTGCCTGCTGCCATCCCTGCAACAACCGGAAGGGCGACCGGCTGCCCGAGGAGGCCGGCCTCGAACTTTTGCGCCCCCCGCGGCCTTTTACTCTGCACACCAGCCGCCAGCTCATGCGCTTGATGGGAAAATCCGACGAGCGATGGCGAAAGTACCTGTTCTTTTGACGTTCGCTGGCCAGGTTGCGGTTTCCGCCAGATTGAGCGGCCAGCCAGCAGCCGGTAGTGGTGCAGTTTGGTTGTTGTAGCGGCGGCCAGCGCGCGGATTTTCCGTGATAAGCTGGTGAGCAGCCCGCGCGGAGAGGTGGCCGAGTGGCTTAAGGCGGCGGTTTGCTAAACCGTTGTACGGTCAAAAGCTGTACCCAGGGTTCGAATCCCTGCCTCTCCGCCAGTC
>NFUN01000060.1 GCA_002197525.1 Acidobacteria subdivision 13 bacterium RH2 MAG17b | reverse complement strand
GTCTGCGTGACAACTGCGGCTGGTGCGGCGGTCTGTGACCGCCGGTCTTTATTTTTCAAGTGCTTCGGCGCTCATAGAGCGCCGCACCAACTCAAAAACTTCAGTTGTCACACAGACTCTACGGGATGGCGATGCTCAAGGTACTCCACCTCGATACCGGCAGGGATTTGCGCGGCGGCCAATGGCAGCTTCTGATGCTAGCCCGCTCGCTTCAAAAGCGCGAGTGCGAGCAACTTATCGTTTGTCCCGAAGGCAGCCCGCTCGCTGCGGAGGCTGCGAAATCCAGTCTTGAAGTCTGGAGCGCGCCGCTTCACGGTCTGGCTTCTCTAAAAACCGTAACGCGCCTGCGTCGCACCATCACCAGCCGTGGTTTTAACATCCTGCACGCGCACGATGGGCGCGCGCAGACCGTTTCATGGCTCGCGTCTTGCGGCGCACCCGTCTGCCGAGTGGCCAGCCGCCGCGTAACCTTTCTGCCGCGCTCCCGCGCCATCCACCGGATCAAATACACTCATACCTGTCACGGCGTGATCGCGGTGTCCAGCTTCGTGCGGGAACTGCTCATCCAATCCGGCATTCCTCCCGCCCGCATCGAAGTGATCCCGGACGGAGTCTCCGTCCCCGAATCACTGCCGGACTCACGCCGCAGAGCAGAATTGCGCCGCATGTGGCAGCTCGAAGAATCGGATTTCGTCATCGGCCATGCCGGAGCGTTCACCGCGGAAAAGGGCCAGGCGGTCCTGCTGGAAGCCTTTCATGCCGTCTCGGCTTCTGTGCCGAACGCACGCCTTCTGCTCGTTGGCGACGGGCCGCTACGCAAATCCTTGCAGGCGCACTGGCGGAGCGAAGTTGCTGGCCGCCGGGTCCAATTCCTGGGTTACCTTGAAGACCTATCTTCGCTAATGAATTGCCTTGACCTATTCGTCATGCCCTCGCTTAAAGAGGGCCTTGGGTCATCGGCGATCATCGCCATGGCTCACGGCGCCCCAGTGGTGGCAAGCCGGGTAGGAGGGTTACCCGAAGCCGTCGAGGATGGGAAAACCGGCTGGCTGGCGCCGCCCGGCGATGCGCCAGCGTTGGCCCGCGCCATCACCATTGCGGCTGCGGACGGCGGCCGGCGGCTTGAAATGGGTAAAAACGCCAGGGAAAAAGCGCGTCTGTTTAGTGATGATATAATGGCGGAGCGCACAATGAGTTTTTACAGACGCGCCTCGCAAAAAATCCCAAGGAATGAGAGCGCCTGATCGTTTAGCAGTTTGTTGAAAAACCCGGACACACTGTCATTCTGAGGAGCCGAAGGCGACGAAGAATCTCGTATTTTGCTGATTCAAAATGAAAGCAGATCCCTCGCTTCGCTCAGGATGACAGCCCTTTTGCTTTTTCAACAAACTGTTAGTGCAGCAGTAATCGGCCTAGCAGGTTGAACCGTTACGTGTCTGATGTTTTTCTGCGAACCATGATGAGCCTGGCCAAAAAAGTTCGGCAGCACCCCTCACCCGGCCTTCGGCCACCCTCTCCCCGCAAGGGGAGAGAGGCTGGGTGTAAGGGCACTTCTCATGCTTTGCGGGTGTCGCCAAAGCGACATGACAACTCGTTATTCGCCGTTGATCTCCCTATTCTCCGATGATCTTGTTGCCGCCATCCATCGCGTACCTCGCCGCCGCCCTGTTCGGGCTCATCTTTGGAAGTTTTCTCAACGTATGCATCGTCCGGCTGCCGCGCCACGAGTCGATCGTAAAGCCGCGGTCGCGGTGCCCCGAATGCGGCAATCTCATCCGGTGGTACGATAACATTCCGGTCCTAAGCTATCTCGCGTTGCGCGGCAAGTGCCGCCGGTGCGGAAAGCCCATTTCCGCGCTCTACCCCGCCGTTGAACTGCTTACCGGATTCATTTTCGTGGCGGCGTTCGCTGAGTTCGGCCCCACCAAAGAATTCATCAAGGCGGTCATTTTTGCCACCTTGATGATCATCGTGGTCTTCACTGATTTCCGGGAGCGCATCATCCCGCATTCCGTCACGCTTTTCGGAATCGCTTCCGGCTTGCTGCTGAGTTTTTGGGTTCCCGTGAATGACGGATTGGTGGAGTGGATTTCGCGGCGGCTCGGGCTGGGCTTCCAAGGCCCGCTCTCTTCATTTGCCGGCGCTGTGACTGGAGGAATTTTCGGCGCAGGCCTGCTTTATGGCGTGGCCTGGTTCTTCCGCCGCTTCGGCAATCCGGAGAAGGAATATCTTGGATTTGGGGACGTGATGCTGATGTTGACGGTGGGCGTTTTCCTGGGAGTTCCTCTGACCTACGTAACGATCCTTCTAGGGTCGCTCGCCGGAATGTTGGTGGCCGTTCCGGTCACGCTCTTGAGCCGCCGGTTCCGGCAGTATCCCTGGCCTTACGGCAGCTTCCTGGGCGCGGCTGCGATTTATGCCTGCTTCGCGGGCCATTCGCTGATTCTTTCCTATCTTCATTGGGCAGGATTAGCCTGAGTAAAGAAGGCAGGGTGGTTGCTTCAGTGCGCTATACATGACATAAGTCGTCGACGCTCGAAAGCTGTAGCGCCGGTCTGCGGCCAGGGCTGTCCAAATTAAGCGCACATTCCGGTGTGGGAAGCGGCTGCGCCGCCCCGCTGTGCAGAAAGCCTATGGCTTTCCGGGCGCGAAAACGCGTTCATTAAGGTTTTCCTTGGGCGCGAAGGCTCATCCTTCGCGCCCAAGGAAAACCGGGTTGGAAGGATTGCGGGGTGCCGGAAAGGCGAAGCCTTTCCGCACAGCAAGCGGCAGAGCCGCAGAACACTTCGCGAAAGGCAGACCGTAATTTGGACAAGCCTGGTCTGCGACCGGCGGTATTTTGGCACCCCGCGCCACCCTCTCCCCGCTTGCGGGGAGAGGGTGGGGTTTCGAAGGAGGAAGACTACCGGCCCTCTCCTTTCAGGAGAGGGCTATGACTCAAGATGGGCCGAGGACCTGACGATCAAACCTGTGCCAGCGGCAATAGCGCAGGCTCCGGCGCGCCGAAAACTTCGCGCACTTTGCGCACCAGGTCGTCCGGTGAGAATGGCTTCTGCAACAGTACGGCGCCGGCATCGAGAATGCCGTGGTGGACGATTGCTTTTTCCGTATAGCCCGACATGTAAATGACCCGAATGCCGCCTTCGAGCGCCTGAACCTCCTCCGCCAGCTCACGGCCGCTCATGCGCGGCATGATGACATCTGTGAGCAGCAGATCGATGCGCCCCCGCTGAGCGCGAGCGATTCTCAGCGCTTCATCGCCGGATTCCGCATCGAGCACGGTGTAACCTGAGGATTCCAAGACGCTACGCACGAGGCTGCGCACCGCAATTTCGTCTTCTGCCACAAGGATGGTCTCCGTCCCTCCCATCGGCCGGGGCTCCGTGCCTGGGACGAAAACTTCCACCGGGACTTCCTGGGCGCGCGGAAGGTAGACCTTGAACGTTGTGCCATGCTCGGGTTCGCTGTAAACCCAAATGTAGCCGCCGCTCTGCTTGACGATGCCGTAGGCGGTCGCTAGCCCGAGGCCGGTGCCTTTGCCTTCTTCCTTGGTTGTGAAAAAGGGCTCGAAAATGTGGCTTTCGGTTTCGCGGTCCATGCCAATGCCGGTGTCGCTGACCGCAAGCATTACATAATTGCCGGGAGGCATCGCAGGCTCGTACCGGTTTCCCTGAACAGGACTGATAGTGACGTTGGCTGTCTCGATCGTAAGCTTGCCGCCCTCCGGCATGGCGTCACGGGCATTGACTGCCAGATTCACCAGCACTTGCTCAATTTGCCCCGGATCGGCTTTCACGGGCCACACGCCAGGATACAAAACATTCAGCAGATCGATATCTTCTCCGATCAAGCGCCGCACCATTTTATCAACGTTGCTTATGACGGCGTTCAGATCCAGAACTTGGGGGGCCAGCACCTGCCTACGGCTGAAGGCAAGCAACTGGCGGGTAAGAGAAGCCGCCCGGTCGCCTGCTTTTTTGACTTCTTCCGCGTGCCGCCGCAGCGAGCTCTCCTTGGGGAGACTCATCAAGAGAAGATCGGAATAACCGCTGATGACGGTGACGAGGTTGTTGAAGTCATGCGCGATGCCGCCTGCGAGCCGGCCGACCGCTTCCATCTTCTGTGCTTGCCAGAGCTGGGTTTCCAAGCGCCGCCGCTCCGTCAGATCGCGCATCCAAAGAGCGTAAGCTTCCTGTCCCTGAAGGCTGATGCGGCTGACCGTCAACTCGGCGGGAAACTCCGTGCCATCGGCGCGCCGGGCGGTCATCTCCACTCGTTTCCCTAGCAGATACCCATAGGCACCGAGCGCACGGTCCTTTTTGCCTTTTGGTTCGGCAGGCGGCGCCGGTCTTGACGCAACCAATGCAAACCATCGCCGGGGTGCTCCGTCGCGACCTGAATAGCCGAGCATCCGTTCCGCTGCAGGGTTAAGTTCCTGAATGCAACCGTTTTCATCGAATGTAATAACGGCGTCGAGGGACGATTCCAGGATGGTCCTCTGCCTCGCTTCGCTTTCTGCCAGAGCTTGGGCAGCCTTCTTTGTTTCGGTGCTATCTTGCGTGATGGCAAGCACGTAATTGTCTCCTTGCACGCCAATCCGTTCAGCGGAGACCAGCGCGCCGCGAATCGCTCCGCTGTTCGCCGCTCACAGCGATTTGGATTTTGCTCTTGTGGTTTTACACCGGCATGTGGCCCGGCGCCTGCGGTCCCACTTGATGTATTCGCCTATGGCCGGAGTCAGCCACTCCAGGTAAGGCCGCCCCTCCGTACGCTCAACCTCGCGGCGAATTTCTTCCCACACGCACGCCGGAATGGAGAAGAAAGCCTCGACGACCTCCGGATCAAACTGACGGCCCGACTGCGCTCTGATTTCAGCGAAGGCGTCTTCAAAGGAACCAGCCCGGCGGTAGGGACGGTCGGTGGTCATCGCATCCAGAGTATCGGCGACTGCAAAAATCCTTGCCCCCAAAGGAATCTGACTGCCTTTGAGGCCCCGTGGGTAGCCCAAACCGTCAAAGCGCTCGTGATGGGTCAGGACGATCTCTGCTGACGCGGCGAGGCGATCGAGACGCCGGAGAAGATCGCAACCGATCTTTACGTGGGTTCTCATCACCGCCGTTTCTTCCGCGGTCAGCTTGCCAGGCTTGAGCAGGATAGCGTCCGGAATGCCGATTTTGCCAATATCGTGCAGGAGCGCGCCACGGGCCAACTCCTTGATCGTCCCACGAGGAGTTCGCATAACCTTGGCTATTTCAACGGTGTAGAGACAAACCCGCTGGCCGTGTCCAGCCGTCTCGTTATCCCGAGCGTCCAGTAGCACGGCAAGCGTGTCGAGCGTTTCGTCCTGGCTTCTTTCGATCCTTTCGAGAGCCTGCCGCAATTGAGTTGATCTCTTCACAACCAAATGCCTGAAATGCTCATCCTGTTCGCGAGACTCGATGTCTTTTAATTTCCGTTCCTGCGCCCGGCGCACGCTGGCCACCAACGCTGCCATCTGGAAGGGTTTCACCAAATAGTCCACTGCACCGTGCTTCATAGCCTCCACTCCGACCCGCGCATCAGCCTCGCCAGTGGCCATCAAAAACGCGGAGCCGGGGCGCACACGGCTACCCTGCTCGATCACCGACATCCCAGATAGTCCCGGCATGTAAAGGTCGGTAATCACCACGTCAAACGGCTCTTGGGCAAGCAGTTGGAGAGCTTCTTCGCCACTAGTGCAGCTTCGGCAATTGTAGCCTTCGCGGTCCAGCACCTCGTTCAAGACGCTGCACACCGCCGGCTCATCATCCACCACCAGCACCCGCCCGTTCGGTTCTGACATGTCCATGAGTAATTCCTGCCCTCGATTGGATTTTTCTATTATTGAGTTTTACAAATTATAGTGACAACATCTGCTGGTGCGGCGCTGTCCTCAGCGCCGAAAGACGCCGGTGGGGACACCGGCGCTACAGATAAGGCCGTCACTATAATTTGTAAAACTCAGTAGTTCAGAACCCTGAACGTTATTGAGCATGTGGTTCTTTCCTCAATCCCCTCCATCGGCGGGTTGCCGCGGAAAGTTGAGGGAATAATCGCCCGGCTAGGCGGAGAATAGTGTTGTCACTGGCGGAGGTGCAAGTGTATGCTACGCGTAGCTTGTACAAGCACCCGAATCACAGGCCGCGCGTCTTTGCTGACTATCTCGCTGTGGGCGCGCTCCATCATACGGCAGGGTATTCTCAGCGAATCCCGCAACAGCTATTGGAAATTCATCGCCACGGCTGCTCTTCGCTACCGCAAGACCTTTGACACAGCGATGACCTTGGCCGTTATGGGACACAACTTCCAGACGTTGACGCGCATGGTCTGCGAAGCAGACTAAAGTTCCGGCAGCGATTCCAGCGCCTGGCGCATCTAATAAATTTGAGGGCAGGATCGTTGCGACTTGAAGCCACAAACCTTCCGGGCGAGATCGCCCGTCCTTCAGGACCACGAGCTTCGATGGAGCTTTTCGATCTTCAAGATGTTCTAAAATAGCAGAGTCAAGCGGTTCCCTTGCCAAGTGGTCTTCCAGCGCAGGAATCGCTTCAACAATCTCCACGTCACCTTTTCCGGGAAAACGGATGCAAGCTTACGACTTCATCGTGATCGGTTCGGGGCCTTCGGGACAGCGCGCTGCCATCCAGGCTGCCAAGTCCGGCAAGCGCGTAGCATTGATTGAAAAACAGCAAGTGATCGGCGGCGTGTGCATCAACACCGGAACCATCCCCAGCAAGACGATGCGCGAAGCCGTGCTGCATCTTTCCGGCTACAACTACCAGGCCCTCTACGGACTGAACTACCGGGTCAAGGAAAAAATCACGATGGAGGACCTTGCTTTCCGGGTTCAGCGCGTGATCAAGACCGAGACCGACGTGGCCGAGGCCCAGCTTACGCGAAACGGGATCGAGGTGATCTGCGGCGTCGCCGCGTTTCTGGACCCTCGAACCGTGCGCGTCCAGAACCTCCAGGGTTTTTCCGATTACACCGCCGAAACTTTCATCATTGCTACGGGCACGAAACCAGCGACTTCGCCCAATGTGCCGCTCAACAATCGCACCATCATTAACAGCGACGAGATTCTTCAAATACCGGAGCTGCCCAAAACGCTCATTGTAGTGGGCGGCGGCGTGATCGGCGTTGAATACACGTGCATGTTCGCCGTGCTTGGCGTTCGTGTGATTTTGGTGGAAAAACGGCGCCGGTTGCTGGAGTTTGCGGACGAGGAAATTGTCGAGACCCTGTCCTATCACCTTCGCGACCGGCGGGTGATCATGCGTCTGAACGAAGAGGTGCAAAGCGTCGAAGAAACGCCGGACGGCAAGGTGGTGGCCAATCTGCAAAGCAACAAGAAGGTTTTCGGCGACGCCTTGCTATACGCCGTCGGGAGAGTGGGCAACGTCGAGGAGTTGAATCTGACCGCCGCCGGCATCACGCCGGACTCGCGCGGCCGGATTACGGTGGATTCAGAATTCCGCACGGCCCAGCCGCACATTTTTGCCGTTGGCGACGTAATCGGATTCCCCAGTCTCGCTTCGGTTTCCATGGAGCAAGGCCGCATCGCCGCCGCGAAGTCGGGGGATCAACGCTCAAGTTGCCGCTCAGCGCACACTGACGGCTGGGCGCGCATGAAACCAAACACTATTGAGAATTACACATTATAGTGACGGCTTTTTGTAGCGCCGGTGTCCCCACCGGCGTCTTTCGGCGCTGAGGACAGCGCCGCACCAGCAAAGGATGTCACTATAATGTGTAATCCCTAATAGGGAGTGAGACTATGAAAATTGTGGTCGGCTCGGATCATGCAGGATTTGAATTGAAGCAGCGCCTGGCGGCCCTCGTCAGCAATCTTGGCCACGAGACGCTCGACGTCGGCACGAATAGCACAGCCCCGGTAGACTACCCGGATTTTTCCGAAGCTGTCGGCTTGGCCGTGCGCGAGGGACGGGCGGATCGCGGCATTCTGGTGTGCGGCAGCGGGGTTGGAGCTTCAGTCGCCGCCAATAAAATTCCGGGCATTCGCGCCGGGCTCTGCCATGACACTTATTCAGCGCATCAGGGAGTGGAACACGATGACATGAACGTGCTCGTGCTCGGCGGGCGCGTGATCGGCGACGAGCTCGCCTTCGAGCTGGCGCGCGCGTTTCTGGCGGCCCGGTTCACCGGCGAAGAACGCCACCGGCGGCGGCTCGAAAAAATCCACAGGATCGAATCGCAATTTGCGAAGCTTTCAACCACGGCAAGTTGATTTTCCCCGGACGATCCGCAGATGAGTCCGTTATACCTTGCACGGAATGACCGGGACCGCCTTCGTTTGTTGATTGCTTCGCGGCTTGTCATGTGGAACGAGAAAGGCGCACCGCCAGTGACAAAACAAACATCCAACAATCAGAAGTTATTTCGGCGCGAGGACTCCGGCTCCCGGACGGCCGCGCGGGTAGCGGTCAATCCGCCACCGATCAAAGGAGGAAAATCCGATGAACAATCTTAAAGCTCTTGAACAGTTTGGCCAGGCGGTTTGGCTGGATTTTATTCGCCGCAGCCTGATCACAAGCGGCGAGCTCAAGCGTCTGATCGAAGAAGACGGCTTACGCGGCGTTACCTCCAACCCTTCCATTTTCGAAAAAGCGATCGTGGGCAGCACGGATTACACGCCGTCTATCGATGGATTGTATCGCCAGGGCGAAAGCGATCCCATGACGATCTACGAACGGTTGGCCATTCCAGACATCCAGGCTGCCGCGGACGCTTTCCGTCCCGTCTACGAACAAACCAAGCGCCGCGACGGATACGTGAGCCTCGAAGTCTCTCCTTTTCTTGCCCACGAAACCGGTAAGACCATCGAAGAAGCCCGCCGGTTATGGCGCGCCGTGGGCCGCGAAAACATCATGATCAAGGTTCCAGGAACGCCGGAGGGGCTGCCGGCGATCCGTCAACTCTTGAGCGAAGGAATCAACATCAACATCACTCTACTCTTCGCACGGGACCGTTATGAGCAGGTGGCGCAAGCCTATCTTGCAGGTCTGGAGGAGTTGGCCGGTCGCGGCGGCGATGTGAGCAAGGTGGCGAGCGTGGCCAGCTTTTTCGTGAGCCGCATTGACACCTTGGTGGACAGCCGGGTGGCGGCACGGCTGAAGTCCGCTAGCAGCGCCACGGACCGCACGTTGCTGCGCAGCGTGATGGGCAAGACCGCCATCGCCAACGCCAAGCTGGCATACCAACGCTACAAAGAGATCTTCTCCGGCGAGCGCTGGCAGGCTCTCGCCAGGAAAGGCGCCCAAACGCAGCGTCTGCTTTGGGCGAGCACGAGCACGAAAAATCCCAAGTACCGCGACGTGCTTTATATCGAAGAATTGATCGGCGCGGACACCGTGAATACTATCCCCCTCCAAACTCTCGAAGCCTACAGGGACCACGGCCGTGGCCGGTTAAGCCTGGAAGAAGAAATCGAAGAGGCTCGGGACACGATGGAAGTGCTCGAACAGGTGGGCATCCCCATGCAGGAGGTCACCGATCAATTGCTTAAGGAAGCGGTGCGGCTTTTCGCCGATGCGTTCGATCAACTGCTGAACGCGCTTGACCGCCAGTGCAAGGTCGGCGTCAAGGGGCGGCCGGACCGCCAATCCTACTCGATCCCACAGCCGCTGGCCGAAAGCGTACAGGCATCCATTGAAGACTGGCATATCAAGGGCAAAGTGCGCCGCTTGTGGGCTCGCGACGCCACGCTGTGGACAGGCGAGGATGAAAGCAACTGGATGGGCTGGCTGGGAATCACCGAGGATCAACTCGCGCACAAACACCACCTGGAAAGCATCGCGGCAGAGGCTCGTGAAGGCGGTTTCACGCATGCGCTGCTGCTCGGCATGGGCGGGTCCAGCCTGTGCCCGGAAGTCATGGCCGAGACGTTCGGCAAAACACCCGGCTATCCGGAGCTTCACGTCTTGGATTCCACCGACCCTGCCCAGATCAAGGCGGTGGAAAAGAAAATTGATCTCGCCCGCACTTTGTTCATAGTTTCCAGTAAATCAGGGAGCACGCTCGAACCAAACATCTTCAGAGACTACTTTTATGGGAAGGCGCGTCAGGCTGTAGGGGACGCCAAAGCCCCCAGCCACTTCATCGCCATTACCGATCCCGGTTCCAAATTGCAGCAGGCAGCGGAAAGCGACGGCTTCCGCCAAATCTTCTATGGAGTTCCTTCGATCGGCGGGCGCTACTCCGCGCTTTCTGACTTTGGCATGGTGCCGGCGTCGATTATGGGAGTGGACGTGCCCTGGCTGCTCGACAGCGCCGAGGTCATGGCGACGTCGTGCACCTCCTGCGTGCCCACCGAGAAGAATCCGGGAGTAACGCTGGGCAACATCCTGGGCGCGCTCGCTCTCAAAGGGCGCGATAAGATTACGTTGATTGCTTCACCCGGTATCCGCGACTTCGGAGCCTGGCTCGAACAATTGCTGGCGGAATCCACGGGTAAGCAAGGCCGCGGACTGATTCCGGTGGATCGCGAAAAGCTCGGGCCGCCGGAGGTGTACGGCAACGACCGGATTTTCGCTTATTTGCGCCTCGAATCGGCGCCCGACGCGGAGCAGGACGCCGCCATCGACCGCCTTGAAAAGGCCGGCCAGCCAGTGGTAAAAATTCTGCTCGAAGACCCCTATGGTCTCGGCCAGGAATTTTTCCGCTGGGAAATCGCTACAGCCGTTGCAGGTTCACTGCTCGGTATCAACCCGTTCAACCAACCGGACGTTGAGGCCAGCAAGGTGGCGACCCGTAATTTAACCGCCGAATACGAAAAATCGGGATCGTTACCGCCGGAAACTCCGCTTTTCACAGAGGGAAGCATCCGGCTTTTCGCCGATGGCGCCAACGCCAGCGCGCTTAAGAAAGGCGCGAACGGCGGCAAATCGCTCACCTCGTATTTGCGCGCCCACTTCAATCGCATGGAGGCCGGCGACTATTTCGCGCTGCTCGCCTACATCCAAATGAACGATTCCCACGAGGATAAGCTGCAAACCATTCGTCACGCCGTTCGCGACGCCAAGCGCGTGGCAACCTGCCTCGGTTTTGGCCCGCGATTTCTGCATTCGACCGGCCAAGCCTACAAGGGAGGGCCGAATACCGGCGTCTTTTTGCAGGTCACCTGCGACGACGCCAATGATTTGCCCATTCCGGGCCATAAGTTCACATTCGGAGTGGTCAAGGCCGCGCAAGCGAGAGGAGACTTCCAGGTGCTTGCCGAACGCCAAAGACGTCTGCTGCGCGTTCACTTGGGTTCGGATGTGGAATCGGGACTGGAAACCCTTAAGAAGGCGGTGGCCGAAGCGCTGGCGTGAACTTCAGCGATCGAGGTTTTGCTTGGACAGTGCGCTGCGCTTGCAGTTGACATTATTGAGAATTACAAATTATAGTGACAACACTCGCTGGTGCGGCGCTGTCCTCAGCGCCGAAAAACGCCGGTGGGGACGGCGCTACAAAAAAGCCGCCACTATAATTTGTAAACCTTAATAGGTAAGGCGGCAAGAAATGCGGTAGGACATCTGTTACGCGGCGTCCAAGGCGCGCCGGATATGCTGGACGACCACAGGGGGATTAAAAGGCTTAGCCACGTAATCAACGGCGCCCAACTCCAAGGCCACCTGCGCTTCGTTGGCGACCGAAGGCGAGGTCAGAATAATAGCGCGGCAATCTTCGAGCACGCCATCCCACGCCAAGCGCTTTAATAAGGAGATTCCATCCAAGCCGGACAAGTCCACATCGATGAGAACAACCTTCGCATGAAGCAGTGGATCGGGACCCGCCAGGAGCTTAGCAGCAGTTTTCCCGTCCTGCAACCAGCGAGTTCGATAGCCCCGAGACTCAAGCCCGTGAAGCAAAAGCGAGGCTTGAGCTTCATCATGCATCACCAAAACCACGTCAAGATGCCTCGTTGTGCCGGGCGAATCCTTTACCCAACCGGCGTGGGCCACCTTTCCGCCTCCCCCTGTTGAGGCGTGCAGCATGGCCGCCTTCGCCGATTTGCACAAGGACTCCAGGTCAGTCCCGTCCTCGCCGTATTGCGCCACCCCCGCGCTGAGAATAAGGTGCAGTCCGTCTCCGGATGGGGCTTGCACGTCCTGCTGGCGAACCGCCTCCAGCAATTGAGCGAGCCGCTGCACACCGTCGTACCGGCTGAGGCCATACATTCCTACCACGAACTCATCTCCGCTCCACCGGCCAAAAACATCCTCGCTGCGAAGACCATCGCTTAAGGTCTGGCTCACTTGGCGCAGCCGCGCGTCTCCAGCCCCGTACCCCTGCCGTTCGTTGATGTCCTTCAGTCCTGCCACGCCGATAAGGGCCAGTGAAAATGGCTGCCCGTGACGCCGGGCCAGATCGAGAAAGTCAGCCATCATCTGGCTGGCCTTGCGCCGGTTCCATATCCCAGTTACAGGATCAGTTTCCAGCATGTTCCTTCTCAGGTGCAGGCGGTCTAACCGGTTGAAAATACGGGTCAGCAGCTCCGGCCCCACGATGGGTTTGGCCACGAAATCGTCCGCACCCGCTGTAAATACACGATTAATGGTCTCCGCGTCATCGTGGCGGGTAAGGAAAATCACCGGAATTTCAGCCCACCGGACGTCGTTCCGAACCACCCGGCACAGTTCGACCCCGCTCAGGTGCGGCATGTCCACATCGAGCACCAACAGGTCCGGAGCGAACGACCCCAAAGCGTCCCAGAACCGCAACGGATCGTCCAGCGTTTCGAGGCAGACCTTGCGCGGCCCGAGCAAGTTGCGCAGCAGAGCCAAAACCTGAGGGTCGTCATCAACCGCCATAATGCGGGCGTCTCCGGCGTGAAGGCGGCTCATCAGCCGCGTGACTGCCTCGACGATCTGTCCGGCAGACGATGTCTTAGCCAGAAAGCCCCGCCCGCCGCGGCGCGCCACTTCCACGCGATCCGTGAATCCGTCTTTAGAGGTCAAAACGATCACAGGAACCGGCGGCGTCCGGCCCGACAGCTCTTCGAGCAGCGCCATGCCATCATCTTCTTGGCCGGAAACCAGCAAGTCCAGCAGAACCACATCAGGAACATGCGTCGAGATGGCCTCGCGAACGCCGTGGAACTCCCTGACGGTTTGGACGTGCAGGTTCTGCCCGGCGGCCTCTGCCTCAATGCGTTCCGCCAGGTCCTCGTCGCGATCCACGACAAGCAGCGTGGAGCGCTTCTCGGGAGGCTGCAGCGCCTCCGCTGCGAGGGGCGTACTCTCCACATCAAGGCGAAGAGCCACGGTCAGCTCGGAAAACCGCAGGGCCTGGGATTCGCTCAGAGATATTCCTCTTTGTAAAAGCTCCTCGATCTCCCGCGCAAACCGCGATCCTGCTGCATACCCTAAAGTGCCGAGTAGCCCTGCCAGCTTATGGGCTTCTCTCTCCGCTTGTTCGCGCAGTTCAGGGCGGAGGCTGCTTTCGAGCAGGGCGACCCCCGTCTGCTCAAGCACTTCCACGCGCGAGAGGATGGCAGGAAGGAAACGCCGCCGCACATCTGCTACAGCATCTTGGATGTGTTCTTCAACATCGGTTGAGCGGTGAGGCGCAGGTAACCCCAGCGTCCTCGCCACTTGCCGCGCCAGCTCGTTCGGGTCGATCGGTGGCAGCAGAATTTCCTTGACGCCCAAATCCCTGACCAACCGTTTTGCCAATTCAACATCTACGCCTTCGCTGAGGCAGTAGATGACCGGAAGTTTGCCGTGCCTCGCCCCATTGCGAAGCTCAGTCAAAATCTCTAAGGCCGTGGGACTATGAAGTCTGTGATCCAGCACCAGCAAGGAAGTTTCGGGACGCCTCAGCTCCTCAATTACCTCCAGACCTTCAGCAACGCAGCACACATCGGCCTGAACAAAGCAGTTTTTTAGCCATTCACCGAGATCTGCCGGAAAACCCGCCATCACGATTCGCGCCACATCGGCCGCCTTTCCGGAATCTCTCTCTGTTCAGGTTCCCAGCCGAGCGCTTGAGCTACTTCGCCCGCCAGCTCTAACGGGTCAAACGGCTTGGCGATAACACCCTTCACACCGAGACCAAGAAGCCGCCGAACGTCCGCCGCCTGTACCTTGGCAGTGAGGAATAGGACCGGAATCTCACGCGTCAGAGGGCTGGACGCGAGCTCCTGCAATGTGGCCGGACCGTCCATATCCGGCATCATCACGTCGAGAAGAATGGCGTCCGGAGGATCCGTAGCGGCCAGCCGGATTCCTTCTCTTCCTGACCTCGCGGTCCGAACGGTCCACTCGCTAAGGGTTTCAAGCGTCACTTGGGTCACCTCGCGAATGGCGTCCTCATCGTCAACAATCAAGATTTTTCGATGCATCCTGAAAATCCCCTCTCTCATTCATAGGAGATCCCTGCAAAGGAAGCGAAAAAAAGAAACTGCTCCCCTGGCCAACGGCGCTTTCCACCCAAATCCGGCCTCCATGCTGCGCCACGATAGTCCGGCAGATGGCCAGCCCTAACCCAGTCCCCCCCTTCTCGCGCGAGTCCGTGGCATCCACTTGTTGAAAGCGCTCAAAAATACTAGAGAGTTTGGAAGCGGGAATACCGCGCCCCCGATCCCTCACTTCGAATACAATCTCTCCCTCACGGTGTTCGGCGGTCAGGAGAACCAGGCTGCCTCGGATGGAAAACTTTATGGCGTTGCCCAGAAGATTGATCAGAACCTGCGAAATGCGGTCAGGGTCCACCCGTATGGAAGCCGAAAAGAGTTCAACCGAAAGCGTGACGCCCTGACCGTCCGCCGTCACGCGCATCAGGTCCGCCGCCGCCCTCATCAGTTCCGCGGAATCACACAATTTCTTCTCCATGTTCACTCGCCCGGATTCGATGCGCTCGAGGTCCAGGATGTCGTTCACCAGACGAACCAGCCGGTCCGCATTTGCAACGCCTACTGCGGCCATTCTTTGACAGGAAGCTTGGTTCTGGCAAAGCTTCCCGCTGGCAAGGAGACCTAGCGAACCCCGAATCGCAGTGAGAGGGGTGCGAAGCTCGTGACTGACCACGGAGATAAACTCATCTTTCATGTGTTCTACGGCTCTCCGTTCGGTCATGTCCCGAAAAGCAAGCACCGCTCCGAGAGTATGGCCGTCGTCGTTGCGGATGGGAGTAATTACCGAGTCCACCGCCACGCTGGTCCCGTTCTTGCACGAGAACACGTCATCGGCGGAATGATGCGTCATCCCATTTCTCAATGCTGCCTGAAGCTGGCAAGTTTCACTGACGCAGCGAGACCCGTCACCGAGCGCGCCGTGTACCACGTCGTGGAGGCATTTACCGGTCAACTCTTCCGGTTGCCACCCGAGCATTCGCGCTCCCGCAGGATTGATAAATGTACAGCGCCCCTCCTGATCGAGGCCGCAAATGCCATCTCCAGCCGAGTTGAGGATCAACTCTCGCTGGAGCCGCAGATGTTCCAAGGCTTCATGGGCCCGGCGCTGTTCCGTAATATCCCTGGTTACGGCCGAAAAACCGTTCAATCTCCCGGAAGGATCGCGTAAGGCCGTCAACACCACGTTCGCCCATAACGTGGAGCCATCCTTTCTGATTCGCAAGCCATCTGCTTCCAGACGCCCTTCCGCCACCGCAGTGCTCAGATCCGCTTCGGGTTTGCCATGCTCGATGTCCTCCAGGGTGTAGAAACAAGAGAAGTGCCGGCCGATGATTTCTTCGGCGCGGTAACCCTTGATTCGCTCCGCTCCTGCATTCCAGCTCACTACCCGGCCCTGGGGATTAAGTATGTAAATGGCGTAATCCCGAACTCCATCAACCAATAGCCGGAAGCGTTCCTGGCTTTCCCGTAAAATCTTTTCTGCCCTTCTTCGTTCGGCGACCTCAACCTGAAGTTCTTGGTTTATGGATTCGAGTTGCGCGGTGCGCTCGACGACACGGCGCTCCAGATCCTCATTCAGACGCCGTATTTCCTCCTCTGCCTGCTTCCGCTCCGAGATGTCGCGGTAATTGACTACGACGCCCTGAATGGTTGGTTCCGACAAAAGGTTGTTGGCGATACATTCCAGCCACCGCCAGGGACCAGCTTTGGAGAGGTAGCGCAGGTGCATGGTTGCGCTCCCTCCCGGCGTCTCCAGCAAGCTCCGGAAGGTTTTCATGCCGCTGGCCGCGTCGTCCGGGTGAACCAGATCGAAGACGCTCTTGCCCATCCGCTCCGCGGCCGAGTAATCCAAAATCTGGTTTTGCGAGTGGCTGGTGAATATGATTTTGCCTTGATCGTTAAGCAATACGATTCCGTCCGCGCTGTGCTCCATGAGTGCGCGAAAGCGGAGGTTGCTTTCAAAGAGTTTTTGCTCCGCAAGGGCCGTTTCCGCGCGTAGCGCCTTATCTTCAAGAGCTTTTTGAACCGCTATCGGAAGCCGGACTAAGTGGTCTTTAAGGACGTAATCGGAAATGCCGCGTTTAATGAACTCTACCGCCGCCTCATCCCCCACCGCCCCCGTGACGAGAATAAAGGGGATATCACTCTGTTTGCCCCGAAGGTACTCGAACGCATCGATTCCAGTCCAGCCGGGAAGGTTGTAGTCGGCAAGGATGACGTCGTATGTTCTCTCCTCCACTTTCGCGCGAAAATCGCCGGGCGTTTGGACGACGTCAGCTCGAAACTGCAAGCCAGCACAGCGCAGCTCAGCCTCGCAGAGCTCTGCATCCATCGGGTCGTTTTCCAGCAGCAGCACGCTGATCAGGCTCTTCTCTTTGACAGTTTTTCCCATCATTCGCTCCGGTTCTGCAGCGAATCTGCATTACGGTCGCTCGAATGGGTCGAAAAGAGAGATTCATTGACCACCAGCCAATAGAGCCCGAGCTGCCTGATCGTCTCTCTAAACTGCGCGAAATCGACGGGCTTTTGGATATAGCTGTTGACTCCTACGTTGTAACTTTCGATCAAGTCCTTTTCCTCCTTTGAAGAGGTCAGCATCACCACAGGGATATGCCGCGTCCGGTCGTCGCCCTTGATGATGCGGAGAACTTCCTGTCCGTCAACCTTGGGAAGCTTTAAGTCAAGCAGAACAATTCTGGGCGGACAATCAAAAGACCGTTCGCTGTAGCGGCCCCGGCAGAAAATGAAGTTCAAGGCCTCCTCGCCGTCACAAACGACGTGAATTTTGTTTGCCACAGCGTTATGACGGAGAGCATGGAGGGTCAACTCAATATCGGACGGATTATCCTCAACCAGCAAAATCGCTATTTCACGAGCGTTAATCATCAATCCTCCTGTGGATTCGGGTCCGTTGCGGTGCCGAGGCTCCCTAGGCTTACTGAGAAAGCAGGCTGCTCGGCGGCGGCCGGGCGGCATATTCCTGTCAAAACACGCCTCGGCCACGTCCACACTAATGCGTCCAGAAGTAGTTTGTTTTCATTGATCTATGAAACTAAAACTTGCGGTCAGAGACCGCTACGAGGGATAAACTCATTATATGCGCAAGTTACCACTTAGTCAACAACTTTCTGTAATATGCTCTTAACTCAGATACATCGTTGACCATTACCAGTGGTGTTTTGAATTTCTCGGATGGCGCGTATGGCGGTTCCTGGACTTGGGGATCGGGAGGCACCCTTTCAATTATGGGCTGTATAACTGGTGTCGTCTGCGACGGATCACCTCTTCTGAGCTACGATTTTTCAAGCGCCCAAAGTACTGTCATTAGGCTCAACGTCGTATCAGGTGGAACTCGGACAAATCCAGGGGACTATCAATCCGCTTATAGCAGCCTACTTCGGAATCAGCACTTCGTTTTCAGCATCAAGCATTCAACTCACGCTCAATGACCCTTCAAACCCAGCATTGGGAAATGCTTTCGTCAGCGCAAATTACGGCGGGACCATCAATGCGGCGGATACTGTGGCTGCATCGGAGGACTGGAGCCTGCCGTTTTCCCTGGTCTTTTTCGGCTTGACGCTAGCAATTTTGGGGTTATTGACCCGTGCCAAGGTGCTGCAAGTTGTCTTATGGGCATGACTACTCATGACGACCCCTCCTCGTGAGCACTATCAATGAAGGGAAGTTCGTTGCCGTCCGCTTCCCTTCCCCTTTTCCTCAGTAGGCGTAGGCGGTTTTCGGTAGTGACTCAGTTTGGAACGTAGAGGCGGCTTTACGCCGCCACATGGCGAGGTAAACTCGCCTCTACAAAGGCCAAACTGAGTCACTACCAGGCCTTCCACCGCCTTGACATAATCTAGCGTAGTGTGATAGGCTAAATCTATTGTGATGAACCGGTTTCGACAGAACGCGAATTGCAGCAAAATACACATTTCACCCACTGCGCGGCGCGAGGTGCTCCATAAGCTATTGAAAATGAGCTTGTTGGACGCGCAACAGGTTACATTGGGGCGAACCCACAAGTGATTGAAACCAAATAAACATTAGAGGACCAAAGCCACTGCTCATCACTTAACTTATTGAAAACACACCAGTAACATGCGTTTTGCCAAGCAAAGCCACTTATCTTTCATGGAATCAATCAGATACAGTCTCGACTGAAATTGTTTTTCCAATTGGGCGCAAAATCGCCTCAAAACCGTAGCCTTCGGAATTGAGTGGCGCGAGTGGCGCTCCGGAAGGCGGAGTTTTAACTCCGCCACAATGGCGAACCCTTCAGAGTCTGTGTGACAACTGCCGCTTTTGAACTGTAGCGGCGCTCTATGAGCGCCGAAGAACTTGAAAAGTAAAGACCGGCAGGCACAGACCGCCGCTACAGCGCAGTTGTCACACAGACTCTTCAGCCCTCGCCGGCGTCGTGTAGGAGAGCGCGGACCGTATCCTCCACATTTCTACGCAAGCAGGTTGACATCACCATCTCAACTGGAGTCTTTGCAACTGTAACTTGCTTGTGCTAGTATCCAGTTGAAAATAGGCGTATTGGAACGCACAATGAGAATCGGCCGATTGTATTGCCTTAAAACCCATTGAAAATAAACGGGTTAATTAACGTCCGGAAATGGGTAAATGAACTTCTGAGTGGCAGCGCAGCGTGGTTATTCCTGAACGTGACTCGCGCGTCTACTCTGTGGAAAGCCGAAATCCCGGAAATCGGGCCGGTAAGGTGAACCCATCAGTTCCCGGCGAAATCCAAATACGTCGCGCCGCGATTTGAGCAGCGGACGATTCGCGGTTTCGGATTCGCTGATAACTTGCAGTTTCGGAAGGCCAATGTCGGGCAGAAGGCTGATGCAGCAACATCCCGGAGCAAACCTGCCGTCGCGAATCTATCCCTCAGTGTCTGCGGATAAAACAATCCCGCCAAACCAAGCACAGGCTTCCCCAAGCGGGATATCAGAACAGATCAGCCGTTTTCTAAACTATATTCAGGTCGAAAAAGGACTCTCTCGCAACACACTTGTGAGCTACGGCCGCGACCTCGCCAAGTTCCAGGCGTATGCCCACGTGGAAAAGGTGAACGTTGAGGAAATCAACCGCGACCACATTCGCCAATTTCTCGAACGCCTTTATTCACAAGGCCTCAGCGCCCGATCTGTAGCCCGCCACTTGGTTTCTTTGCGCAACTTTTTCAAGTTCCTCGTCAAGGAGTGTGTCATCCGCAGAGACATCACGGCAGAAGTAGACTCCCCCCAGTTTGGCCGCGGTCTGCCACGTTTTCTTGCCATCATAGAGGTTGACGCACTACTCGAACAGCCGGAGCCATCGACGCCGATGGGGGCGCGGGACAAGGCGATGCTGGAACTTCTCTATGCCACCGGCTTGCGCGTTTCGGAGCTGGTGGACCTGCGGGTGGACGACCTCGATTGCAACCTGGGCATACTGCGATGCAGAGGTAAAGGCGGGAAAGAAAGGGTAATTCCGGTCGGCAAACCAGCGTTGAGCGCCGTGGAATCTTACGTTAATCTGAGCCGCGCCAAACTCGTGCAAAGAGGAGGCGCGCCCTATATGTTCGTGAACCATCGCGGTGGAAAGCTTTCACGCGTCGGATTTTGGAAGATTCTCGGGCGGTACGGCCGCGCCGCAGGCATTTCAGGTTCGCTGACGCCGCATGCCGTCCGCCATTCCTTCGCCACGCACCTGCTTGAGCGGGGCGCCGACTTGAGATCGATTCAACTCATGCTGGGTCATAGCGACATATCCACTACCCAAATCTATACGCACGTTCTGAAGGAGCGGCTGAAACACATATATTGCACGCATCATCCACGGGCTTGAAGCTCACGGGGCAAATGAACCCGCCCCATTCAGCACAGGCTCCCGTAACCCCGTACAGCCATGAGCGATTACAACTTTTTAATGGAAATCCGGCTTTCCCCGCCGCAATTTCAGGTCTTGAACCACGTGAGCCGAGCTTCTGCTAGCGCAGGCATAAACCTCTATTTAGTGGGAGGCGCTGTCCGGGACCTGACTTGCGGCCGGGATCAAATTCGCAACCTGGACTTCGCGGTAGAAGGCAACGTGCAAAAGGTTCTGCGCACGCTCGAAACTGGCGGTGGCCGTAAGTCATCGGCTGCCGTTTCCGAAGCTCTCCACCGGGAGCCTGCCGCCAAAATTGAGCTGATGCAATTTGATTCACGCCGGCAGGCTGCTTCCCTGATTTTCGCTCAAGGAGTGCAAGTAGACATCACCCAGACCCACCGGGAAACGCACTCGCACCCAGGGCGCGCACCGGAAATCTCGCCCGCCGGAATCTTTGAAGACTTGCGCCGCCGCGACTTTTCTGCAAACGCCATGGCGGTATCGCTGCACCCCAATTCGCGCGGCCTCCTGCTGGACCCTACGAACGGCGCGGCGGACATCGAACAGCGGGAGTTTCGCGCGCTTGACAGCCACGGTTTTATTTCCGATCCCTCGCGTATTTACCGCCTGCTTCGCCTGTCTGAGCGATTGGGCTTCAAGGTGGAACATCGGACTCAGGATTGGCTGAATGCAGCGCTACAGGCCCGGGCCTGGGAATCCATGAGTCCGGAACAGCAGGGCCGGGAACTGAGAGCCCTGCTACAAGAAGAAAATCCCACGCGCGTTCTTCGCCTCTTTGCCCACCACGGCCTGCTTGCCGGTCTCGACCGGAGCCTGGCCGCGGGCAGGATTCCTTATGACAGGCTTGACAAAGTCCGTTCCATCGTACGCTCGGTTCCGGGCTCTGATCCATTCATGGTTCAGTTCCAAGCCCTCATAGAGAAGTTCTCTCCTGCTCATCGTAAGCGTCTGGCGCAAAAGATCGCGACTGACGCCAAAACACTCCGGACGGCTCTGAACCTCGAAGCAGAAGCCCGCAGGCTGGTAAAGCCACTCGCGAGTTCAAAGATGAGCGCGCCTAGCGCTGTTTATAAGTTTCTCTATGACAAACCGCAGTCTCTTTTGCTTTACGTGCTTGCGCACACCCCACAAGCTAAGATTCAGACGCGCGTCAAAAACTTCCTCTTCAAAGTTCCTCAAATTCGCGCCAAGCTGCCGCGCGCCGAACTGCAGGCTCTTGGAGTCGAGCCTGGACCCCAAGCGGAAGAGGCGCTCAACCAGGTATTTCTGCTCATCTTGGACGGCAAAGTCAAAACACAACTCCAGATTACGAAGGCGCTCCGCGAGATGCTCGGACTGGGAAGCGAACCTTCGCATAAATCTGCTTCTCCAGCTCCTGCTCCGCCTTCTGATGAGAAACGCAGGGCTCTAGGCAAACGCTCTTTCCAACATTAACAGCTTCCTTCCCTTCAACAACTGCTCCAAACACCCTGGCTTTATGGGCGCCGCCGAGTAGCATTGTCCCCAGTGTTCGCTTAGCGCGGCAGATGCCCCCCGAGCACTGCGCGAGCCGCGTTAAGCCCATGTTAAGAAGCTTTTACCCCGATTTTACGCCGGAAATCCACGATCTCAAGAGACAATGACGATAACGTAGTTGGTGAGAGTCTTCCCCCAACCGGGTGCGGAGTTGAAGGCTAATTCCGCACCCGGAATTGTATATGGAGGTTTCAACGGTTATTGCATCCTCGACTCGCGCCATGTAACGAATGGCGTCTGTCGCCCGTATTCACATTCATATGCGGAGATCTCAACTCTTGTTTTTAGTCAGATGCCATTGGGTGCAGTTGCTAGTTCTGATGACTTGCCCCTTCAATTTGTTTGGCAACAGCCGCGGGGCGCAAATGCAATCTCCTGCCACCCCGATGCCCGCCGCTCAACAGCAGCCAGCGAACCACGGGCAAACAGCGCCGATCATGGAAATGACCGTGCAGGAAGCCGTCCGCTACGCGCTTGGCCATTACCCCGCGGTTCGGGCTTCGCTCGAAAGCTACAACGCCGCGCGGGCCGGCGAGGGTTTGGCTGCCACCGATTACCTGCCACACCTGAACGCGTTATGGCAGGCGGACCACGGCACTCGCAACAGCGTTCTGGGCGTCTTGTTGCCTCAGTTTCCGACTGTCATGCCAAGCACTCAAGGAAGCGTTCTGCCTCCTTCCGACCGCTCCTTTTGGGTAAGCGGCATGGGTGTTTTATTTAGTTGGGAGCCGTTCGACTTCGGATATCGCCGCTCAGAACTGCGTGCCGCCCAAGCCACAGCGAACCGGACGTCCGCGCAAGTGACGCTAACGCAGCTAGGCGTGGCTACCGCGGTCGCCGACGCTTCCCTCGCGGTTCTCGCCGACGAGCAGCGAGTGAAGGCCTCGCAGGCCGACGTGGACCGTCGCACGGTGTTTGCGCGCTCGGTGCACGCCCTCGTAGACGCTCATTTGCGCCCGGGAGCAGACGCCTCGCGGGCGGACGCGGAGTTGGCGGCGGCTAAAACTCAGCTCATCTTGGCGGAGCAAGCGCAGCAAGTCGCGAGCGCCGCATTGGCGCAAGTCCTGGGCGCCGCTGGAACCAGCGTCCGTATCATACCGGGTCCATTCCTGGAGATACCTCCGGAAAACATGTGGGCAGAAAGCCCTCTTTCGATGCACCCGGCCGCCATCGTAGAGCAAAAAAGGGTCCAAGAAGTTCAATCCAGAATCAGCGTTCTGAACCACTCGTTTTATCCGCACTTTACTCTTGAATCGCTGATCTCGGCGCGTGGCAGCGGTGAGAACAGCAAAGGCCTTATTGCTCCCGGACTCAGCGGGCTCAGCACCAATGTCAACAATTGGGAGGCTGGCCTCACCGTCTCGCTTCCGATTCTGGATTTCGTGTCCATTCATGAACGCAAGAAGATCGAGCTTGCCAATCGCCGCCGCGAAGAGGCGCTTTACGCCGAAACGATGCAGGTCCTCACCGGCCAGTTGGAAGGCGATCGCGCCTTGCTTTCGGGCGCGCGCCGCGTGGCGCAAAACACGCCTGTTGAACTGAAGGCTTCGCGCGACAGCGAGATCCAGGCTCTGGCGCGTTTTCGGGCCGGTGTCGGGACCATCGTTGATGTGGCTGAAGCGCAACGCCTGTTGGTTCAGGCAGAAATTGACGACTCTCTCGCAAGACTCAGCATCTGGCGAGCCTTGGCAGATTTGGCTTCGGCCGAGGGCAACCTCGATCCGTTCCTAAGCCTGGCAAGCAGCATGGCTGCGGGAGCTCCTTAAATATGTGGTTGGTCCATGCCGCTTTACGGCGGCCGATTACGGTTATCGTGCTGGTCATCGGGATCGCAATGTGCTCTATCCTGGCGCTTACGCGCATGCCCATTGATATCTTTCCCAATCTCAATTTGCCGGTCATCTATGTGGCTCAGCCTTATGGCGGCATGAGTCCGGCGCAAATGGAAGGCTACTTAACGTACTACTACGAATCCAACTTTCTTTACATCGCAGGCCTTGAGAGCATTGAATCAAGGTCTATCGAAAATTTTTCCCTGCTGAAGCTTTCCTTCCTGCCTGGCGTGGACATGAATCAAGCGCTGGCTCAAACCACCTCATACATCAGCCGCGCCCAGGCATACATGCCTGCCGGTACGGTCCCCCCTTTCGTTCTCCGCTTTGACGCCGGAAGCGTGCCGGTGGGCTATCTCGTTTTTTCGAGCAAAACGCACAGCGTGGACGAGCTTCAGGACTTGGCGCTCAATCGCGTTCGCCCGCTATTTACAACGCTTCCCGGCGTCTCCTCGCCCGCCACCTTCGGGGGAAGCTCGCGAACCATCGTCATTCACGTTGACCGCGACCGCCTCAATAGCTACCGGATGTCAACATCCGAAGTGGTGAAGGCGCTTCTTTCGGGAAACGTGATCGCTCCCGCCGGCGACGTGCGAACCGGGAATCTGGACCGGATTACACCGATGAACTCGGTCGTGACTGACATTAAGCGCCTGGCGGATTTGCCCATTCGCACCGGGGCCGGCCCAACCGTCTTCATGCGGGATGTTGGCTGGGTGGAAGACGGCAGTGACATCACGCTAGGCTACGCGCTCGTGAACGGCCACAGGACCGTTTATCTTCCGGTCACAAAGCGCGCGGACGCTTCAACACTGGCTGTCGTGAACGAAGTCAAAGCCAGCATGAGCCGCTTTGAGAACGTGCTTCCTTCGGATGTCCAAGTCAGTTACGAGTTTGACCAATCCGGCTACGTGACAAGCTCTCTTGCCTCGCTGATCCGGGAGGGATTACTCGGTGCGCTTCTGACAGGGTTGATGGTGTTTCTCTTCCTCCGGGAATGGCGCAGTTCCCTCATCGTCGTCGCATTTATTCCCTTTTGTCTGCTCACTGCGATTGTGTTCCTATGGCTGTCCAACCAAACGATCAACATCATGACGCTTGGCGGCCTTGCGCTTGCCGTCGGCATCCTGGTGGACGAGGCCACCGTGGAAATCGAGAATATCCACCGCAACCTTCAGGATACTGACTCGCCGGCGCTCGCCGCTCTGCTGGGTACCGAGCAGACCGTCATCCCGCGCCTTTTGGCCCTGCTGGCGATTCTTGCGGTATTCGTCCCCTCCTTCCTGATGGTAGGCGTCACGCGGTCCTTGTTCGTGCCTTTGTCGCTCGCGGTGGGCTTTGCGATGATTCCTGCTTACGTGCTCTCAAGCTCATTCGTGCCCATCCTCTACATCTGGTTCAACAAGCGCCTCCACGGGAGCGAAGAAGAACGCACGGGACGCTCCCGGTTCGACCATTTCCGCGACCGCTACCGGAGTTTCATTCACAAACTGATGCGGAGACGCCGCGCTCTGGTGGCAACATACTTGGCGGTATCGGCTCTCGTCATCCTTCTTATCGGTCCGCAGCTTGGTCGCGAGATTTTTCCGCAAGTACCCGGAAATCAGTTCGAGCTCCGGTTGCGCGCGCCCACGGGAACACGCATTGAAGTAACGGAACAGATGGCTCTTAAAGCCCTTGGCGAGATCAAAAGGTTGGCCGGGCCGGAGAATGTGCAGATAACTATCGGTTACGTCGGTAGTTACGCACCCAGCTATCCGGTCAACTTGGTCTATCTGTGGACGAGCGGCCCTCAAGACGCCGTCCTGCGCGTTCAACTGAAAAATAGCGCCCACATCAATGTCACTCACTTGCAAGACCGGCTCCGTGAGACGCTTCCTCAAATGCTTCCTGACAGCGCTTTTTCTTTCGAATCCGGCGATATTGTGAGCCAGATCATGGACTTTGGCTCGCCCACTCCAATTGAGGTCGCCGTCAGCGGCCCGCGAATTAACACCGACCACGCCTACGCGGAAAAGATTCGGGCTCAAATGAGCCAAATAAAATACCTCCGCGATCTTCAGTACAGGCAACCGCTGGATTATCCGAGCCTCAACGTGGATATAGACCGCGTGCGAGCCGGCCAGCTCGGCCTTACTGTGCAGCAGATCGCTCAATCGCTCCAAACCGCAACCTGGTCCAGCCGGTTTGTCTCGCGTAATTTTTGGCAGGATCCTGAAACGGGAATTGGCTATCAGGTGCAGGTGGAGGTGCCTCAGCCCCAGATGAGCTCCATCGACGATATCGGAAACCTCTCGCTTACTCAAGGCGGAACCTCAAATCACCCCACGCTGGGTGATGTGGCCAATCTTTCCTATGGGACGGTCGTCGGAGAATACGACCGCTACGACATGCAGCGCATGCTTTCACTCGTTGCCAATGTGGAAGGAGAAGACTTGGGCCGGGCCGCAGCGCAAGTCCAGAGTGCAATTCAGCGGGCAGGCGCGCCGCCGCGCGGAGTCACCGTCCAGGTTCGCGGGCAGATTGCGCCCATGCTCCAGACGCTACACAGCCTAAGCCTGGGGCTGGGCCTCGCTCTGATCGCCATCCTTCTGATGCTCGCCGCCAACTTCCAATCTATGCGGTTGGCGCTTGTATGCGTCTCAACCGCGCCCGCCGTGATCTGCGGCGTGATTTTTGTCCTGCTCATCACCGGGACAACGTTGAACTTGCAATCTTTCATGGGCGCTATCATGGCGCTCGGAGTTTCGGTATCGAACTCCATTCTACTGGTCACCTTTGCCGAGGAATGGCGGCAGCGCGGTGGCGCATCCTCGACTGAAGCGGCTCTGCATGGCAGCGCAGCACGGCTGAGAGCCATTCTTATGACCAGCTTGGCGATGATCGCAGGCATGATTCCCATGGCGTTGGCCTTCGGTGAAGGAGCGCACCAGACCGCGCCGCTCGGCCGCGCCGTAATCGGCGGGCTGGCGGCCTCGACGATTGCCACGCTAGTGATCCTGCCGGCTATTTTTGCCATGGCGCAAGAAGGCGTGAGTATTGAATCGGCTTCATTGGACGCTTCAGATCCGGACAGCCGGCATGCAGCAACCAGCTAATGCGTGGTGGCGTTTGCGCCGCGCTACCTATGGAGACTTCATGCGACAATTCAAAGCTATACTGCAGATTGACGTCAGGCGGTGGGCCATGCTTGCCTCACTGGCCGCAGTGGTTGTCGCCGCCCTGATCACGGTTGGATGCGGCGGCGCCGGGGGACCGCAGATGGCCTCCGCTGCCGCTAGAACCGAAGCCGTTCCCATCCCAGTGATCGACGCCGCTAAAGTTATCTCGCAGCGGCTCGACGTGGCAATCCCTTTACCCGCTGAACTTCTCCCTTACCAGGCTGTGGCGCTCTACCCCAAAGTCACCGGATTCGTCCAATGGATCGGTGTGGATCGCGGCTCGCAGGTGAAACAGGGCCAGCTTTTGGCGCGCCTTGTCGCCCCGGAACTCGTCGCCCAGAGGGCTGAGGCGCAGGCCAAACTGCGGAGCGCGGAGAACCGGCAAATTGCCGCACAAGCCAAGCTTGCCGCCGACGAAGGTACGTATCGGAGATTGAAAGTGGCGGCGGCCACTCCTGGGGTGATTTCCGACGAAGAGCTTGAGGTTGCCGAGAAGACTGCGGAAGCCGATCGCGCCAGCGTGGTGGCTCTCCGCGACGCGACCCAGGCAGCGGAAGCCACGGTCCAGTCCGTGGAGACGCTTGAAGACTACTTGCGCATCACCGCGCCGTTTGACGGCGTCATCACCGAGCGCAATGTTCATCCAGGGGCGCTGGTTGGCCCGGGCGGAGGAACTGGCACCCAGACGCCTATGCTTCGCATCGAGCAGACGTCTCGCCTGCGGTTGGTGGTAGCTGTTCCGGAGGTCTATGTGGCTGGAGTCACCCGAGGAGCCAAAGTCGGCTTCACCGTGCCGGCGTTTCCCGGCCGGACGTTCACCGGCACCGTGGCGCGCGTTGCTGATTCCTTAGACCAGAAGACTCGAACCATGCCAGTCGAACTTGATGTGTGGAATCCTGACCGGAAGCTTGATTCTGGCATGTTTCCGCAGGTTTCATGGCCCGTCCACCGTCCGCTACCTTCGCTCTTTGTGCCTCAGTCCGCGCTCGCGCGGACTATGGAAGCCATGTTCGTGATCCGGGTACGCGACGGCAAAACGGAATGGGTGAATGTTAAGGCGGGCGCCAATTCAGGAAACCTGGTTGAGGTGTTTGGCGGCCTTCACGCGGGTGACACGGTCGCGCTGCGCGCATCCGAGGAGTTGCGCCCAAGCACGCAGGTCGTAGCCCGCATGGTTCCGGCCTCAGCCACTCAGAGTCCCAGCGCTCCGTAAGAGTTTTCCTGGCCTGGCTCCGCCGGTGCAACGCCATCCTGCGAAAGATGTCTCATGCGCGCATCGCCCTGCCTGCTATCAGCCTGAAGGCGCCGCCCCTTTCATAGATGCGCCACCCAGATTTTATCTATGTGTGCCATCAAAGCGGTATGAATAACCGCGTCGTTTCCGGCAACCGGACGTGCGGAGGAATTCACTGCCGCCGGGAAGCGGCAACAGCAAGGCAAGTAGGCCAAGTAGTCATGTGCTCGTCCAGAATGATTAGTGACACTCTTGGTAGAGTGTCACTATGCAGATCAAAGGCTTAGGAATGCCCCGCTCCAGGTACCTGGAGCGGGGCGC
>NFUN01000006.1 GCA_002197525.1 Acidobacteria subdivision 13 bacterium RH2 MAG17b | reverse complement strand
TCTTCCATCGCCTGGCCCGCGCTTGTCTGGCCACCAACACCGTCATCTACAAGGACTTGGTTGCCATGCCGGATCAAACTTGAGAATCATCACATTCTTTTCCCCGCTCCCGAGGGCGTTTTTCAGCGGGCGAAAACGCGGCGAAAAAGGAGGCAGTTCCGGCGGTTTTTCTGCCCAGTTTTTGAGGGGAGTTTGAAGCGTGGCATGAGTGGGTCATATGGGTGCTCTATCTTGTTTGTAGCGTAGTATACTACGCTATCATGGCCGCCGTCAAGAGAAGCGCGCCCCCTGGCAGTGTCTCAGTTTGGCCTTTGGTGAGGCGAGTTTATCTCGCCACCCGGCGCATGAGAGTTTTCTAACGGCGAGAGCCTTCTTCCATCTGTTCAAACTCTTTCGCGCACTCCGGATGGCACAACCGCTCGTGACGCGTGGTGCCGTCAGCGTAAACGGTAATTAGGTCATCATGGTCGCAAGTCTCCGCCCATGACATCTCCCTCAACGCTTTCTTGAGTTGCTCTCTCCTTGACAGTGTCTTGCTTGGCCCGAGAAAAATGAGACCGTAGAAGAACGATCCTTTTCGATAAGGGTGGTTTTTATAGTAATCGACGAAATCTTTGTTCACGGTGATTATCAGGCACTTCTTATCAACGGCCCCTCTGATGACCCGCGTGTCTTCCTTACCGGTTACTCCCAGGTCCTTCGCCGTGTAGACGTGGGCCTTAGAACCGAAAAGATTGCCGAGTTCTTCCCGTCCCAAACATTCATCTAAAAACACTCTCTTCTTCGCTACCGTCACTCCTTTTTCCTCACCTCAAATATCCGCTTCGCTGTCGAACCCGTAGCGATTGCCGTCTTCCGCCAGAGGCACGACGTGCGGCATGGGTAACTTTGTACGCTCGCGCACCGTTTGGTTGACCCACCGGACTGCTCGTTTCCCAAAGAACGCGCTCACCATCCACCGCGCACCGCTCAGCAGCCCCCTGTAAAACTCCGCCTGAACACTGTCCGGAGCCTTCTGGTCCAGTTCAACCAGCCTCGGCAAAATCTGTTCTATCGTCGCGACGGCGGGTTCAAGGCTCACTGCCTGCGTCAGGATACGGACGATGAAATTTGCACGGGTGCGCTGGCTGCCACTGGCGATCTTATCCAGTTCTTCTACCAGAGCGCGGGACGCTCGGAACGAGATGGTTACCGTATCGCCGCCGCCATGTTCGCTTAACTTCTTACCCACCATCGGCTTCACCTCCGTCATTAATTGTATTCATATTCACCGCAAACTGCAACATTAAAAACAAAATCTCTGCTTCTCCCCCTCCGCCATCCACTAGCACATAACGTCCTTTATGTCAGACTATCGGCGACTCCGGAAATACCATTTCAGCGGGGTAGCCACGGTACGGTTTGCGTGCCGTGGGCTTGTGGGTGATCCGCGGTACGATTCCCGCAAATGGACGTAATCGACCTATGCGCGCCACCCACGGCTTGATGGTGCAAATCGACAACCCGCAACGTTACAATGCGAACGTTGCGCTACAAGGCTTGACGTCTAGCCAGACCGCTGCGGATAATCGTTATTTGCAGGCTGGAGGGAGAAGCGCATGGAGAAAGCGACTTTTGCAGCGGGTTGTTTTTGGGGCGTGGAAGCAGCATTTCGCGCCGTTCCGGGGGTCGCCTCAACCCGCGTTGGCTATACGGGCGGAACGCTCAAGAATCCGACTTATAAAGACGTTTGCACAGATCGGACGGGGCACGCCGAGGCGGTGGAGGTGACTTACGATCCGGCGCGCGCGTCCTACGACGATTTGCTGAAGATTTTTTGGGAGAACCATGACCCCACCACGCTGAACCGCCAAGGCCCGGACGTGGGCGCGCAGTACCGCTCGGCCATCTTCACTCACAGTCCTGAACAGAAGGCAGCCGCCCTGGCGTCCAAGGAGCAGCGTCAGAAATCAGGCGCTTATAGAGGTCCCATCGTCACAGTAATCGTTCCGGCGGAAGAGTTTTGGCAGGCCGAAGACTATCATCAACAGTATCTCGAAAAACGGGGGATGTCTCACTGTCACATCCCGTAACACGCTTGTCAGCCTGAGCAAAAGAGAAGAATCGGTTTTTTGATTTGGGCCTCACACATCCCAAACTGCGGGACGTATGCGCCACCCACCCGGCCCTGCACGGCTATCACGTCCATGATGAGATCATCGGAAGCAAGTGGTGGCAAAGAGATGCAACGCGCGGCCGAGACTAAGGCAGGGCTGTGCGCATCTTGCCGCTACGTGCGCGTGGTCCGGTCGGACCGCGGATCGGTTTTTTACAAGTGCCAACGCTCGCTCACGGAGCCCGATTTTCCTGCCTACCCAAGGCTTCCGGTAATGCACTGCACAGGCTTCGAGCGTGGTCCCACCAAGCCGCGGAGTTAGCAGCTTGGTGAAAAGCCGTGATCGTGCGATGTAGCGGCGGCTTTACGTCGCCATGAGTCTAATGATTCCAATACACCGGTGGCGGGATAAACCCAGGACTGTCCAAATTAACCGCACCTTCCGGTGTGGGAAGCGGCTGCGCCGCCCCGCTGTGCGGAAAGCCTGTGGCTTTCCGGGCGCGAAAGCGCGTTCTCTAAGGTTTTTCTTTTGGCGCGAAGGCTCAGCCTTCGCGCCAAAAGAAAACCGGGTTGGGAGGTATTGCCGGGTGCCGGAAAGGCGAAGCCTTTCCGCACAGCAAGCGGCAAAGCCGCAGAACACTTCGCCAAAGGCAGACCGTAATTTGGACAAGCCTGGGATAAACCCGCCGCTACAAGTTTTTCAACAAACTGTAAGGGAACAAGCCGGTAGGAACCGGTGATTTCAGGATTGCGCTACGGCGCATCCGGTGATTCGAGAGGCGCAGACTGCTCGCCAAAATCCAGAAGCGCTTTAAGCCCGAGGGAAGAACGATGAAAAAGCTCGCGCGCGCCTCCTGCGTGCGTTCGCTTACAGGCCGGTGCGGATTGTGCTGCGCCTTGCTGTTGTTTGCCCTTCAGCCGCTCATCGCGGGCGCGCCTCCCGGCTCTCCGCTCGGGATTCAATACCGTTTGCAACTCGCTCGTCCCTCCACGCACCTGATTGGCGTCGAGATTAATGTAGCCGGAGTGCACGAGCCCTCACTCGATTTCGTGATGCCTGCATGGGCGCCCGGCCGGTACGCCATCTATAACTTTGAGAAGAACGTCCAGCAGTTTGAGGCGCTCGGTGCAAACGGTCATGCTCTGAGATGGGAAACCACAGACAAACAGACCTGGCGGGTGAACACGCAAAATTGCGGCGGCTCGGTCACGGTGCGGTATCGCGTCTTTGCCAATGATCTTACCGGCAGCTTCTCCCAGTTCGATACGTCGCACGCCGCCGTCAACGGCGCCGGAGTTTACATGTACGTCGCGGGCCACAAAAGCGACGCGGTCACGCTCCGGGTAGACCTTCCCTCCACCCCGCACCACACATGGGCCATTTACAGCGGCTTCTCGCAGTCCACATCCCAGACGGCGTTTCAAGCTGCCAACTACGACCGGCTCATCGACACGCCCATGGAAATCTCCGCGCACTGCGAGCAGGAGCAATTTCACGACCACGGCAAACTATTTCGCGTCGTAGTGCACGCTTATGGTGACGGCAGCGAAGGGGCCGCGCAGTGGACCAAAGACCTTGCCAGGAGCCTGCGCAAAATCGTCCACTGCGAAATGGCTATGATGCCCGCTCCGGATTTTGACGCATATACCTTTCTGGTTCACGTTTCGCCCTTCATCAGCGAAGGCGACGGCATGGAGCACCTGAACTCGACGGATATCATCGTTCGCGGCTCGACGGGAGCGGACACGCTCAGCCAGGCGCTTGAGATCGCTGCGCACGAGTTTTTTCACGTGTGGAACGTCAAGCGGCTGCGGCCCGCCGGCCTCGGCCCGTTCGATTACAGGCGCGAAGTTTATACGCGCTCGCTGTGGTTCGCCGAGGGCTTCACCAACTACTATTCTTACGTCATGTTGCTGCGCGCGGGAGTCTGGAGCCAGCAGGATTTTTTTGACCGCCTGGCGCGCGAAATCCGCCAGTTTCATCAGGAGCCAGGGCGAAGGCTGATGTCCGCGGAGCAATCGAGCTTTGACGCCTGGTTTTACGACCGCGCCCCGCAGATGCAGGAGACCAACTTCGCCAATTCTACGATTTCCTATTACAACAAGGGCGCTGTGCTCGGCCTGTTGCTCGACCTCGAATTGCGTGAGCGCACGGACGGCCGCAAGAGCCTGGATGACGTGCTGCGCTCGATGTACCAAGAATTCTACGAAGCGCCGCCTTCGACTTACTATCTCCCCGGCAAAGGCTACACTGAGCAAGACATCCTGGACGCGCTAAACCGGGTCTCGGGCGGCGGCTTCACTTCCTTTTTTAAGAATTACGTCGAAGGCACGGACCCCCTGCCTTACGCGCAAATCCTGGACGCGGCCGGATTGCGTCTGAACATCCAAGTGGCGCCCGGCTCGCCGCCTTCACTCGGCATTCTCGCCAAACCTGTCGATACGGGCCTGCGCATCATGTCCGTCCGGCCTGGCGGCGCAGCGGATCGCGCCGGACTTAGCCGCGATGACGTCCTGGTCGCGGTCGATCAGCTCTCGCTTGCCACGCAGTCGCTCGGCGACCGCTTGCGGATGTATCCGCCCGGCGCCGAAGTTCCGTTCACCGTGGAACGCAATGGCGAGCGCCGCACCATTACGGTAAAACTCGATCCGCCCGTGGCGAACGACTACCGGATCGAAGAAGCTCCGAACGCTTCGCCTCAACAAATCCGCATCCGCCAAGGCTGGCTGCAGGCAGAGGCGGGCGGAGTAGCGGCCGGGGCGGGGAATTAACACGGCTGTCCAAATTAACCGCACATTCTAGTGTGGGAAGCGGCTGCGCCGCCCGCTGTGCGGAAAGCCTGTGGCTTTCCGGGTGCGAAAACGCGTTCATTAAGGTTTTCTTTTGGCGCGAAGGCTCAGCCTTCGCGCCAAAAGAAAACCGGGTTG